>JACPUR010000001.1:0-300000 GCA_016192135.1 Candidatus Tectomicrobia bacterium | reverse complement strand
CCGGGATTCCTCTCCCGCCCGGCGCCTCCCGGCGGAGCTTCCCCCCTGGCGGGACGCGGGGAGCGTGACCTCCCCCCGGCGCCTGCGCGAAACCGCCTGGATGTGAAATCCGCTGGAAGCCCGGCGGCGGGCCACACATGCGCCGATCCGTCCGTCCGCCTGGCAGGGCGGGAGAAGGCGTCTCGCGCGTCGGATGCCCGATGGTAGCACACCCGGCCGGAGCAGGACTACGGCTTGCCCTTGTCCCGGTAGGACTGGCGGGGGGTTTCGTCCGGAATGCCCCGCAGCTCCCGGCGGGCGACGCGCGCGAGGCGGTCCCGCACCCAGCCCGAGGTGGAGAGGCCCGACTTCTCGGAGGCGCGCTGGATGAGGTCCAGCAGCTCCTGGGTCATGCGGATCTGCATGGGGCGGTCGTGGTGGCGCTTGGCGGGGGTCTTGGGGTCGTCCATGGCCGCCTCTCTATTCGCGTCTCGCCCGGGGGCGAGGCATGCCCTGCCCCTACAAAGACAGGGTCTACCGGCCTTTTCCCAAGCAAATGTAGTGCCAATGGCACCATAAATCAAGCCAAAATTTTCGGTGGACATCAGATTTTTCCGCTTGATTTTGGCATTCCATTGGCAGTACATTTCCCACATTGAACTGCATGCCATTGGCAGTACAAATCGACCGGACGGATTTCAGGGCGTGCAAGGAACCTTAGCCGGAGACCCGATTCATGGCCCTCTCGCTTTTCCCCCGGCGGGCCCGCGCCTTAGAGACGCTGGGCCTCTCCCCGGACGCGGGGCGCGAGGCGATCCGCCGGGCCTTCCGCCGCCACGCGCTGGCCTGCCATCCCGACCTCCATCCCGGCCGCCCCGGCCTGGAGGAGCGCTTCCGGGAGCTGGCCGAGGCCTACCATCTGGCGCTGGCCGAGGATGAAACGCCCGCCCCTCCCGCGCCGCCCCGGCGGGGGCGCGACCTCTCCTTCCGCCTCGCCCTCCCCTTCCTCCAGGCGGCCCTGGGGGGCGAGGCCCTCCTGCGCTACCCCAAGCCCTTCCCCTGCCCGCGCTGCGCGGGGAGGGGCTGCCGCCGCTGCGGGGGGAAGGGCGAATCCCTGGAGCGCGCGCGGCTGCGCGCGCGCGTCCCGGCGGGGGTGGAAGAAGGCGAGATCCTCCGCCTGCGGGCCGCCGGGGGGCTGGGCGCGCCGGGCGCGGCGCCGGGCGACCTCTACCTCTCCGTCTCGATCCGCCCCCATCCCGTCTTCCGGCGCCGGGGGCCGGACATCCACAGCGAGGCGGCCGTGCCGCGCGCCCGGCTCTGGGAGGGCGGCACCATCCGGGTGGGCACCCTGCGCGGGACGCGGCAGGTCTTCCTCCTGCCCTACACCCCGGAGGGAAAGATCATCCAGCTCCGCGGGGAGGGTATCCGCCGGGAGCGCGGAGGAGAGGCCGAGGCGGGGGATCATTTCGTCCGGATCGCCGCCTCTCCCGTCCCGCCGGCAGCCATGCCGTTCGCTCGGGGGCGCCGGTGACCCCCGCGACGCCTGGAGGATGAGGGATGGACCTCCGCGTCCCGGGCCGCCCCTGGCCCCAGCCTCCTTATGCGGAAAGCGGCCCCGCCCGGCCGGGCGGCCGGACCCCAGCGCCCTTCGCCGCCGGGCCCCTCGTCCTCGACCTCGAGCCTCTCGACGAGGGAGCCGCGCTCTTCCATCCCTCCCCGGCGCAGGGAACTCCCCCAGCCGGGATTCATCCCCACCGGGGGAGGCTCATCGATATTCAAATTTGACCCGGGTCCGGCCTTGACCTGAGTGCGCGGGCGTCGGGCGGAGGCCATATGCGTGAATCAGGAGGATCACGCCATGACGCGACACACCTACCACCAGTTCACGGCCGCCATCTTCGCCATCATCGCCCTGCTGCACCTGTTCCGGGTGTTCTACGGCTGGCCGGCCGTGGTCGGCGCCTGGACCACCCCGATGTGGGTGAGCTGGGCGGCGCTCCTCATCTCGGGCTACCTGGCCTGGGCGGGCTTCCGGCTCAGCCGGGCTTGAGGGACGGGGAGGCGTCCTCGGGCCGGCACGGACGTCCGCTCCGCCGCGCGCCGGCCCAGGCGGGTCCCCCGCCGGGCTTTCCGTCCTCGGCCTCGAGCCCATCGAGGAGGGCGTCCTTCTCCGGCCCGCTCCCCTCGGCGGGCTTCCTCCGGCCGGCGCCCTCCCCCACCGGGGGCGCCTCGTGGACATCCGGATCTGAGCCGGATAAGCCCAAATTTCTCCCTGATCCGGCTGCGGCACCTTATTTTTGATGGGCTTTTTGGGTCAATAAGCGAGACTAACCGCGACAGGCCGCGGGACGGCCACCCGATGGACCTCCCGGTCCCGCGGGGGCGGGTTTCAGACCCGCCCCTACAGATGAACGCCCGGAGGTGGTCTTACCGCGCCACATATTCCTTTCATGGGCTTTTCCCGTTACTAAGCGTTACTCGCCGTTACTCCCTCCATGGGCGTGTGGGCTCTGCGCCCCGCGAAAACGCGCGGGCGCGCCGCGCCCCTCGGGCAAGATACACCCCGGAGGCGGAGGGCCGCTTACCGCAATTTCGTCCAATTTCGCGCTGGTTCGTGGCAGAGAGAAAAAAGAAGCGCCCATGGGCCTGAAGGACCCGCCCCTGCCGATCGGATTTAAGAGGGCTGGCTTCTTCCCTTTCATGTATCGTCCGGTCCTTTCCAGCCGGTCCAGAGGCGCTTCTCCAGAGGGCGCGGGCCGGGCGAGGACCGCCGCGCGGGCCCCGGCCCATATTGGGGGGGAGGGTCCCCCATGTGGGTGAGGCTGGGCGGGGCTCCTCGTGGCCGGCTTCCTGCTGGGGCGGAGGTGGTGACGAAACCAGTGTCCGAAACGACGGGCGGGTTCTTATGAAAGGAATTTGGAGAAGCTAATCCGTCAGCACGTACTCCCGCGCCCGGAAGGGCACGCCCAGTTCCTCGCGGGCGACCTTCTCGCAGGCCGCGATGTCGATGCCGGGCATGCGGACGGCGGTGACCTCCACCTCGGGGAAGTGGAGCCGCGCGCTCCGGACGAAGTCCTTGACCGAGGGGTAGGGGTTCTCGATGCCCTGGGTCTTGCACACCTTGGCGTAGGCCTCGGGGGTCGCCGCCTGGAGGCTCACCGAGACGGCGTCCAGGACCCCCCGCAGCTCGGGCACGATATCGTAGCCCGCCGTGCGGCTGCCCAGGCCGTTCGTGACGAGGCGGATGCGCTTCGCCCCCTTCTCCCTCAGCCCCCGCGCCACCTCCGCCAGCACGTCGAGCCGGAGGGTGGGCTCCCCGAAGCCGCTGAAGACCACCTCGTCGTAGCCGGAGGGGTCGCCCGCCGCCTCGAGGATGGCGGCGGCGCCCGGCTCCTCAGCGGGCTCCGAGGGCAGGGTCAGGTCGTGGCCCTTGAAGACGCGGTCGCTCAGCAGGCCGCAGTAGTAGCAGGCGTTCTGGCAGCGGTTGGTGATGTTGAGGTAGAGGCGGCCCTCGTGCGCGTAGGCCAAGCTGCCGCCCTTCCGCTCGGGCCCGATCCCGAAGAGCCGCCGGGCGTTCGAGGTGGTGATGCGGGCCGCCTCGCCGGTGGACAGGCCGTGGATCCGGGCCAGCGTCTCGGCCACCTGGTAGGCCAGGGCGGGCTCGTTGCGCTTGCCCCGCATGGGCGGGGGCGCGAGGTAGGGGCTGTCCGTCTCGACCAGGACGCGCTCGATGGGCACCTGGGCGAAGACCTCCTGCAGGGCCTGGCCGTCGTCGAAGGCGAGGGGCCCCGCCGCCCCGAGGTGGAGGTCGAGGGCGAGGAACTTCTTCGCCAGCTCGGCGTCGCCCGTGAAGCAGTGCACCACCCCTCCCGCCCGCCACACCTTCTCCTCGGCCAGGATGGCGTGCACGTCCTCCCCCGCGTCGCGGCAGTGGACGATCACCGGCTTGCCCGCCTTTACGGCGAGGCGCACCTGCTCGCGGAACCAGTGGCGCTGCGCCTTCTGGGGGGAGTTGTTGCGGTAGTAGTCGAGGCCGATCTCCCCCACCGCCACCACGCGCGAGTGGCTCGCCATGGAGGCGATGGCGGGGAGCGTCTTATTGTCGATCCCCTTCACCTCGTGGGGGTGAATCCCGACGGCGGCGTACACCCCGCGGAAGGAGCCCGCCACGTCGATGGTCTTCCGGCTGCTCTCGGCGTCCGAGCCCACCGAGAGCATGAAGGCCACCCCCTGGGCGTGGGCGCGCTCGACCACGGCCCGCCGGTCGCGGTCGAAGGCCGCGTCCGCCAGGTGGCAGTGCGTGTCCACGAGGACGAGGCCGTCCTCGCGCGCGGCGGGAGGGGGAGGCAGGGCCGCCGGGAGCTGCCCCTCGCCCCCGGCCTCCGGCTGCCCCTGCGGGCGCTGGCCGGGACGGGGCGGGCCGCCTCGCCCGAACCGGCGCCCGCGGCGCCGGCGGTGGAAGCCGCCTCCCGGGCGGGGAGTGCCCCCTCCGTTCGAACCGCCCGGGCTTCCGCCCGGAGCGCCGCCGGGATTCTGTTCGCTCATCACGTTTCCTTCGGCCTCCCGGGGAGGCCCTTCAGGCTGCAAAGCCGGGAATGATTCCTGTCATTCCTCCCTTTGGAAGCAAGACAGGAAATCGCTCCCGCTGTCTTTCCCTCCCCCTCCGGGGGAGGGCTGGGGTGGGGGAAATCGCTTGGTGGCCTTCCCTCCCCCCTCGGGCCCATGCGGGCCCGACCTCCCGGAGGGAGGGGGCAAAGAAAATTCCCTTCTCGGATTGAACGGCCCGCCGCCGGATGGGCGCCCCTCAAAATGACCGGCTCATCACTGGATCTTTGCGCCGGGGGAAATCTCGCCCTCGACGCCCGCGACCAGCAGTCGGTCGCCGTCCCGCGCGGCGAGGAGCATCCCCTGCGATTCGATGCCCATCAGCCTGGCGGGCGCGAGGTTCGCCACGAGGATGATCGTCCGGCCCACCAGGGCCTCCGGCGCGTAGTGCCGGGCGATGCCGGCCACGACCGTGCGCGGCGCGCCCCCCAGCGTCACCTGGAGCTTGAGCAGGTTCTTGGATTTCGGCACGGCCTCGGCCGCCATCACCCTGGCGGCGCGCAGGTCGAGCTTCCGGAAGTCGTCGATGGTGACGAGATTGGCCGCCTCCCCGCCGGCGTCCGCCTCCCCTTCCCCGGCCTTCGGGCCGGGTTTCTCCCCCGCCGGGACCGGAAGGGCCTCGCCCCCCGCGATGCGCGCCGCCACCTTGCGCTGGATCTCCTCCCGCGCATCTTCCTCGATGCGGGGGAAGACGGGCTCCCCCAGCTTCGTCTCCAGGGAGTCCGGCAGGGACTCCAGCGCCGCGAGCCTGTCGAAGGGCCCGGAGAGCCAGCCCTCGGGGAGGCCGAGCTGGCGGCCCATCTTCTCGGCCGCCGCGGGCATGACCGGCGAGACGAGCACGGCCGCGAGCCGGGCCGAGGCCGCCGCGTGGTAGAGCACGGCGTCCAGGCGCTCCTCCCGCTTCTCCTTGGCCAGGGCCCAGGGGGCGCTCGAGTCCAGGTACTTGTTCGCCGCGCCCACCACCTGGAGCGCCGCCCGCAGGGCCTCCTGGAAATTGGTGGCCTCCATCTGCTGCACATAGCGCCCGGCGCACTCGCGCGCGTTCCGCCGCAGCGCCTCCTCGGCCTCCCCCTCCCCGCCCGGGGCGCGGCGGACGCGGCCCCCCCGGTAGCGCTTCACCATGCTCAGGGTGCGGTGGAGGAGGTTCCCCAGGTCGTTGGCGAGGTCGCTGTTGATGCGCTCGATGAGGGCGCGGTGGGAGAAGTCCCCGTCCAGCCCGAAGGCGATCTCCCGCAGGAGGAAGTACCGGATGGGGTCCACCCCGTACTCCTCGATGAGCCAGTGGGGATCCACCGCGTTCCCGAGGCTCTTGGACATCTTCTGCCCCTCGACCGTCCACCAGCCGTGGCTGAAGACCTGCTTGGGGAGAGGCACCCCCGCCGACATGAGGAAGGCGGGCCAGAAGACGGCATGGAAGCGGATGATGTCCATGCCGATGAAGTGCTGGTCGGCGGGCCAGGGGTTTCCCGGCGCGGCGCCCCCGGGGCCGAAGCCGCCCGCGGTGAGGTAGTTGCTCAGGGCGTCGAACCAGACGTAGACGACGTGGGCCGGGTCGTCCGGCACCGGAATGCCCCACTTGATGCTCGTGCGGCTCACGGAGAGGTCGCGCAGGCCGCTCTCGACGAAGCGGACCACCTCGTTCCGCCGGGTCTCGGGCTGGACGAACTCCGGATGGGCGCGGTAGTGCGCGAGCAGGGGCTCCTGGTACTTGCCCAGGCGGAAGAAGTAGCTCGGCTCCTCCACCCACTCCACCTCGGCGCCGGTGGGGGCGACCTTCTTGCCGTCCGGGCCTTCGCTGATCTCCTCCTCGGCGTAGAAGGCCTCGTCGCGCACGGCGTACCAGCCGGCGTAGGAGCCGAGGTAGATGTCGCCCGCCTCCCGGACGCGCCGCCAGATCTCCTGCACCCCCAGCTTGTGGCGCTCCTCGGTGGTGCGGATGTAGTCGTCGTAGCGGATGTTGAGCTTGGCCCACAGCTCCCGGAACTTGGCGCTGTAGGCGTCGCAGAAGGCGAGCGGGTCCTCCCCCGCGGCGCGGGCCACGCGCTCGACCTTCTGGGCGTTCTCGTCCGTCCCGGTCAGGAGGAAGGCGGGCTCCCCGCGCAGCCGGTGGAAGCGGGCCTTGGCGTCCGCCGCGACGGTGGTGTAGGCGTGCCCCAGGTGCGGCTTGTCGTTCACGTAGTAGATGGGCGTCGTGATGTAGAAAGGCTTGGTCATTCTCGCCCGCCGGGACGGCCCTTCGCCGCCGCCACAGGCACCTCCATCGGCGTCTTCAGCGCGAACTGCCCCGTGGGCAGGCGGGTGAGCTGGCTCGAATGGACCGTCAGCCGGTCCCCCGTCTCCAGGGCGAGGGTGATCTCCTCCTTCAGCAGGTCCTGCCGGATCACCGTCGCCCCGCAGTTGCAGCCGCCCACCTTCTTCTTGCAGGCGGGCAGGGTCTTCTTCACCGCCAGGTAGTGCGAGTGCTCGAAGCGGAGGCAGCACTTGAGCCGCCCGCACCCGCCCGAGAGCTTGGAGGGGTTGAGGCTCAGGTTCTGGTCCTTCGCCATTCGCACCGAGATGGGGTCGAAGGCCTTGAGGAAGGTCGAGCAGCAGTACTGCCGCCCGCAGTCCCCGCACCCGCCGATCATGCCCGCCTCGTCCCGGGCCCCCATCTGCCGCATCTCGACCCGCACCGAGAGCTGCTCGGCCAGGGCGCGGACGAGGCGCCGGAAATCGACCCTTCCCTCCGCCGAGAAGAAGAAGGTGGCCTTCTGGTTCGAGAAGGCGTACTTCACGTCGATGAGCCGCATGGGGAGATCGAACTCCTTGATCTTCTCCAGGCAGAGCGCCTTGGCGCGGGCCTCGAGGCTGACGGCGCGGGCGACGCGGTTCACCTCCTCTTCGCTGGCGCGGCGGAGCACCTTCCCCAGGGGGCCCGGCACGTAGCGGGCCTCGAGCACCCGGGGGCTCTCGACCACCTCGCCCCATTCGGCCTCGCCGGCGGCGGACTCGGTCACCACCTTGTCCCCCACGCGGAGGCAGAGGCCGTCCATCAGATGGTAGACCGGCCGCGCCGCATCGCGCGCGCGGACGCCCACCACCTTGATCTTCTCGCGGGGATCGGGGGGCTGATATCCTTCAGGCAGCAGATCGGAACCCTTCTGGAAGGTCCCGGTTGGTGTTTCCTCTGTCATTCCAACCTCTTATGCGTTGAGGGCCACCGTGGCCCGCAGCGCGAACACCAAGGCCTCGAGGGTCAGGGCCGGGTTCGTATTCACCACCCCGACATCGTGGAGGGCCGCCTCCACGCGGTCGAGCGCCTCGGTCAGACCGTTCATGCCCCAGCGGCGGCCGATGCCGGCCAGGGTCTCCTCCAGGTCCGCGTGCCAGGGCTCCACAGCCCCGGGCGCCGCCTGGAGGATCAGTATATCCCGAAGCAGCCCGCGAAGCATTTCCAAAAAACGGACCGCCGCCTCCCGTGAAGCCTCCCCCCCGGCCACCTGCCCCCCCGCCAGGAGGAGGAGCTGGACCTCGTCCGCCTTCCCGGGAGGGGCGGAGAGCCCCTCGATGAACTCCAGGGCGGCCTCCCGCCGCCGGGCCAAGGCCTCGGCCCCGCCCTCCAGGGCCAGCCCCAGGCGGCCCATGGTGAGGGAGATGACCTCGTCCGGCTCCATCCCCTCCCCCTCCCACCGACCGGCCTCCTGGAGGGAGGCCAGGACGGCGCGCTGGTCCGCCCGGGCGAGGGCCCGGAAGCGCACCTTCCGGCAGCGGGAGACGATGGTGGCGGGCAGGCCCTGCAGGTTCGGGGTGAGAAGAAGGAGCAGGGTGTCCGGCGAGGGCTCCTCCAGCGTCTTGAGGAGGGCGCTGAAGGCGTCCACGGTGACCGGCTCGTCCGAGTTGTCCAGGATGAAGGCCTGGCGGCGGCCCTCCTGAGGGCGGAGGTAGGCCCGGGCCAGCACCTGCTCGCGCACCGCGTCGATGCCGATGGAGCGCTTGGGCTTGCCGCTCCGGTCCATCTCGGGCCGGACGGTCACCACGTCCGGGTGCACGCCCCCTGCCACCTTGCGGCAGGGGAGGCAGGCCCCGCAGGGCCTCTCCGCCTCGGGCGCCTCGCACTGGAGGGCCTGGGCGAAGAGCCGCGCGGCCGTGCCCTTCCCCGCGCCGGGCGGCCCGTGGAAGACATAGGCGTGCGCCACCCGCCCCGAGGTGAGGTCGCGCCGGAGGGCGGCTACGGCCGCGTCTTGGCCGCGGAGGTTCTCCCAGCCCATCCGAAAGCCTCCTTCACGGCCTCGACAACGCGCGTGTGCGTCTCTTCAATCGTTCCCGGGGGAATCACCCGGAAGCGCCCCGCCTCCCGCTCCACCAGCGCGAGGAAGCCCCGGCGCACCCGTTCGTGGAACTCCAGCGCCTCGCGCTCCAGCCGGTCGCCCGGCCCCCGGCCCCGCGCCCGCCGGAGCCCCTCCTCCACCGGAAGATCGAAAAGAAACGTCAGGTCCGGCGCCAATCCCCCCGCCGCCCAGGCGTTCAGCGCGCGCACCCGCTCCCCGTCGAGCCCTCTTCCAAAGGCCTGGTAGGCCGTGGTGGAGTCGAAGAAGCGGTCGCAGAGCACGTTCAGGCCCCGCTCCAGCGCCGGGCGGACGGTCTCGCGCACGTGCTGGGCCCGGTCGGCCTCGTAGAGGAGAAGCTCCGCCTCGGGCGCCACCGCGCCCTCGCCAGGGGTCAAGAGCGCCTGGCGAATGGCCCGGCCCAGCGCCGTCCCTCCCGGCTCCCGGGTGGCGAGGACGGGGAGACCCCCCTCCTCCATCCAGGCGCGCAGGAGGCCGAGCTGGGTGGACTTGCCCGACCCCTCGATCCCCTCGAACGTGACGAAGCGCCCGCGCATGGAACCTCCAGCCCCATTTCGAATGGGGGACGGGGGAAGCTTATCACAGGGAGGTGGACGCGCAGGTCTGTAGGGGCGAGGCATGCCTCGCCCCTACAGAACATGGACGCGCGCCTCGTCCCAAGATCCCGCCCCCTTGGAAGAATCCCCGCGCGGCCCCTATAATTCAACGCCGCCCGGGAGCCCTACCCATGAAACGCCTTCTCGCCGCGTACCTTCTCCTCGTCCTCGTCCTCGCCCTGGCCGGCTGCGCCGCGCTGGATAGGCCCGAGGAAAAGCGCGCCGCGGAGCCCCCCCAGCCCTCCCTCCAGGCGCGGGCCGAGGCGGGGGAGCCGGAGGCGCAGTTCCGCCTGGGCGAGCTCCACGAGGAGGGGCGGGGCGTCCCGCAGGATGCGGCCGAGGCGGTCAAATGGTACCGGCTGGCCGCCCTTCGGGGGAGCACCCCCGCTCAGCTTCGCCTGGGCCTCATGTACGACGAGGGACGGGGGGTGGGGCGCAGCTACGCCGAGGCCGCCCGGTGGTACCACCCTGCGGCCCGGCAAGGCGATCCCACGGCCCAGAACAACCTGGGCATCCTCTACCAGCACGGCCGGGGAGTGAAAGGGGACCCCGGCGAGGCGGTCCGGCTGTTCCGGCTGGCCGCGCGCCAAGGGAGCCCCGCCGCCCAGAACAACCTGGGCTTCATGTACGCCCGGGGCCAGGGCGTCCCCCGGGACGACGCCGAGGCCGTGCGCTGGTACCGGCTGGCCGCCCGGCAGGGCCACGCCTCGGCCCAGAACAACCTGGGCTTCATGCACCAGAACGGCCGCGGGGTGCCTCAGGATCATGCCGAGGCGGTGAAATGGTACCGCATGGCCGCCGCGCAGGATTTCCCGCCCGCCTATTACAACCTGGGCGTGATGTACCAGGCGGGCCGGGGGGTGCCCCAGGACCACGTGCGAGCCCACATGTGGCTCAACCTGGCCGCGGCGCGGCTTCCCGCCGGGGAGGCGCAGGACCAGGCGGCCCAGGCCCGCGACGCCCTCGCCCAGAAGATGACCCCCGCCCAGATCGCCGAGGCCCAGCGCCTCGCGCGCGAGTGGAAGCCGGGGAAATAATCTGAACGGCGTGACCCCTGACCGTAGAGGCGGTTCGCGAACCGCCCTCGCCACAATTCTGCAGGGCAAAATGCAGGGGCGACCGGCCGGTCGCCCCTACGGAAATCGAATCCCCTCGCCGCCTGATGAATCCGCAGGGGCGTTCAATTGAATGCCCCTACACGAACGGCGGCTCCCAGGCACCGCGGGATGTCAACGGTGAAGGCCTTTCGAATTTCCCCCTCCCGCCGGGAGGGGGCGGGGGGAGGGAACGGCCCGAGACGATCTCCCCCTCTGTGCAACCGGGTACATGGGTGACACTTCACTCCACCGGTTTTTGGGTCCTTCCCGGAGGTGGAGGGGAAACGGCGCAAGGGCCGTGGCGGCTTGGTTTCCGTAGGGGCGGTTCGCGAACCGCCCCTACAGAGGCGAGGGTGGAGCCGTTTTCCCCCCAGGGCGAGGCAGCTGCCTCCGGCGAAGCCTTCGGCGGAGCCGAGTACCCCGCCCCTGCAGAGGTTGGCGAACCACCGGGTCAATCCACCTTCGACGACAGCCCCTGGGCCAGCTCGATTTCCTCGGCGTGGTTCACCGTCCAGGCCACCTGGTGGGTGACGGCGGCGAAGAGGGCCGCGGCCGAGGGCATGCCCGTGCCGCTGCGCTTCACCCCGCCGAAGGGCAGGTGCACCTCGGCCCCGATGGTGGGCAGGTTTACGTAGCCCAGGCCGAACTCGCACTCGCGCTGGATGCGCCGCGCCTTGCGGTAGTCCTCGGTCGCGACGGCGCAGGCGAGGCCGTAGGGGGTGTCGTTGTAGACCTCGATGGCGTGGTCGAGGTCCCGCACGGGCACGAGGGCCACGTGGGGGCCGAATACCTCCTCGCGCAGCACGCGGCTCTTCGGGCTGGGCGCCAGCTTGTAGACGAAGGGCCCCATGAAGTGGCCCCCGCGGCGCTCCCCGTCGGGGAGCTCGGCCCGGTCGAGCAGGATCTCGCCCCCTTCCTCCCGGGCGAGCTTGTTGTAGCCCGTGACCTTCTGGACCGCGGCCTCGTTGATGAGGGGCCCCATGAACATGGCCGGGTCGAGGGGGTCCCCCACCCGGATGCGCGCGGCCAGCCCGGCGAAGCGGCGGCAGTATTCCTCGTAGAGCGGCTCCTCGATCAGAATCCGCCCCGCGCTCACGCAGCGCTGGCCGGCGGTCTTGAAGGCGCTCAGGAGCCCCGCGCGGACGGCCAGGTCCATGCGCGCGTCCTTGAGCACGATGAGGGCGTTCTTGCCGCCCATCTCGCAGACGGCGAGGCGGTGCTCGCTCTCGGCGCAGGCCTTGCGGATGAGCTGGCCCACCTCGAAGGAGCCCGTGAAGAGCACGGCCTCCACGTCCTTGTGGCGGATGAGGGGGTCGCCCGCCTCCTCGCCCGTGCCCTGGAGGAGGTTCACGACCCCGTCCGGGAAGCCCGCCTCGCGCATCAGCTCGGCGAGGCGGTGGCCCACGGCGGGGGTGTCCTCGGAGGGCTTGAAGACGGCGGTATTGCCCTCCACCAGGGAGGGGCCCAGGAGCCAGAGGGGGATGGCGAAGGGGAAGTTCCAGGGGGTGATGACGGCCATCACGCCCTTGGGCTTGCGGACGACGGAGGAGTCCTTCGCGGCGAACTCGCTGGCCAGCACCTCGCCCAGCGGCATCCGCGAGGCGCCGAAGACGTACTGCGCCATGTGGATACCCTCGACCACGTCGGCCAGGGCCTCGTTCCGGGGCTTCCCGCACTCGCGGGCGAGGAGATCGGCCAGGGGCTCCTGCTCGGCCTTCACGAGCTGGACGAAGGCGTCGAAGAACTCCCCCCGCCGGATGCGCGAGAGCGCCCGCCAGCCGGGAAAAGCCTCCTTCGCCGCCGCCACGGCCCGCTCGGCGTCCTTCGCCCCCGAGCGCGGGAAGCGGCCGATCACTTCGTCCGTCCGCGCGGGGTTCACGCTCTCGAACGCGGCGCCGCCCGCCGCTGAAACCCATTCGCCGCCGATGAGATTCCGGCCCTCGATCACCATGGCCAGGCCCTCCACCGCCGCCCCCGGCGGCCCGGAGCGGCCTCATTCTTTTAATTGTAAATCAGGCACCCGGGGGCGGGCCATCCGGGTATTTCCCCGCCTCACGGGCCGGGGGGAAATGTGGGATAATCGAGGGCGGCCGCCGGACCCTCCCGAAATAAGGGGAATATCGATGCGGACGGCCATCGCCGCGTGCGCGGCATGGGCATGGATGGTTCTCTCCCTCGCGGCGGCCCCCCCGGCCGGGGCGGGGTTCCTCCTGACGTTCTCGGGCGCCTCCGACAGCCAGACCCCCGCGCGGATGTCCATCGAGAAGGAGGCCCTCCGGATCGAGGAGGGCGGGAACGTCGCCATCTACCGGCGGGACAAGAACCTCCTCTGGAGCCTCAACTCCCGGGAGAAGACCTACACCGAGCTCACGCATCAGCAGGCCGAGAAGGTGGGCAAGGATATGGGCAAGGCCATGGAGGGCCTGCGCGAGCAGATGAAGGACCTCTCCCCCGAGGAGCGGAAGCTCATGGAGGGGATGATGGGGGAGGCCCTCAAGAAGCACTCCGCCCCCTCCAAGGTGGAATACCGGAAGATCGCCTCGAACGCGCGCGCCGGGAAGTGGACCTGCGACCGCTACGAGATGCTCGTCGACGGCCGCAAGAAGGCCGAGACGTGCTTCGCGCGCGCCGCCTCCATCGGCGTCGATCCCCCCGAGGCCCAGACGCTCGAATCCTTCTTCGCCTTCATGTCCAAGACCGCCAAGCAGATGGGCGCCGTCTTCGGGGTGTTCCAGGGCTCGGAGCCGCCCGGCATCCCCGTCGAGACCGTCTCGTTCTCCGAGGACAAGGCCTCCGAGCGGATGGAGGTCCAGGAGATCGCGCGCAAGTCCTTCCCCGGTTCGCTCTTCGAGGTGCCGGAAGGGTACCGGAAGGAGGAGATGGGGCCGGGGAGGTAGGGGGCGCGCATGCAGGGGCGTTCAATGGAGCGCCCCTGCGAATGCCTCCCGGCCGTCATTCTGAGCGGAACGAAGTGAAGCGAAGAATCTGCTTTTAAGTAAGAAGCAGATTCTTCGGGCCTCTGGCCCTCAGAATGACATCCGATTCCCCTGCAAGATGTTCCCTACCCCTTCCCGTCCGGCTGGCCGAGCTTGCGGTAGATGGTGCGGGTGGCGATGCCGAGCTGGCGGGCGGCCTCGCTCTTGTCCCCGCCCGCCTGGCGCAGCGTCTCGAGGATGACGCGCCGCTCGATCTCGGCCAGCGGCGTGCCCACCGGGATGGTGAGGACGGGCGTCTCGGGCGGGAAGGGCCGCTCGTCGGGCGCCTTCAGGGCCCGGATGATGCTGGGGGGGAGGTCCTCGGCCGAGAGGATCTCGCCCCGGCTCAGCACCACGGCCCGCTCCACGGTGTTCTCGAGCTCGCGCACGTTCCCCGGCCAGTCGTAGCCCGCGAGCAGATCCACCGCCTCGCGCGAGAAGCCCTGCACGGGGCGGCTGTTCTTCGAGGCGAAGCGCTGGAGGAAGTGCTCGGCGAGGAGGGGGATGTCGCTCCGCCGCTCCCGGAGGGGGGGCATGTGGATGCTGATGACGTTCAGGCGGTAGTAGAGGTCCTCGCGGAAGGAACGCTCGGCGACGGCGCTCTCGAGGTTGCGGTTGGTGGAGGCGACGATGCGGACGTCCACTTGGAGCGTCTCGGTGCCGCCCACGCGCTCGAACTCCCCCTCCTGGAGCACGCGCAGGATCTTGGGCTGGAGAACGAGGGGCATGTCGCCGATCTCGTCGAGGAAGAGGGTGCCGCCGTGGGCCAGCCGGAAGCGGCCCTCCTTGCGCTGCGCCGCCCCGGTGAAGGCGCCGCGCTCGTAGCCGAAGAGCTCGCTCTCGAGGAGCGTCTCGGGGAGCGCCGCGCAGTTGAGCTTGATGTAGGGCCCCGCCTTGCGCTCGCTCTGGGAGTGGATGGCGTTGGCCACGAGCTCCTTGCCGGTGCCGCTCTCGCCCAGGATGAGGACGTTGGCCGAGGTGGGCGCCACCTGGCGGACGAGCTCTTTCACCGCGCGGACGGCGGGGTGGTTGCCGATGAGGCCCGAGTCGTCCCGGAAGCTCTGGAGCTGGGCGCGGAGGTCCTCGTTCTCGCGCATGAGCTCCTGCATCTCCACCGCCTTCTCGATGGCCTTGCGCACCACCACCCGCTCGAGCGGCTTGGTGAGAAAGTCGTAGGCCCCCTGGCGCATGGCCTCGACGGCGGACTCCACGGTGCCGACGCCCGAGATGAGGATGACCTCCGTGCGCGGGTTGCGGCGCTTCACCTCCTTGAGGAGGTGGATGCCGTCCATGCCGGGCATCCGCAGGTCGGTGATCACCACGTCCGCCGGCTCGCGCTCGAGGGCCTGGAGGGCCGTCTCCGCGTCGTGGGCGAGGGAGACGCGGAAGCCCTCCTTGGCGATCATCTTCTCGAGGGCCTCCCGGCTCCCGCGCTTGTCGTCCACCACCATGACGTGGATCCCGCTGTTGGGCCTCATGCCTCTACGTGCGCCTCCGTGGGAGCGGCGGCGGGAAGCTCGATGCTGAAGGTGGTCCCCCGCCCCGGCTGGCTGGAGAAGCGGATGACGCCCTTGTGCTCGCTCACGATCTGCTGGGAGAGCACGAGGCCTAGGCCCGTGCCGTTCGCCTTGGTGGTGAAGAAGGGGGTGAAGAGGACGGCCTGGTCCTCGGGGGCGATGCCGCAGCCGGTGTCGCTCAGCTCGATGACGACGCCTCCGCCGGCGAGGCGGGTCCGGACGGTGAGCCGCCCGCCGCCGGGCATGGCGTCGAAGGCGTTGCGGATCAGGTTGTGGAGGGCCACGTTCATCTGGGCCTCGTCCAGCGCCACCTCGGGCAGGTCGGGCGAGAGCTCCTGCCGGAGCTCGATGCCCAGCGTGGAGGCCTCCTCGGCGTAGAACAGGAGCAGATCGTCCAGGAGGTCGTTCACGTCCCCCGGCCGCCGGTCGGAGCGGGGCATGCGGACGAACTTCAGGTAGTCGTCGGTGACCTGCCGCAGGATATCCACCTCGGCCTTGATCGAGCGCAGGAGCGCCCACGCCTCGGCCGTCTCCGCCTCGCCGAAGCGGACCAGCTCGTCCTCCAGGAGCTCGGCGTTCAGGTTGATGGCCGAGAGCGGGTTGCGGATGGAATGGGCCACCTGGGCGCTCATCTTGCCCACGATGCTCAGCCGGTCGCGCTGCTGCACCTCGCGCTCGAGGGCCCGCCGCTCGGTCACGTCCTTGAGGTAGAGGACGACCTGGGCTGTCTCGCCCTCCGCGCCGAAGATGGGGTAAGTGTAAATGTCGATGTCCATGCGCCCGCCGTCGGGCAGGGCGATCTTCCGCTCGGAGAAGCCCCGCCGCCCGTCCTCGAAGGTGCCGGCCGCGGGCGCGCGGTCGGCCAGCGCCGCCGGCACGGGCGAGTTCTCGCCGCCCCAAGGCCGGCCCAGGAGGTCCGCGATCCGCTTGCCCAGCAGGCGGGCCATCGCGCGATTGACCAACTGGATGCGAAAGTCCTTGCCCACGATGCAGATGCCGTCCGTGATCCCGTCGAACAGCGCCTGCAGCCGGCGCTTGCTGTCGAACACCTGCTCGGACCAGAGGAGGTTCTCCTCCGCCCGGATGCGCCGCCGGTCCCGGTCGAGGACCAGCAGGGCCGCCGCGATGACGACGATGAAGCCGAAGCCGGTCAGCAGGAACCCCTTGCGGAAAGCGCGGCGGACGGTGTCGACCACCTCGGAGGAGGGCGCCGTCACCGCCAGCGTCCACATCTCCTCGCCCACCAGGAACGGGCTGTAGGCCGTCAGGTAGCGGTGGTTCCATCCCTTCTCGCCGGGGCGGAAGAAGCTGTGCCAGTCGTAGCCCCGGCCGCCGAGGGTCATCTGCCGGGCGATGGCGCTGAGGCGCATATCCTTCAGCGAGTGGGCGAGCTCCACGAGCCGGCGGCCCCCCAGCCCGGGCGCCGCCGGGGAGAGGAGGATGCGCCCCTCGTTGTCCACCAGCCAGGCCCGGCCCTTCAGGCCCGACTCGACCGGCTGCACGAAGGAGCGGTCCAGGTCGTCCAGCGCCACCTTCGCGTAGAGCCAGTCCTCCTCGCCCACCCTTGCGCCGCCGAGAATGTAAGCGGGCTCGCCGCCCACATCGCGCACCACTTGGAGGCACACGCCCTGCTTGACCTGGCACTGCGCGAGGATCTCGGCGTACTCGTTGGTGGAGAAGAAGCCGGGCCGGCCCATCCCCCGCAGGTAGCCCACCTCGCTCACCCGGTTGTTCCCCCCCAGGCGCTCGTAGAGGCCCGTCATGGCGCTCATGCGGCCCGGATGGTCGTGGCCCACCGTCCGCAGGAATCGGGCGCTATAGCGCAGCGTGGAGGTCAGATCGGCCAGGAAGTTCGCAATTTGGCCGCCGGTCTGCTCGGCGATGAGAAGCTGCTGGCGGTTGAACTGGGTCTCGATGTCCTGCCGGGCCTCCAGGTAGAGCTGGATCGAGAACAGGATGAGGACCCCCAGCAGAATCCCGCTCCCCACGATGACCTGAAACTGGAGCTTCCGGCTGCGCCGGCGCATCTCGCGCAGGCGCGCCAGGGGATGCCCCTCCTTCGGGAGGGGGTCCGCCGGGCCCTCCGCTTTTCTCCAGAATTTCCAGAACCGCATGTTTTTCAAGCTCTCCAGGTGGGTCCAGGCCCTACTGAATCCAAGAGTATACGCTCCCGCCGCCCCTCGTGCGACCCGGGTTTTACCGGGCCGAATCCCTTGACAGCGTCCAATAAGAGCCCTATTTTGGGCTTGGCACTCGCCCGGACGGAGTGCTAATCTTTGGATGCCCGTCCCCAGGCGAGGATTCCCCATGGCGAGTTCGGATCTTCCGCTCCGGAGCCAGGAGATTCTCCGGGCCATCGTCAATCTGTTCGTCGAAACCGGCGAACCGGTGGGAAGCCGCACCCTCTCCAAGCGCGCGCCCCTCGCCTGCAGCCCCGCCACCATCCGCAACATCATGAGCGACCTGGCCGAGGCCGGCCTTCTCAGCAAGCCCCACATCTCGGCCGGGCGGATGCCCACCGACCTCGGCTACCGCTTCTACGTGGACGGCCTGATGGACCGGCACGAGCTCACCCCGGAGGAGCGGCTCACCATCCGCGCCAGCTACAACCGCGACGCCCTGCAGGTCGAGCAGATTCTCTCGCACGCCTCGCGCGTCCTCTCGGAGCTCACGAACCAGGCGGGCCTGGTGCTCCTGCCCGGGGGCGCGCAGCTCGAGTTCAAGCACATCGAGTTCATCCGCATGACCGAGCGGCAGATCCTCGTGGTCATCGTGGCCAAGAGCGGCCTGGTGCAGACCCGCATCGCCGTCACGGAGGAGGACCTCCTCCAGGAGGAGCTCGACCGCATCTCGCGCTACCTGAACGACGAGTTCAAGGACCTCTCCCTGCGGGAGGTCCGCCAGCGGGTGATCGAGCGGATGGAGGAGGACCGGGACAACTTCGACGAGCTCTACCGCCGGGCGCTGGAGCTCAGCCAGCGCGCCTTCGTGGAGGGGGCCGAGGAGACGGGCGAGACCCTGGTGGTCGAGGGCGCCTCGCGCGTCCTCTCCCAGCCCGACTTCTCCGGCGACGTGGAGAAGCTGCGGAGCCTCTACCGGGCCTTCGAGGAGAAGAACAAGCTCGTCCAGCTCCTGGACCGCTGCCTGAGCTCCACCGAGATCGCCGTCATCATCGGCGCCGAGAACAAGATCGAAGGCATGGACGACTGCAGCCTCGTCGCCCGCTGCCTCTACGTGGGCGGCAAGCCCCTCGGCACCATCGGCGTCATCGGCCCGAAGCGGATGCGCTACGACCGCATCATCCCGCTCGTGGACTGGACGGCCGACTCCCTCACCCAGTTCATGTCCCAGGGGGACGACCGGTGAGGCTCGCGGCGCCCCCGCGGCTCCGCGCCCTCCCCTCCCGCGCCGCGTGAGAATCGCCGACCCCTTCGCCGTGCTGGGCGTCCCCCGGGACGCCAGCCCCGCCGAGCTCCGCGCGGCCTACCGCCGCCTGGCCCTCGCCCACCACCCCGACCGCAACCCCGGGGACCCCGGGGCCGAGGAGCGCTTCAAGGAGGTCGTGCTGGCCTACGAGGCGGCGCGGGACCCCGCCCCCCGCGCCCCCGGGGCGGACCGGCGCGCCCCGGGCTTCGACGCGGAGTGGGAGGAGATCTTCGCCCAGATCTTCCGCCGCACCCGCCCCCCGGCGGCGCGCGCCGAGGACGGACCGCGCGACCTCCAGGCCCGGATCGAGATCACGCTGGAGGAGGCCGCGGCGGGGCTCTCCCGGGAGATCCTCTCCACCCGATGGGTTCGCTGCGAGACCTGCCGCGGCAAGGGCCACGACCCCGCCGCCCCGCCCTCCGACTGCCCGCTCTGCCGCGGGGCCGGGGAGCTCAAGTTCAAGCGCGGCCTCGCCGACCTCAGCATCCCCTGCACGGCCTGCGACGGCCGGGGCCGGAGCGTCCGCGACCGCTGCGGCGCCTGCGGGGGCAAGGGCCGGCGCCGGCGCGACGAGCGTCTGCGGGTCCAGATCCCTCCCGGGGTGGAGGACGGCGCCCACCTCAAGCTGCGCGGGAAGGGCGACGAGAGCGCCGCGCGCGGGGAGGCGGGCGATCTGATCGTCACCGTCGCCGTCCGCCCCCATCCCCTGTTCAAGCGCGAGGGGCTGGACATCCTCTTCGATCTCCCCGTGAGCTTCCCCCAGGCCGCGCTGGGGGAGGAGGTCCTCGTCCCCACCCTCTCGGGCGAGGTGAAGGTGCGCATCCCGGCGGGGACGCAGTCGGGCCGGGTCTTCCGGCTGCGCGGCAAGGGCATGTGCCCGCCCGGCGCCATCCGCCCCGGGGACCAGCGGGTGCGGGTGGTGATCGAGACGCCCACCCGCCTCAGCGAGCGCCAGAAGAGGCTCCTCGATGAGTTCCAGCGCATCTCCTCCCCCTCGACCAACCCGAGGATGCGGAAGTTCTGGGAGAAGGTGAAGGGGTTCCTGGGGTGAGGGAGGCGTCAGGTTTGTAGGGGCAAACCTCGTGTTCGCCCTGACGCAGGCAAGCGGGGCGAATACAAGATTCGCCCCTACGGATGTCACGCGATTGCCTGCCACATCTGTAGGGGCGAGGCATGCCTCGCCCCTACGTACGACACGCGATCATACATCCCCGTAGGGGCGGTTCGCGAACCGCCCCTACATTTCCGGTGGCATGATTTTCTCCCCCCGCCTTGCCCCTCCCCGGCTTTCCTGCTACCTAACAGGCGTTCCCTTCTCCTTTCACCCATCGTGAGGAATCCGCCTTGGCCTCCGGCGCCGACGCCCTGATCGAGGAATTCATCGCCCGCACGAAGGCCCTCGACGGGAAGGAAGTGCGCGAGCGCGAGCCCTGGAACAGCGAGGCCACGCCCGACGCCATCCGCCACTTCGCCCACGGCACGGACGACGACAACCCCCTCTGGCTCGACCCGGCCTACGCGGCCCAAACGCCGCACGGGGGGCTGCTGGCGCCGCCCGCCTTCCTCGTCTCGGTGCTCTACCCCATCCTCCACGGCGCGCCGGTGGCGGCCCCGCTCTCCTCCCTCATCGGGGGGGTCGAGTTCGAATGGAGGAAGCGCGTCCGGGCGGGGGACAAGCTGCGGGCCTCCTCGGTGCAGAAGGAATCCTACGTCAAGGCGAACAAGGCGGGGCGCAAGCTCATCTTCGTCGTCTCGGAATGCACCTACCGGAACCAGAACGGCGAAACCGTCGCCACCGCCGCCGGGACCATGATCCGCACCCTCCAGCAGGGCACCGAGCTCCTCTACGAGCGGCCCATCCGGAAATACTCGGCGGAGGAGATGGAGAAGATCGCGGCCGCCTACAAGGCGGAGAGGCGCACCGGGGCCGGGCGGCTCTGCATCGAGGACGTGCGGGTGGGGGACGCCCTCCCCCCCATGGTGCGCGGGCCCCTCACCATCGGGGACATGGTGGCCTGGAACGCGGGCAACGGCCCCTCCTACAAGGCCGGGCGGCGCGGGTACCTCGACCTGGAGAAGGCCCCCCACAACGCCGTGGCCATCCCCCAGATCGGGATCAAGGTCAAGAACTCCCAGCAGCACGAGGACTTCAACCTCGCCGCCCAGCGGGGGATGCCCGGGCCCTTCGACAACGGGGTGATGCGCTTCGCCTGGGTGAGCCCCTTCGTCACCAACTGGATGGGGGACGAGGGCTTCCTCAAGAAGCTCTACGTCCAGGTGCGCCGGCCCATGCTCTACGGCGACGCCATCTGGTACGCGGGCAGGATCACCGCCAAGGACGAGGCCGCGCGCACCGTCGCCGTCGAGATCACGGGCACGAACCAGGAGGGGGAGCAGGCCACCGCCGGGACGGCCCTCGTCGAGCTGCCCCGGCGGGGGCGGTAGGGGTGGAAACTCATCACCCGCGAAGGGAGAATCCCGCCGCCCGCTTTTCCTCACCCCCATCCTCCTTCCCCCCTCTCGAACCGGCGGGCCGGTTGGGGAATCCGGAAAGACGAGCCGCGGGATCGGTGCAGCCGCTTCTCCCTCTCCCTCCGGGAGAGGGCCGGGGTGAGGGAGACTCCAGCGCGCGCCACCGACGTTCCCCTTACCCCCATCCCCTCTCCCAGGGGGAGAGGGGTGACTCCTCCAAACTCCGTTTGCCTAGGCACGCCTCCCTTGCTCAACAAGCGTGCGGGACTGCCATCTAAGCCCCTCATGACCCCTCCCTGGCTCGAGCTCATCGCCCAGGTGCCCCGCGGGGCGGCGGAGGAGATCGCCGCCCGCCTGATCGAGATCGGTGCCTCGGCGGTGGAGGAGAAGCCGGGGCCGCCGGGGACCGCCCTCCTCCTCACCCACTTCCGCCTGGAAGACGGCGCGGCGGAGAGGCTCCGCGCGGCCGAGGCCGCCCTCTCCGCCATGGGCCTGGGGAAGGAGGCCGTCACCCTCCGCCAGGTCGAGGACGAGAACTGGGTGCTGAGGACGCGGGACTTCTTCACCGCCCAGCCCTTCGGGGAGCGCCTCTGGCTCCGCCCGCCCTGGGAGCAGGCCCCGCCGCCTCCGGGCCGCGCCGAGATCATCATCGACCCGGGCATGGCCTTCGGCACGGGCCGCCATCCCTCGACCCGCCTCTGCCTGGAGGCCATCGACCGCGCCTTCGCGGCGAGGCCCCCGGCGCGCTTCCTGGACGTGGGCTGCGGCTCGGGCATCCTCGCCATGGCGGCGCTCAAGCTCGGGGCGGAGGAGGCCCTGGCGCTCGACCTCGATCCCCTCGCGGTCGAGGGCACCTTGGAGGCCGCGCGGGCGAACGGGGTGGCGGAGCGCCTGCGGGCGAGGCTGGGGACGCTGGACGACTCCGCGCTGGGCGACTGGGCGGGCCGGGTGGAGGCCCTGGCGGCCAACATCTTCCTCACCCCCCTGCGGGTGCTCATGCCGCGATTCGCCGGGGCGCTCGCGGAGGGAAGCTGGGGCGTGCTGAGCGGGATCGGCTACGAGCAGGCGGACGCCCTCGCCCGGGCGGCGGAGGAGGCGGGCCTGCGCGTCCTCCGCCGCGGCCGGCTGGAGGAGTGGGCGTCGGTGGAGGTGGAGAAGCCGTGAGCCCTCTCGTTCTCCTCGAAGAACGGCCCCCCCTTACCAAGGGGGGGGAAAGGGGGGGTTGGCTTTCCGAGGGGGAAAGGGAAGAAACGACATGAGCCCCGGCCGCCCCCGCCTCTTCCGCGCCGGGCCCGGCTGGATCGAGGGGGGCACACCCGGCTGGAGGGGGACCTGACGCCGGAGGAGGTCCAGGCGGCGCGCGCGGCGGGCTTCGTCGCGGTGGACCTGGGCCCGCGCGTGCTTCGGGCCGACACCGCCCCCATCGCCCTCACCGCCATCCTCCAGCACGCGCTGGGGGAAATGGGGTAGGCTTCATCATCCCCCATCGTATCTTCGATGCTCCCTCCCCCCGTGAAGGGGGACGGAGGCGGTTATCTATTCCTGCGTTCGGCACGCCTCGCATCTCGTGCATGGTTAATCAATGTTTTTACCTGCTGAGAAACATCCCCCAAGGTATCACTCGTAATGTGGCAATGCTTTAAATTGCAACGTTCCACCAAATGCTGCAGCCAACCCCTGTCGTATGAACTGGCAACGTGTGAAGTAAAATCTGCGGGATGAAGCTTGGCAAATTGACTTTTTCCCGCTGACTCCACGGCAGCTACGCATGTATTCTCTACATCAAGCATTGACTCCAGGACTGTCTTGACAAAGACGAGGTTAGGTTGGCCATGCTCCAGTACAAAAGAAACTTTGCCTATCCCTTTTTCCCGTGCGACATCGCATACCGCCATCGCACAAGCAAACGTGCAAACGGCGTATGCGTTCCCCAAGGTTGATTTGAATTGCGCATTGGCACAATTGCGGAAATCTTCTGTCGCAATCGTACAAAGCACACCAGTGATCTCGCTCACTTCCATTGCAGCACTCAGTGGTGAGAACAAGTGCGAACAATCTTTGGCGTGAAACTCACCACTACCAAGCGGACCGCACCATTTGCTCTCGAATCTTTTCCACTGGTCTTCTGTTCCAAAATACGCAGCAACACTCAAAACTACAGCGCCAGCATTCGTTCCACTTTCATCAAAGTAAGCGTGGAGCACGGCCATGCACCGCCTGTTGTCGCCGCCGAATACTCATCACAGCGGGCTAGAGGGGATAACCACCGGGGCGGATTTTTCCTTCCCCCATCAGGGGGGGAGGTGCTGGGGGGGTGGTTTTTTAGAAAATCAATAGTCCTCGAAATTCCGCGTCGGGCGGAGATAGGCGTCGCAGCCGGGCACGTCGGAGGGCAGCGCCACGGGGACCGGCCGCTCGGGCGGGGTGAGGCCCACGATCTCCAGGATGAGCTTGCGCCGCACGGCGCGGGCGAAGTCGGTGAAATTCTTCGCCACCACCAGGAAGGAGCCGGGACCCCCGACCACGCAGTTCCGGTAGTAGAGGTCGAGGTGCTGCATGGGCATCCGGCCCCAGGGGTTGGGCCGCTCGTTGATGATGGGCAGGCCGTTGATGACGATTCCCTTGGCCAGCGCCTCGTCGCGCGCCTTCTCGACGGGCCGCCCCCGGTTGTTGGGGCCGTCGCCCGAGATGTCGATGACCTGTCGCCGCCCCTTATATTTGACCCCGAAGAGGGGGACCGAGTAGTCGATGATGCCGCTGAGGGAGGTGAAGGGGCCCGAGACGCGTTCGGAGGCCTCGACCTTGGCCACGAGGGCGCGGGCGGACTCGAGATCCTTGATGAGCGTCCAGTCGGCGATGAGGCGCTGCCAGCGGTAGCCCGCCCACTCGACGTAGGCGATGGCGATCCGCTTGTGGCGGCCCGCCTGGATGGCCCGGATGACGCCGGGATCCGTCAGCGCCTGCCGGTACCCCTCGCGCTGGAGCCGGCCCTCGTCCTCGTCGATGCTTCCCGAGACGTCCACCGCGAGGATGAGCTCGAGGTCCACCTCGACCCGCTCGGCCATGCGCTCCGCGCCGGCGGCCCAGCCCGCGTCCGCCAGCGCGAGGGCCAGCGCGGCGGCGATGAGCACCCCCGCTTTCCGCATGTGGGCCTCCTTCCTTTGGGCTGTGGGCGAGCACCCCATTCTAGCACCACTGGAACGCCCTCCGATCATGGACAAAAAAGCGAACGGCATCCGAAATGGAGCACCCTCCGCCCAAGATTGACACCCCCTTCGCCGGGCGGTTACGTTGGCCCAACCTGCCTGGACCGGAGGAAGTCCATGAAAATCCTCATCGTGGGCTCGGGCGGCCGCGAGCACGCCCTGGCCTGGAAGCTCCGGCAGAGCCCCGATGCGAGAGAGATCGTCTGCGCCCCCGGCAACGCGGGCACCGCCCGCGAGGGCCGCAATGAACCCGTCGCGGCCGAGGACGTCGAGGGCCTCCTGGCGCTCGCCCGCCGCGAGCGGCCCGGCCTGGTCGTGGTGGGCCCCGAGGCCCCCCTGGCTCTCGGCCTCGTGAACCGCCTCGAGCGGGAGGGCATCCCCGCCTTCGGCCCCCGCCAGGAGGCCGCCGAGCTCGAGGCCAGCAAGGCCTTCTCGAAGGAGCTCATGCGGAAGGCGGGCATCCCGACGGCGGAGTTCGGCGTCTTCCGCGACCCGGGCGGGGCCAAGCGCTTCGTCCGCGCGCGCGGAGGGGCGTGGGCGGTCAAGGCGGACGGCCTGGCCGCCGGCAAGGGCGTGGTCCTCTGCCCCGACGCGGCCCGCGCCGAGGCCGCCATCGCCGAGATGATGGAGCGGAGAGCCTTCGGTGCGGCGGGCGAAGTGGTGGTGGTGGAGGAGTTCCTGAAGGGGGAGGAGGCCAGCCTCCTGGCCTTCGTGGACGGGGAGCGCGCCTTCCTCCTCCCCGCCGCCCAGGACCACAAGGCCGTCGGCGAGGGCGACACCGGGCCCAACACCGGGGGCATGGGCGCCTACTCCCCGGCGCCCGTCCTCACCCCCGCGCTGGAGGAGAAGGCGATGGAGACCGTCATCCTCCCCGCGGTCCGCGCCATGGCCGAGCGCGGCCGCCCCTACCGGGGCATCCTCTACGCCGGGCTCATGGTGCAGGGGGACGACCTCAAGGCGCTCGAGTTCAACTGCCGCTTCGGCGACCCCGAGTGCCAGCCGCTCCTCATGCGGATGGAGGACGACCTCCTTCCCTACCTGATGGGCTGCGCGTCCGGGAACCTCGGCGCCCGCCCGCCCCGCTTCGACCACCGGGCCGCGGTGTGCGTGGTGATGGCCGCGGGGGGCTACCCAGGCTCCTACAGGAAGGGCGACCGCATCCACGGCCTCGAGGAGGCCGGCGCCGTCGAAGGCGTGAAAGTTTTCCACGCGGGGACGGCCCTCGACGCGGAGGGCCACCCGGTCACCGCGGGCGGGCGCGTCCTGGGCGTCACCTCCCGCGGGGAGACGATCAAGGAGGCCGTAGGCCTCGCCTACGAGGCCTGCGGGCGCATCCACTGGGAAGGGGTCTACTGCCGCCGCGACATCGGGGCCAAGGCCCTCCGCCGCACCGGCGGGAGGGTGTAAGGGAGGCGCCATGCGGGCCCTCATCATCCTGATCGACGGGGGCGACCCCGCCTACTTCGAGCGGGCCTCGACCCCCAACCTCGACCGGCTGGCGCGCGGGGGCGGCCGCTGGCTCGTCCGCGCCCAGATGCCCACCGTCACCAACGTGAACAACGTCTCGATGATCTGCGGCCATCCCCCCTCTCGCCACGGCATCACGGCCAACTACTTCCTCGACCGGCGGAGCGGCCGCGAAGTGTACATGGAATCCGGGAAGTTCCTCATGACCCCCACCCTCATGGAGCGGGGCGCGGCGGTGGGGTACTTCAGCGCCGTCCTCGCGTCCAAGCAGAAGCTCCTGGACATGATCGGAAAGGGGTCGGACTTCGCCGTGACGGCGGAGAATCCCCCCAAGTGGCTCGTCGATCGGGCGGGAAAGAAGGAGGACATCTACTCGGGCGAGGTGAACCTCTGGCTCCTGCGGGCGGCGCGGGAGGTCATCCACCAGAGGCGGCCCAGCCTCATCTACGTCTCGACGACCGATTACATTCAGCACATGCACGGCCCCGAGGCCCCCGAGGCCCAGGCCCACACCGAGGCGCTGGACGCGGAGATCGGCCGGCTCGTGGACGCCTGGGACGACTGCCAGCCGGACGGGGCGGTCTTCGTGACCGCGGACCACGGCATGCGGGACAAGCGCCGGGCGGTCGACCCGGGCGTCATCCTGCGCGCCCGGGGCGTAGCGGCCGAGGCGGTGCCCATCATCAAGGACCGCTACGTCGTCCACCACGGCAACCAGGGAGGCTCGGCCTACGTCCACCTGAAGGAGCCGGACGCCCTCGACGAGGCCCTCGCCATCCTGCGGGAGACGCCGGGGATCGAGGCGGCCCTCCCGCGCGGGGAGGCGGCGCGGCGCTTCCAGCTCTTCGCGGACCGGGTGGGCGACATCATGGCGCTGGCGGACGCCGGCACCGTCTTCGGCGTGATGGAGCAGGCGGAGCGGGAGGTGTCGATCCGCAGCCACGGCTCCCTGCACGAGGAGGCCGTCCCCCTCTGGGCCTGGCGGGCGCCCGGCTTCGAGCCGGCCCCGGACGCCCACCACTACGACGCCACCCGGGCGGTGATCGAGAAGCTGACCCCCTAGCGGCGCCGCTCCCACGGGGGCCGCGGGCACCCTCGCACGCGCGGCTTCATGCGGCGGGCCGCAAGTCCCCTCCCCCGTTTGTCCCCCCGCGGAGCCCTGTGGTTTAATCGGCCCTGCCTTCTTCCCAACCCGGACTCCTGGAGGACATCCTGTGAAAGCCATGGTGCTCAAGGCGCCGAACACCCCGTTCGTGCTGGAAGACCGCCCCGTCCCCGTCCCGGGGCCGGGGGAGGCGGTGGCCCGGGTGCTCGCCTGCGGAGCGGGGCTCACCATCGAGCACGCCCGGGCGGGCCGCGCCCCGGCGAACTTCCCCATCGTCATCGGGCACGAGATCACGGCCGTCATCTCGGCGGCGGGGCCGGGCGTGGACAACGTGAAGGAAGGGGACGCGGTGACGGCGCACTTCTACGTCACCTGCGGCCGCTGCAAGTTCTGCCTCATCGACCGCGAGACCCTCTGCGAGAACTTCACCGGCTACATCGGCCGCCAGGTGGACGGGGCCTACGCCGAATACATCAAGCTCCCGGCCCGGAACTTCATCCACATCCCCAAGGGACTCGACTGGAAGAAGAACGCCGCCGAGGTCTCGGTCATCTGCGACGCCATCGCCACCCCCTACAAGGTGACGCGCCGGGCGCGCATCGCGCCGCTCGAGAACGTGGCCGTCATCGGGGCGGGCGGGGGCGTGGGCATCCACATGGTGGCGCTGGCCCGCTGGGCGGGGGCCCGGGTCATCGCGGTGGACGTCTCCGCCCAGAAGCTCGGCAAGTGCCGGGACATGGGGGCCCACGAGGTCGTGGACGCCTCCCAGGGGAAGGTGGCCGAGGCGCTGCTGGACCTCACCGGGGGCAAGGGGCTCGACGTGGCCGTCGACTTCGTCTCGAGCGCCGGCACCCTGGGCGAGGCGGTCAAGGCGCTGGGCCGGGGCGGGCGGCTCGTCACCCTGGGCGGGGCGGGCCAGAAGGCCTTCGAGGCCAGCCAGCGCGACATGGTCAACAAGGAGCTCGAGCTGATGGGGAGCCGCTACTGCACCAAGCAGGAGCTCATCGAGTCGCTCGAGCTGGTGGCGCGGGGGGACTTCTGGCCCCTCGTGACCGAGACCTACAAGCTCGAGGAGGTCGAGAAGGTGCACCAGCGCCTCGCCCAGGGGGCCATCACCGGCCGGGCGGCGGTGCTGGTGGGCTGACGACGGAGCGCGCGACGCACCAAAATACCGATTCTGGCAGCCCGCCTTTTGTAGGGGCGGTTCGCGAACCGCCCCTACGGAGGAGGCGGCAGGTTCAGTCTGTAGGGGCGAGGCATGCCTCGCCCCTACAGAGCGTGTCCCCGCCGATACATCCGTAGGGGCGGGTTTGAAACCCGCCCCTACTACAGGACATGGGCAGCCCCCGCGCCTGCCCATGAAATAAAACGGGGGAGGGATCTTTCGATCCCTCCCCCGTTTCTTTTCCGGCCGCTACCCTACTGCACGATCCGCCACTGGCCGTCGGGCTGGCGGCAGGCGGTGCCGTAGGCCGCTTGCTCCTGCCCGCCGACGATGACCGTCTCCTGGAACTCCCGGCAGTACTGGCCGGCCTGGTTCTGGAAGGCGGGCCGGGGGCTCACCGTCCCGTAGGCGCCCGAGCTCGGGCCGCGCCACTCGACCACCGTGCCCGAGCGCATGCTCTCGAGGGCGTACTGGGTGTTCCGGAAAGCGAGCCGGCGGTCGTAGTCGTCGAGCCCGAAGCCGATCCGGTTGCCGATGAGGGAGCCCAGGAGCACCCCGCCCACGGTGGCGGCCGCCCGCCCCGAGCCCGAGCCGATCTGCGCCCCGATCACCCCCCCGCCAATCGCCCCCAGCACGGTGCCGAAGAACTCGTTGAAGCCGGGGGAGGGGTAGTAAACCGGCGCGGGGGCCACGTAGACCGGCGCCGGCTCGTAGTAATAAGGGTGGTAGTAGGCGGGGTGGTAGTAATAGGGGCGGTAGTAGTAGTGAGGCCCGTAGTAGAGAGGGGCGCCGAAGCCAAAGGAGAAGACCACGCTGCTGCGGTGGTGGCCGTGATAATGGCGGCGCCCCCCCGCCCAGGCCTCGCCCGCGCCCCATCCCAGGAAAAGCATCCCCGCCACCGCCAGCACCAGGATTCGTTTCATCCCCTTCCCTCCCAGAACCTAACGGCCGCCGGAGGCTCATCGAGAGCGGGCGGCGCGTCTCCAGCCAAGCCTCGTCAGTCTACTCCAATCACCGGTGGCGGTACCACGGCCCGCGGGGCTGAGTGGGGTACAGGTGCTGGTATGTCCGTTCATGGTGGCGCAGGTGCGGGCGGTAGTAATGCCGGTGGGGCGGGACGTGAGGCCGGTAGACGTGAGGCCGGTAGTAATACCGGGGCGCGTACTGGTACACCGGGTAGCCGAAGTAAAGGATCACCCCGGTCCGGGGCTGCGCATAGTAAGGGCCGTATTCCGCCCCGGCCCGGCTGGCGCCCCAGCCGAGGAGGAGCAGGCCGGCGATGGCGAACGGGAGAATCCGCTTCATCTGAGTATCCTCCAGAAAACCCGGCCGCCGCCGGGGCCTTGCCCTTCACTCCAGGACAGGCGGCCCTTGTCTTTCCAAATTAGACGGGCCGGGTTCCTCGGCTCCGAAGGGACGGCCGGGCGCGGCGTCCGGTCTCATTCCTACTAACGCCCGGGGAACACCGCCGGTTGCTAGTCCCGGTCCCTCCACGGCCCCCGGGGCGCGCCGTAATAGCGGTAGGAAGGCCCGCCGTAAAACGGCCCGTAGTAATAGGGGCTGGGGTAATAGGGCCCCCGGTAATAGGGCCCGCGGTAGAAGGGCCCCTCGTAGGCATGGTAGGGGTAGGCGGGGGGCCCAAAGTCGAACCGGAGAATCACTCCGCTCTCGCGGCGGGGGCGATGGCGGTGCCACGCCGAGGCTTCGCCCGCGCCCCAGCCGAGAAAGAGCAGGCCGGCGAAGGCCAGCATCAGAATGCGTTTCATGGGAATTTTCCTCCAGGAACCTCGCGGCCGCGGGTCCATCCCCACCGCAGCGGAGGCGGCTTTACTCATCTAGACGGCCCCGGGTTCCCAACCTGCTCTTAATGTAGTGCCCGCTCCTGGGCCCCAACAATCAGGGGTCCGCCTTAAGGACCGATCGGCCCGAAATATTGGCAAACCGGGCCGCTTCGCATAGGATGCGGCGTCCTGGCCCGAAGGCCCGAACGAATCTCGAATCTTACGTAAAGGAATCCTTACAGCCCGAAGAAGGCCTTGGCCGTCCCGCTCCAGACTTCTCCGGCCTCGGCGGGGGTGAGCCCCAGGCTCTCGACGATCTCGACGTGCCGCTTCATGGGCACCCATGGGGAGTCGGTGGCGAACATCACCCGCCCCGCGCCCATCTGCTGAAGCGCGAAAGCGAGCCCTTCCCTGGAGTGGACGACGGTGTCGGTGTGGAAGCGGGCGAAGTAGTGGCTGGGCGGGTGCGGCAGGGCGAGGCTCTTGTCGTCGCGGTAGCGCTGGCTGAGGGAGTCCACCCGCCCGATGAGGAGGGGCAGGGTGGCTCCCCCGTGGGGCAGCAGCACCTTGAGCCTCGGGTGGCGCTCCAGCACCCCGCCCAGGATGAGGCGGAGGGCCGCCAGGCTCTCGTCGAAGAGAAAACCCACCATGGGCCCCAGCCAGTGGTCGGCGTAGATGGGGCTCGCGGGGGAGGGCCCGGGGTGGAGGACCAGGGGCGCCCCGCGCTCCTCCAGGATGGCCCAGATGGGATCGAGCTCGGGGGCGTCGAGGGGGCGCTTGGCCCCGACATAGGCGAAGACCTGGAGGGCGGCGAAGTTCAGGTCCTTGAGGCAGCGCTCGAGCTCGCGGGCGGCGGCCTTCATGTCGCCGTAGCCGAGGTTGGCCACCCCCCGCAGCTTCCCCGGGTGGGCGGCCGCCGCCTCGGCGATGCCGTCGTTCGAGATGCGGGCGAGGTCGTCCGCCTCGCGGGGATCGGGGGCGAGGTCGGGCCCCGGGATGTTGATGCTCAGGAGGGAGAAGTCCACTCCGCTCGCCTCCATCTCCTCAACCTTCATGGAGAGGGTGAGGAGCTTGGGCGCCATCGGGAGGGTATCGTGGGGGGTGCCGAGCGCCCACCACTGGTCCCCCTTTTTCTCGAAGCGGGGGTAGGCGGACCTCCCCTGCAGGGCCTTGACGTACGCGGCGGGCATGTGATGGGTCTGCACGTCGATGCGCATGTTCCCCTCCAGCGCAAGAGTTGGACGCGGACGGTGAAGATTCGACAGCGGGTCAGTTTCGCAATTCCGCTGTCATTCCGAGCGCAGCGAGGAATCTGCTTTTGTAAGAACCAGAAGCAGATTCCTCGGTCGCAGCGCTCCCTCGGAATGACATCTGTGGCACAGACTGACCCACTACCAGGGATTCCAGCGGATTATTCTCCCGCTCACGCCATCATGCAACCGGACCGGAGGAAGAGAGGATGAAGACGATCGGAGTGGCCGTCATCGGCGCCGGCAACATCGGCACCCTCCGGGCGCATTCGTGCGCCCAGATTCCCCAAATCGATTACCTCTCCATATGCGAGAAGGTGCCCGAGAAGCTCGACCGGCTGGCCGAGTCCGTCCGGGCGGACCAGGCCACGACCAAATACGAAGAGGCCATCCGCAACGACAAGGTGGGGGCCGTCATCGTCTCGACGGACGAGGAGTACCACCACGGCCCCGCCGCCCTCGCGGCCGAGCTGGGCAAGCCCGTCCTCATCGAGAAGCCCTTCGTCCTCGACCTCAAGCAGGCCGACGACATCATCGCCAAGGCCAAGAAGAGCGGGGCCGAGGTCTTCGTGGGCTACACCCAGCGCTTCCGCCGCCGCTACCTGCTGGCGAAGCAGGCGGCCCACGCGGGCCAGCTCGGGGACATCGTGATGGCGCTCGGCAAGATCTACGTCACCCGCGCCGTGGGCGAGGCCGTGGCGCGGCGCTCCCCCAACACCACGCCCTCCATCAACACCCTCACCTACCTGGTGGACATGATCCTCTGGTACATGGAGGGCAAGAAACCCGTCGAGGTCTACGCCCGCTCGGCCAGCAAGGTCTTCAAGCCCTACAACCGCGACGACTTCCAGTGGATGATCGTCACCTTCGACGACGGCAGCGTGGCCACCATGGGCACGAGCTGGCTCCTGCCCCACCACTGGCCCGCCTACACCGCCACGATGGAGATTGACCTTCAGGGCACCAAGGGGAGCCTCAACATCGACGACGCCCACCGCGACATCGTCCTCGCCCCCGGGGAGCCCATCCCCTGCCCCTACACGCCCGAGCACCAGGTGAAGGTGGCCTTCCTGGGCTCGGCCATGCCGGGGGACTTCGTGCTGGGCGAGTTCTTCGGCCCCATGAAGGAGGAGACGGACGCCTTCGTGCGCCGCATCCTGGGGCGGGGCGGGGTGGGGCTCGCCACGGCCGAGCACGGCCGGCAGGTGCTGGCCCTGACCATGGCGGCCGACCGCTCCTGCAAGGAAGGGAAACCGGTCAATCTCTAGGGGGCGGTAATTCTCTGATTTGACCGGCGGCTTGTCATTCCGAGCGCAGCGAGGAATCTGCTTTGCCTTGGGTGTCGTCCGGAGCGCAGCGAAGACACGAATGGCCACACTTGGATGTTTCGCTCCGTTCAAGATGGCAGGAGAAAACCGAGAAGCAGATTCCTCGGTCGCTTCGTTTCCTCGGAATGACAAACTAAGAAGATCGCGACTTCGCAAGGCGGAGGAATTGCGTGCGCAACTTCATCCTCTTTCACATGCTTTTTTCCCTGGCCGGAATCGTGCTGTTCTTCGGGGCCACCTTCGTCCCGATGAAGACGGAGGAGTGGAGCAAGCGGGCGCTGGGCCAAGACTCCCGCCTCGCCACGGGGCTTTGGGTCGGGGCGGCCACCCTGGTCTATGGGGCACTGCTCGCCCTGGGGATCTATATCTACTACCACCTCGGCCTGACGGTCTGGGCGGGGATGGGCCGCTACGGGCACGCGCAGTTCCTGATGTGGAGGCGTCTCCTCGGCTGGTGAGCGGGAGGGGCCGCCCTCCCTTCGCCTCCCCCTCTCCCCGGCAGGAATTGCCCTCCGTTCCGTCATTCCCGGGACGCCGCCCAGAGGCCCCTCCAGACCCGCCCGCGCCTGAAAAAAGCCCTTTCCCCGCATGTTTTCGCGCCTCCGCCCCGAGCGATGGGGGCTGGTCCCGGTCCCTTTCGGGGCGGGTACGATTTTCGCAGGCACCCGCCCAGGGGGCCCGGGGAACGGCCCGGCCCAAGACTTGGGAGGGATGTTCGTGGAACTGGTCTGGGGAGCCGTGACGATAGCCCTTTTGCCCCTGCTGGGGCTGGTGCTGGGGCTCATGGGGAGAGCCGGCGGGGCCCGCTACCGCCCGTGAGTTCCTTCACCCTTTTTCAGTGACCCGCCTCAACGACGGGGGAGAGATCCGTCCGTAAATTGAATGGCGGGAAGAATGAACGTTCCTGGCAAGCGTCAGGAGGGGAAATCATGCTCGGCGCCGCGGCGGCAATCCTGGTTCTTCTGGGGGGATTCTGGCTGGCGGAGGCCCTGTTCGGCTTCCGCATCGATCAGGCGGATATCCTTTACCCGTTCCACTCGGCGGCGCGGCAGGCGATAGGCCTCATCCTGCTGGGCTCGGGGGCGGCGATCGCCTGGATCGAGAGCCGCCTGCACGCCCGGCGCCTTCACCACTAGGACGATTTCACGCTCCCGAAATTCGGCTGAAACCAGTCCGTAACAGCCGTCTTCTATAACGCGGGCCGTGGCCGGGGATCATCCTCCCCGGCGCCGGCCCCGCGGGCGGGCCGATGAGGCAGTGCAGCTTCTCGGGATCCCTCCTTCCCGCCTCCCAATGCCCTGCCTGCCCGCCCAAAAAAACACAAGGCGCCCCCGCGCGGGGGCGCTTTTTTTCGACCACCCCCCCAATACCTCCCCCCCCTGAAGGGGAAAGGAGTTGTCTACCCAAAACCACCCCCCCAGCACCTCCCCCCCTGAGGGAGGAAGGAAGATCCCGCCCCCCTTGGGGGGAGGGAGGGCCGAAGGCTCGATGGGGGGAGGTGTAAGAAAGAACCTCCGATTGCAAAGGCCCCGCATCGGGGTATGATGGGCACCGAACCTCAGGGATATTGAGGAGAAACCGCCATGGCCAGCCGCGTCGAGCTTCAGACCGCCCCGCCGCCCCGGGCGCGGCCCCAGGCGTCCGTTCCGCCGCCCCAGCCCAAGGCCGAGGCCGCCCCGGCCCCGGTGAAGACCCAGCAGAACGCCCCCCAGGCCCCCGTCCGGAACACGGCCCCGGCGTCCGTCCCCGCCCCCGAGCAGGCCGTCGAGGTCCGGGGGAAGCGGGTGAACACCACGGCCTGAGCGTCCGCGCCCAAATCGATTTTCTGGCGGCCTGATTCGTAGGGGCGAGGCATGCCTCGCCCCTACAGACGCACCGCGCCGATAACAGCATGGCGAATACCCATCTGCCCGGTAGCGCGCCCGTCTCCTCATCCCCCCAGCAGCCCCTCGATCTCCGCCGCCAGGGGCTCCGCCGTGAGGCGGGAGAAGCCCAGCCTCCGGGAGAGGGCGTCCGCGTCCTCGGCCTGGCCCGTCCGCCAGAGCTCCCGGAGGAAGCCCCCGCTCCCCGGGCCGCGCCACCACCGCCTCCCGAAGCGGGCGCGCAGCGCCTCGCGGAGCTGAGCCTGGAGCATCCAGGCGCGCAGGTAGTTGGCGCAGTAGAAGAAGGGATCCACGTCGTCCAGGTAGCTCTCGGGGGGGTAGGCCACCCGGGTGGCGCCGGCCAGGGTGCGGGCGTAGAGGGCGTCCATCCCGCCCAGGTCGGGCCCCTGGTGGAGCTGGAACTCGTAGTCGATCTTCGCCGCGTACCTCCGCAGCATGTACAGCTCGAACAGGGCGAGGTGCCGCAGGAAGCCCCGGTAGTCCCTCTCCTCCCCCCCGAGCGTGTCCGCCAGCCAGGCCCCCTCCAGCAGCAGGTGGTCGAAGAGCATGGCGAAGCCCTCCGTCACCGAATTGTCCCCCAGGCGCTTGGCCTCGAAGGGGGCGCGCTCGTCCACGTAGGCGAAGTGGAGGGCGTGGCCGAGCTCGTGCCAGAAGGCGCGGTAGTCGTCGTGCCCGCCCCGGGGGCGGATGACGAGGTAGACCTCCCCCGGCACATGGACCGAGGAGCAGAAGGCGCGGGGGCTCTTGCGCGGGCGGGGCTCCAGGTCGAGGCGCACCCGGCCCTCCGCCTCGAGGTCCAGCCCCATGCCCCGGCAGACCGCGCGCGCCGAGTCCACCAGGCGCTCCGCGGGGAAGAGCCGGTCGTGCTCCCGCCCCCGGAAGAGATGGAGGGCGTCGTGCCGCTGGGCCTCCTCGAGGGCGAGGCCCAGCCGCTCCCGGAGCGCCCCGCCCATCTCGCGCAAGTAGAGCGCCTCCGTGCGCCCGAGGAAGCGGGCCATCTCCGCCCGAACGGGCTCCAGGGGATGCCCCCTCAGCCGATCCATCATGCCGAGGTAGCCGGAAAAGCCCAGCTCCGGGGCGAGCGCGTGGGTGGCGGCGTGGACCGGGGCCAGGAAGCCGTTCTTCCGCCGGACCACTTCGGCCCGGGCCGCCTCGAGCGCGGCGCGGCGGCCGCGGTCCGCCTCGTTGAGCTGCACGACGGCGCTCTGGCGGTAGGGGATCTCCTCCCCCCACGGCAGACGCACCGTGGCCGCGCTCTCGAAGTTGGCGGCCTGCTCGGTCAGCTCCTTGACCCGCTCCCGGATGAAGCCCAGGGCGAGGAAGGACCACAGCTCGCGCAGCCGGTCCCGCCCCGCCCCCCCGGGCGACCCGCCGAACGCGCGCGCGGCGGCCTCCACCCCCTCCCGCCGGAAGAGCCCGCCGTGCTGGGCGTAGATGGGGGCCAGCTCGAGCCGCTCCTTCACGCCCGCCCCGGCCAGGTACCACTCCCGCCGGCTCTCCGCGAGGAAGGCCTCGGCCTCGGCGCGCAGGGCCTCGAGGTCCACCATTTCCTCAGACGCCCCAGGTGAAGCCGCGGGGGAGGACGACGATGCCGGAGGGGTCGAGGTGGGCGCCGGGAAGGCGGGAGATCCCGGCGGCCGAGACCTGCGCCCCGGGCGGTATCCGGTTGAAGCGGTCCACGATGGCCCGCTCGACCCGGGCGCCGCCGCCCACGGCGGTATGGTCCATGACGATGGAGTCGGCGACCTCGACCCCCTCCTCCAGCACCACCCCCCGGCCGATGATGGAGCGCCGGACGCGCGCGTCCTTGATGCAGACCCCCTCGCCGATGAGGGAGTCCCGCACCTCGGCCGCGACCATCTGGCTGCCGGGCCCCGGGTAGGGGCCGGTGCGGATGGGCCACTGCGGGTTCGAGAGGTCGAAGCGCGGGCAGGCCCCCAGGAGATCCATCTGGGCGTCCCAGTAGGCCTGGATGGTCCCCACGTCCCGCCAATAGCCGTGCTCCTCGCCGGGCTTTACGCCCGGGACCTCGTTCCGGAGGAAGTCGTAGGCGAAGAGCTTGCGCTTCTCGGAGAGGAGGGCCGGGATGACCGTGTGGCCGAAGTCGTGGGCGCCGGTGCGCGCGGCGTCCCCCGCGAGCGCCTCCATGAGCACCTCGGCCCTGAAGACGTAGTTCCCCATAGAGGCGAGCGCCCGGGCCGGATCGCCGGGGATGGGCTGGGGCCGGGCGGGCTTCTCGTCGAAGCCGACGACCCGGCTCTCCTCGTCCACGGCGAGGATGCCGAAGCCGCCCGCCTCCCCGACCGGGACCGGCAGGGCCGAGATGGTGGCGTCCGCCCCGCGATCGAGGTGGAAGGCGACCATCTGCCGCACGTCCATGCGGTAGACGTGGTCCGCCCCGAAGACGAGCACGATGTCGGGGTCGTGGTCCGTCACCAGGTTGCGGTTCTGGTGGACGGCGTCGGCCGTGCCCTTGAACCAGAACTCCCCCTCGCGCTGCTGGGGCGGGACGGCCGCGATGAAGTGCTCGTCGATGCCCCCGATGTTCCAGGAGCGCCGCAGGTGGTCGATGAGGGACTGGGCCTTGTACTGCACCAGCACGTAGATGGCCAGATAGCCCGAGTTCACGAGGTTGCTGAGCACGAAGTCGATGATTCGGTACTTGGAGCCGAAGGGGACGGCGGGCTTCCCGCGCTCCAGCGTGAGGGGGTGGAGGCGGCTCCCCTTGCCTCCCGCCATGACGAAGGCGAGGACGGAGGGATTCGGGATCCGCATCGTGTCGTCTCCGGCAGGTGGCGTCACCCCCGCGCCGCCCGCCGGGCCAGGGCGCCCTCGTAGAGCTCCAGGTACCGGGGCACGACGCGGTCCCAGCTGAAATCCTGGGTCATCGCGTTCCACACGAGCCGCCCCCAGGCTCCCTTGTCCTCGAAGGCGCGGCAGGCGCGGACCACCGTCCAGAAGAACTCGCCCGCGCTCATCTCCTGGAACTGGAAGCCCGTGTCCCGCTCGAGGTCGATCTCCTTGTGGGCGATCACCGAGGACGCCAGCCCGCCCACCTTCCGCACCAGGGGCAGGGTGCCGTACCGCATGGCGTAGAGCTGGTTCAGCCCGGCGGGCTCGTAGCGGGAGGGCATGAGGAGAAGGTCGCCCCCCGCGAAGAAGAGGTGGGCCAGGCGCTCGTTGAACAGCCCGCGGAAGGCCATCTGCTTGTGGTGCCGCTCGGCCGCCCGGCGGAGCGCCGTCTCGTAGACGACCTCGCCCGTGCCGAGGACGGCGACCTCGAGCCCCGTCCAGAGGAGGTCCTCCAGCGTCTCCAGGAGGAGCTCCATCCCCTTCTGGGAAGCCAGCCGGGCGATCATCACGCAGAGCGGCATGTGGTTCCCGCCCTTGAGGCCGAGCTCCGCGCGCAGCGCGCGGCGGCAGGCGGCCTTGCCCTCCATGTCCTCGCGCGAGTATGCCGCGGGCAGGTGGGGATCGTTCGCGGGGTCCCACACGGTGTAGTCCACGCCGTTCATGATCCCGAGGAGGTCCCCCGCCCGGGAGGCGATGACGCCCTCGAGGCCCTGCCCCTGCTCGGAGGTCTGGATCTCCTGCGCGTAGGACTCGCTCACCGTCGAGACGACCTCGGCGCTCACGATGCCTCCCTTCAGGAGGTTCAGGTCGCCGTAGAACTCGACGCCCCCGATGCCGAAGGCCTCGGGCGGCAGGCCGGTGTGCTGGAACTCGGCGCTCCCGTAGCGGCCCTGGTAGCCCAGGTTGTGGATGGTCATCACCGAGGCGGTGCGCGACCAGGCGGGGGAGCCCCCGAGGCGGGTCTTGAGCAGGGCCGGGACCAGGGCCGACTGCCAGTCGTGGCAATGGAGGATGTCGGGCGGGGACTCCCTCTGGCCCAGGATGGAGAGGACGCCGCGGCAGAAGCGCGAGAAGCGCAGCGCGTTGTCCGGGTACTCGCCCCGGTCGTCGCCGTAGAAGCCCTCGCGGTCGAAGAGGTCGCCGCACCGCACGGCGTACACCCGCACCCCCTCGTGCTCGGCCTGGAAGGCGGTGTAGCGGATATCGGGCCCGCCGAAGGCGTCGGGGTAGCCCCCGTTCGGGGCGGTGAAGCCGCCGCGCTGGATGACGGACTTGTAGGCGGGCAGGAAGACTGAAACTTCGGCCCCGTGCCGGGCCAGGGCGGCGGGCAGCGCCCCCAGGACGTCCCCCAGGCCGCCGGACTTGGCGAAGGGGAACATCTCGCTCGCCACCATCGCCACGCGGGGTTGAGGGCTCATCTCTCGGGCGTCCAAGTGAATGAAAAACCGCTCCCGGGCCGTTCAGCGGCCATCCTACCTTACCCCCCGCCAGGTAACAACGGCGCCGAGAGGCGAATTCCGGCCCCCGGCGTCCGATGGTAGAATTTTCCGCACGGGAGAGGCCGCCATTCCTGGAGAAGCCGATGCGGTACCTGGTGCGGGCCCGGGTGAAGCCGGGCCGGGAGGAGGCCCTGCTCAAGGCCGTGGAGTCGGGCGCCCTGGGGCGGGGCTCCATCGCCCACGGCGAGTTTCTCCGCTGCATGGAGGAGGCCCGGCTGACGGAAGAAGGCCAGGTGCGCTGGCTCGAGGTCTGCTACTGCCGGGAGGCCTTCGGGCCGGGCCAGGAGCTCGCCGAGGAGCTCCCCTACTGGCGGGAGTATTTCGAAGCCATCGACATCCGCTTCGCCCGGCGCCTCGAGGACTGCGAGGGCTATCCCCACTGCGGCGGCTGCGACTGCACCCTCAAGCTCGAGGCCAGGCTCGCCGGGACGGGCCGGCCCTTCCTCGGGAGCCTGCGCGGGGCGGTCCGCTGAGGGGGGTGGAACCGCCGCCCTTGCAGGCGGGGGCGCTCCGGAATTCCGGCGCTTGCCCGCTTGGCGCGGCTTATGTACCGTCAGGCGGAGAAAATACCCCAAGACGTGCAGGATGGCCTTTCGGGAGAATGTCCATGTACGCCTGGAGAGAGACACCCGCGGCGGGATTCGCGCCTCTTCTCGTATTCGCCCTGACCTTGGCCCTCCCCGCCCCGGCCGTCCCCGCCGAAACCGTCAAGATGGGGGGGTCGGGCACGAACTTAGGCACCATGAGGCGGCTGGTGGAGGCGTTCGGCAAGACCCGCCCGGGCGTCCAGTTCACCATCTTCCCCAGCCTGGGGACGACCGGCGGCCTCCGGGCCCTCACGGATGGAGCCATCGATCTGGCCCTCCTCTCGCGGCCGCTGAAGGAGCGCGAGCGCGCCGGGGGGATAACGGGGGTGGAATACGGCCGGAGCCCCTTCGTCATCGTCACGGCGAAGGCGGACGCCCCGCAAGGCTTCACCCTCCAGCGGCTCGCCGAAATCTACTCGGGCAAAGTGACCGCCTGGCCCGACGGCAGCCCTCTCCGCCTGGTCCTCCGCCCCAAGGGCGACTCGGACACCGAGGCGCTGGAGGGCATGTCTCCCGCCATGCGCCAGGCGATCCAGAAAGCGGTCCAGCGCAAGGGCCTGGTCATCGGGACCTCGGACCAGGAGAACGCGGACGCCATCCAGAAGATCCCCGGCGCCATGGGCTCGTCCACGCTGGCCATCATCCTCTCCGAGAAGCGCCCGTTGAAGCCGCTTTCGCTGGACGGCGCCGCTCCCACGCCCGAGAACGTCGCGAACGGGAGCTACCCCTTCTTCAAGCGGCTGTTCCTGGCCTTCGGCCCGAAGAAGCCTTCGCCGGCCGTCCAGCAGTTCATCGACTTCGTCCGGTCCCCCCAGGGCCGCGGAATCCTCCGCGAGACGGGCCACTGGGCGAATTGAGCGGAGCCCCATGTCCACCATCCGGCAAGCGGGCGACGAAGAGGCTCTCCGGAGGATAGCCCGGATGGCGGCCATCGCGGCCGCCGTGGTCGCCCTCAGCTTCCCCTCGGTCTACTTCCTGGCCGCGTACACCTTCCTGTCCGGATCCATGGAAAAAGAAGCCCAGGTCGACGCCTACATGCTCTCGCAGCGGATCGGCCACAGCCCCCAGATGTGGCGGTACGAGAGTTACCGGCTGACCGAGATGTTCGAAAACATGATCGGCCGGGACGCCGAGGGAGCGCGCCGCGTGTTCGATTCCGCGAACAGGCTCGTCGTCCAGCACGGAGAGGACGTCCCGCCTCCATCCCTGACGGTCAAGGAGAAGATATTCGAGTCGGGCCGCGACGCCGGGCGGATCGAGATCAGCCAGTCGCTTCGCGGGATCATCGCGCGAACCGGCTTTTTCGCGCTGCTCGGCGCCTTGCTCGGCGTCCTCATCCATGCCGGGTTCCGCCTGCTGCCCCTCCGCCTCCTGAACCGGGCCTGGGAAGACTTGACCCGGTCGAGGATGTTCGTCCAGAGCATCCTCGACAACGCGGCGGACGCGATCATCTCCCTGGACGAGAGCCTGCGGATCGTGCGGTTCAACAAGCCGGCGGAAGAAATGTTCGGCTATTCCGAGGCGGCGGCGGCCGGGAGGCCCATCGGCATGCTGTTGCCCCAGGAATCGCCGGCGATCTTCGGCGCCGATCCGGCGCAGGCCTTGGCGAAAGAGTATGCGCTTCGGGGGACGGGAGAACGGATCGAATCGGTCGGGCGCTCCGAGGACGGCAAGGGGTTCCCCGTCGAGGTTTCGTTTTCGAGTTACCTGACGGACGGCAAATTGACCTTCACCGTCATGATCCGGGACATCACGGCGCGCAAGCGGTTGGAGGTGGAGCGGCAGCTGTATATCAAGCGCCTGAGGGACGCGCTGGAGAAGCTCCAGAAAAGCCAGGAAATGATCGTCCGGGCCGAGAAGCTTTCCTCCTTGGGCACCCTCGCGGCGGGCGCCGCCCACGAGATACTGAACCCGGCGAACATCATCGGGCTCCACGCCCAGCGGATGCAGTGGGAGAACCCCGACGAGAGCCCCGCCCGCAAAACGGCGGATGTGATCGTCCGGAACGTAGCGCGAATCACCCGCATCTGCGAGAACCTCCGCCGCTTCTCCCGGGACAATCCGGTGCACATCGAGCCCGTCAACCTGGACAAGGTGGTCGCGGATTCCCTTGAGGCCTTCAGCCACGAGTTCCGCCTCCTGAGCATCCAGGCCGAGGTGGAACTGGGGGGAGAGAATCATCTCGTGAAGGGCGACCGGAACCAGCTCCAGCAGGTGCTCGTCAACATCATCAAGAACGCCGTGGACGCCATGCCGGGGGGAGGCAGGCTGTCGGTCGGCTTGAGGGAGGTGCCGGAGGATCAAGACCGCTGGTGGGAGATTCGCGTGGGGGATACCGGGAAAGGGATACCGCCGGATGTCCTGGCCAGGATTTTCGACCCCTTCTTCACCACCAAGCCCGAGGACAAGGGAACCGGGCTGGGGCTTTCCGTCTCCCACGGGATCATCGAGAGCCACGGCGGGAAAATCTGGGCCGAAAGCGACCCCGGCGGAGGGGCCGCTTTCTTCATCCGCCTTCCCGCCCTCGCGGGCGAGCCGACAAACAACAAGGACAGGAATGCCGCCTAGGCGCAAAGCCCGCCGCGGAGCCCATCCGCAGGGGCGGCCGGCCGCCCCTGCGACCCCGACCTGATGATCCGCAGGGGCGAACCTCGTGTTCGCCCCATTCCGTTGCCGGGGCGATGACCCGCCTTCGCGAAGCCCGCTTCAGCGGGCGAAGGAAGGCAAGCATCGCCCCTACGGCACCATCACCTCCGGCCCCGCCTATCTACCTCTCAACAATTTCCAGCGGTCGTGCATCCAGAGGTACTGCCCCGGCGCCCGGCGGATGAAGTCCTCCATCTGCGCGTTGAGGGCGGCCGTCAGCCGGGCGACCTCGGCCAGGGAATCCGCCTCCCGCCCGGGCCATAGGGGCTCCCCCAGGAGGCCCCAGTGCCCCCGCCCGTCCTCCCGGCGCAGGCAGGCCGCCAGCACGATGGGCCGGCCGAAATGCACGGCCAGCGACGCCGGCGCGGTGGTGGTGCTCGCCGGGCGGCCGAAGAAGGGCGCGTCCATCCCCCGCGCGCCCGCGTGCTGATCCGCGAGGATGCCCACCGACCGGCCCCGGCGCAGGGCCGTCCGCAGGTGAAAGAAGGCGTCGCGCTTGGAGAGTATCTCCTGGCCCGAGCCGGCGCGCATCCCGAAGAGGTACTTCTCGAGCCGCGCGTTGTCGAGCGGCCGCACCACGATGACGAGCGGGATTCCCGCGAGGGCGGCCGCGTGGAGGAGGAACTCCCAGTTGCCCAGGTGGGGGGCCACGAAGATGCAGCCGCCCGCCTCCTCGTGCAGGGCGCGCACCCGCGCGAGCAGGGCGTCCGCGCCCTCCACGCTGCGGCGGGTGTACTCCCGCGCCTTCGCCGCGTCGAAGCGGTAGAGGAGCTTCACCCCCTCCAGCCCCGTCAGGACGAACGAGCGGCAGCTCGCCCGCGCCACCCGGGTGCGCTCCGCCTCGGGCATCCCGGGGAAGGCGATGCGCAGGTTGAGGCGCGCCACGCGCCTGCGGCGGGGGGCGAGCCAGAAGATGCCCTCCCCGGCAGCCGCCGCGAGGGCGCGGCAGGCCCAGTACGGGAGCGCGCGCACGAGCCCCACGGCGGAGAAGGCCAGGGCGAACTCGGCCCACTGCCGGAGGGGCCCCTTGTCCTTGCTGCGGCGGCGCTTCTTGGGCGCGGGGGAGAGGGCGGCGCTCACGGGAGGGCGACGACGAGGGCCGAGGCCTGGCCGCCCAGCCCCAGGCTCAGGGAGAGGAAGGCGGCGCCCTTCACGGAGCGCGGGGCCGAAGGGATGTCCAGCCCCTCCAGCCCGGGGTCCGCCCGCTCGAAGCCGGGGGTGGGGGGGAGAGACCCCTCCTCCAGGGCCTTGAGGCCGAAGAGAATCTCCCCCAGATCGCTCGCGGCCCCCATGTGGCCGGTGTAGGGCTTGAGGCCCGAGAGGGGGAGGGAGGCGCCCTCCGCCTCGAAGAACGACTTCAGGGCCGCGAGCTCCGCCGCGTCGCCGCCCGGAGTCCCGCTCCCGTGGGGGAGGACGAACGCCATCTCCCCCGCCCCGAGCCCGCTCTCGGCGAGCGCCACCCGGCACGCCTTCCCCGCCGCCTCGCGCGGGGCGGCCAGGCTGCGCTCCGGGGAGAGCTCCTGGAAGTTCCCCGTCCCCAGGATACGGCCCAGGGGCCTGGCGCCGCGCGCGCGGGCAATCTCCGCCGGCTCGAGCACCAGGGCGGCGGCTCCCTCCGCCGGGAAGAAACCGTCCCGCCTCCGGTCGAAGGGGCGGAAGGAGGCCGCGCCGTCGCGCGCCTGGGAGAGGATGCCCAGCCCCTCCAGCTCGAAGAGGATGATCGGGTTCGACCAGGAGCCGCACCCCACGGCGATGCCGAGGTCGGCCTCCCCCATGCGGAGGACGCGCTCGCAGCACTCGAGAGCCTGGCTCCCGGTGGCCGAGAGACTCGAGAAGCTCCCGTTCGGGCCCATCATCTCGTACTGCGCGGTGAGGTAGCTGAAGATGTTGTTGGTGAGCCCCTCGAGGAGGAAGAAGGGGTTGACCTGGTGGAGGACGGCCTCGTTCAGGGCGCCGGCCTCGGGTGCCTTCCAATCCGGGCCCGCCGTTTGCCGCAGGGCGGAATAGAACTCCAGGCTGCCCAGCCGGGTGAAGTCCCCGGCGCCGACGTAGAGCGACTTGCGCTCGGGCGGGAGGGCGGCCGGGTCTGCTCCGGATCGGGCCAGCGCCTCCCTCACGGCGTGCAGGCCGAGGATGGAGCTCCGGTTCAGGAACTTCCGCTGGCTGGCGAGCTTGGGGGACCCCTCGGGGGGCTCCTCGAAGCCTGCGATCTCGCCCCGGTAGAGGAACCGCTCCGGGAAGGAGGAGCCCTCCGGCCGGGGGTGGCGCGCGATTCCGGTGCGCCCCTCGCGGACGCCCCGCCAGGACGCCTCCAGGCTCCCCCCCAGGGGGCTGACCATGCCCGCCCCGGTGATCCAGACCTCCCGGCCTTCCCTCACTGCATGGCTTCCGCGATGGGGGCCTCGCGCCGCAGGACGCGGAAGAGGGCCCGCTGCTCCCCGGGATCCTCGTAGTCCGCCAGCCGGACGGGGCGCGCCGCGAACTCCACGGCGGCCCGGCGCTGGCCCTCCACCTGGGCCGTGCCCTTGAAGAGGCGCAGCCCGTCCTCTTCCCCCGCCGCCTCGACGCGCAGCGCCACCTGATCCCCCGGCAGGGCGAAGCCGTAGTACTTCACGCTCCGGATGCGCTCCAGCAGGAGCCAGCCCTCGAAGCCCGTGCCCGCGCCCTCGAGCCAGCCGGCGAGCTGGGCCAGCGCCTCGAGCAGGAGGGAGCCCGGCATGACCGGGAAGCGCGGGAAGTGGTACTCGAAGACGTCCTCGCTCAGGGTGACGTTCTTCACCCCGGCCATGAAGCGGCCCGCCTCCCACTCCGTGATGCGGTCCACCAGGAGATAGCGCACGAAGCCTCCTCAGATTTCCTCTTCGTCCGGGACGTCTTCCCCGACCAGGATCACGCTCGCCACCGCCACCTCGCGCGTGTGGCTGATGGAGACGGTGGACTGGGTGATCCTGCGGCGCCGACCCATCTTCTCGACCGAGCCGTGCAGCCGGAGGAGGGGCCTGCCCGAGGGGGAGGACTCCACCTCCACCTCCCGCAGCCGGCCCAGCGCGCCCAGCCCGCCCGGCGCCCCCAGCCCCACCCCGAAGGCCTTGAGGCAGGCCTCCTTCACCGCGAAGCGCGCGGCGAGGTGCGGAAAGGGGTCCGCCTGGGCCAGGCAGTAGGTGCGCTCGGCCTCGGTGAAGACGCTCTCGCGGAAGCCCTGGGTGCGCTCCCAGGCCTCCCTCACGCGGCCCACCTCGGCCAGGTCCACGCCCTGATAGATGCGCATGTCGATCTCCGGGGACTCAGCCGGTGCGCCGCCTCACGCCTTTGCTTTTCCCCCTCCCTCCGGGAGGTCGGGCCCGCATGGGCCCGAGGGGGGAGGGGACGATCATCGGGCCGCAAGTCACTCCCCCACCCAAGCCCTCCCCCGGAGGGGGAGGGAAATTCCAAGCATTCTCCCCGGGCTCAGCCCGTGAGCAGCCCGCCGTCCACGGCGATGGCCTGGCCGTTGATGTAGTCCGAGGCGGGCGAGGCCAGGAAGACGATGAGCCGGGCCACGTCCTCGGGCTCCCCGAAGCGCCCCGCCGGGATGCGGGCCATGATCTGCTCCCCCGCGTGCTTGCGCACCTTCTCGCTCATGCCGGTCACGATCATGCCGGGGAGCACGGCGTTGAACTGGATGCCCCGGCCCCCCATCTCGGCCGCGCAGGCCCGGGTGAAGGCGACGAGTCCGGCCTTGGCCGCGGCGTAGTTCGTCTGCCCGCGCCCGCCCTGGACGGCCACCACCGAGGAGATGCTGATCACCTTCCCGGCCCGCTTGCGCATCATGATCTCGGCCGCGAGGCGGGTGCAGTGGTAGGCCCCGTTCAGGCTCACGCCGAGCACCTTGCTCCACTGATCGGGCTTCATGGTGAGGAGCAGGGTGTCGTGGATGACGCCCGCGTTGTTCACCAGGATGTCCAGGGTGCCGAAGGCCTCCTTCACCTTGGCGAACATGGCCTGGGTCTCCTCGAGGGAGGAGACGTCCGCGCCGATGGCCACGGCCCGCCCGCCCTTGGCCTCGATGGCCGCCTTCACCTCCTGGGCCGCCTCGGCCGAGCGGCTGTAGTTCACCGCCACCGCAGCCCCCGCCTCGGCCAGGGCGAGGCAGCAGGCCCGCCCGATCCCCCTTCCGCCTCCGGTGACCAGGGCCACCTTCCCGCTCAGGTCGAGCCGCATTCAGGCCGCCTTTCTCACGACGAGGGCCGCGTTCTGCCCGCCGAAGCCGAACGAGTTGGAGATCGCGGCCGCGACCGGCATCTCGCGCGCGCCCCCGGGGACGCAGTCGAGGTCGCACTTGGGATCGGGATTCTCCAGGTTCCGCGTCGGATGCACAACGCCACGCTGGACGCTCAGCACGGTGAAGATGAGCTCGGGCCCGCCGCAGGCCGCGATCAGGTGCCCGATGAGGGACTTGGTGGAGCTCACCGCCAGCCTCTTCGCCGCATCCCCGAACACCTCCTTGATGGCCAGGGTCTCGGCCGGGTCGTTGAGCCTGGTCCCCGTGCCGTGGGCGTTCACGTAGGCGATCTCCCCGGGGGCTGCCCCCGCGTCCCGGAGCGCCCCCGCCATGGCGCGCGCCGCCCCCCCTCCCCGGGGGTCGGGGGCCGTCACCTGATAGGCGTCCATGCTGGCCCCATAGCCGCAAAGGAGCGCATGGGGCTCGGCCCCCCGGCGGGCGGCGTGTTCTTCCGATTCGAGCACCACCACCCCCGCCCCCTCCCCCACCACGAGGCCCGAGCGCCTCCGGTCGAAGGGCCGGCAGACGGATTCGGGCGGCCCCGCCGCCGTCGAGGCCGCGCCCAGGAGGAGGAAGATGGCCATCCCGAGCGGGTGGATCATCGAGTCCGCCCCGCCGCAGAGCACCACGTCCGCCTCGCCCCGCCGGATCATCCGCATCCCCAGCCCCACCGCCTGGGCGGCCGCCGCGCAGGCCGAGGTGAGGGTCGCGGCGGGCCCCGCCAACCCCAGGAAGCGGGCGATGAGGGAAGTGGCCCGCTCGGGCGGGTTCTTGAAGTAGCCTCCCGGGTGGGCCCGCGCCGCCTCGCGCGCGAAGCGCGGCCAGTCCGCTTTCCCTTCGGGTGCCGCGCAGGCGGCGAAATCCTCCATGCGGTAGGTGCCGAGGCCGGTGCCCATCACCACCCCGGCGCGGAGGGGATCGATCTCCCCAGGCGCCAGGCCCGCCCCGGCGAAGGCGCTCTGGGCCGCGTCCAGGGCGAAGAGCACCCGGCGCTCGCCCTCCCCGGAGAATTCCTCGGGCAGGCGGGCGCGCAGGGCGGCCATCTCCTCCGCGGAAACCTCCCCCGCCCCGGAGACCGGGAGGCCCGAGGCGTCGAAGGAGCGGATGGACCGGACGCCCGACTCGCCCGCGAGGGCGCGCTTCCACGCGGTTTCGATGTCCGCGCCGAGCGGGGTCACGAGCCCCATCCCCGTCACCGCCACCGGGCGCGCCATCAGCGAACCTCCCCCGCGGGAAGGCCCTCCAGCCAGCCGTAGGCGCGGAAGTGCCGCTCCATCTCCCCCGGGTTGGCCGTGGGGAAATGGGGGAAGATGAGCCGCTCGGCGCTCGCGATCACCCCGCCATTCTCCTCGATGCGCGCCTGGGCGAGGGTGGCGCGCGTGTTCGTGTCCACAATCTCGCCCACCACCTCGACCGCCGCGCCCGGGCGGAGATCGGGCGTGAGCCGCACGTTCTCGGCGAGCGAGATGACGCACGAGACCTCGAAGCCGTAGGAGTAGAGGACGAACCAGCCCGCCGCCTGGCACATGGTCTCGAGAAGAAGGGCGGCGGGCACGCGCGGCGCCCGCGTGAAGTGGCCGTTCAGGAAAGGCTCGGAGAGGGGGAAGGTCTTCACGGCGCGGATGCGCTTCCCGCGCTCGGCCTCCAGCACCCGGTCGAAGAAGAGGAAGCGCATCGAACGCCCCTACGAAAAATCCGCCGACCATTCGTCCGTAGGGGCGAGGCATGCCTCGCCCCTACAAACATTCCTCGCCCGAAAAGGCGGGTCTACCCCCCCCGCCGCGACCAGCGCCCCGCAGGCGCCGTCCCGCCCCAGGCCCAGGACCAGGGCATGGCCCAGGCCCTCGGCCCGCTCGGGCGTTCCGGGAAAGCGCAGCACCCCGTCCGCGAGGCTCCCGCGCCGGGGGCTGGGGGGCACCCGCCCCTCCCTGAGGCAGCGCAGCGCGAGCAGGAAGTCCACCGCCGGGGCGCCCCCCAGAAGGTGGCCCAACGCGCCCTTGGTGGCAAGGGCGAGGGGGCGGCGGCCCCCGAAAAGGCCCGAGAGCGCCTCTGCCTCCGCCGCCTCGGCCCGGGCCTCTCCCGCGCCGTCCGGGATCACGAGGCCTATCTCCCCGGGCCCGATCCCCGCCGAGGCCAGCGCCGCCCCGGCCGCCGCCCGGATGGCCCCGGGCAAGCTCACCCGGTTCTCAATCGCGCGGGCGCTGCCCCAGCCGGCCAGATACCCGAGGGCGGGCCTGTCCCCGCCTCGGTCCGGCAATTCCAGAATCAACCCCGCCGCGCCCTCCCCGAGGAGGGCGCCCGGCCCCCCCGCGAAGGGGCGGCCCGCCCCGAGCCCCGCGCCGGGGGGGAGGAGGCCCCGCTCCCGGTGGCGGGCCACGGCCCGGGCCGAAACCACCGTGCTCACCCCGGCCGCGAGGGCGGCCCGCGCCCGGCCCTCGCGCACGGCGCAGGCGGCCTCCGCGACCGCCTGGACGCCCGCCTCGGGTCCGGGGGCGAAGGTGGCGTTCTCCCCCTTCAGCCCGAGCTGGATGGCCGCCTGGCAGTGGGCGATGTTGTTGAGCATGGCCAGCGGCCAGAGCGGATGGATGGCCGCTTGGCCCTGGGCGAAGAAGCGCGCGGGGCTGAAGCCCCCCTCCTCCAGCGAGGCGAGGGCGGCGGGCTCGAGGTCTCCCTCCGCGGGATCCACCGAGTCCAGCGCCGCGAAGAAGCCCGTCTCGGCGCCCCGGAGGGACCCGCCGGCGCGCTCCGCCCCGGCGAGGGCGTCAGCGGCGCAGGCCAGGAGCATGTGGGTGTGGCGGCCCATGAGCCGGGCCGCGCGGAGGTCCGCCCCGAGGGCGGCCGGATCGAGGCGGGGGGCGCGCGCCGTGGCGATGGGGGCGAAGCCCGCGAGCTGGGGGTCCAGATCCAGGACGGGGAAGGCGCGGCCCTCCATCAGGGCCTTCCACAGGGCGTCCAGCCCGCGCCCGGCGGCGCTGACGGCACCCGCGCCGGTGACGGCCAGGGGGGTCGGCATCCCGCTCAGCCGTCCTCGAAGCGGCCCAGGCAGAGGCAGGCGTTCTGGCCGCCGAAGCCGAAGCTGTTGGAGAGGGCGAGGCGGTGGGCGGCGGGGCGGGTCTCGTTCGGCACGTAGTCGAGGTCGCACTTGGGGTCGCGGTTCTCGTAGTTGATGGTGGGGAGGATCTCCGAGCGGCGCATCCCCTCCAGCGTGAGGATGGCCTCGATGGCCCCCGCCGCGCCGATGGTGTGCCCGAGCATGGACTTGTTCGAGCTGATCGGGACGCGCCGGGCGTGCTCGCCGAAGACTTCCTTGATGGCCAGGGTCTCGGTCAAGTCGTTCTTGGGGGTGGAGGTGCCGTGGGCGTTGATGTACTCGATCCGGGCGGGCTCGACTCCCGCGTCGGCGAGCGCGCGGCGCATGGCGAGCACGGCCCCCATGCCCTTCGGGTGCATGTCGGTGATGCGGAAGGCGTCGGCGGAGTCGCCGTAGCCCAGCACCTCGCCCAGGATGGGCGCCCGCCGGGCCCGGGCGTGATCCAGCTCCTCGAGCACGAGTGCCCCCGCCCCCTCGCTCATGACGAAGCCGTTGCGCTTGCGGTCGAAGGGGCGCGAGGCCTTCTCGGGGCTCTCGTACTTCTCGACCAGGGCGGTCAGGAGGACGAAGCCCACGAAGCCCACGAAGGAGAGCGCCGACTCGCAGCCGCCCGCCACCATGGCGTCGGCCTTGCCGTCCCGGATGAGCCGCACCGCCTCCCCCGCCGCCTGGGCGCCCGCCGCGCAGGCCGAGCAGATGGAGGCCGTGGGCCCCTGGCAGTCGAGGGAGACCGCGAGGACGGAGGTCGCCACGTCCACCTTGCGGCGGTAGAAGGCGAGGAAGTCGTAGCCCCCCGCCCCGGCGAGGCTCTCGTAGTCCCAGGCGCCGTCCCAGGCCTTCCCGCTCGCGGGCCGCCAGTGGGGGAAGATCCGCATCAGATCCCCCACGCCCGGGTGCTCGCCGTGGGAGCCGAGCGTCACGCCGATCCGGGAGCGGTCCCCGATCTCGCCCAGGCGGGCCGCGGCTGCGGCCTCGGCCGCCGCGAGGCGCATCATCCTGACGCCCCGGGTGGAGAACTTGTCGAGCCGGCGGGAGGGGTCCGGCCGCCCGTCGAGCCAGGCGTCCTCGACCTCGCCTCCGATCTGGCAGGGCAGGCGGGCGGGGTCGAAGTTCCGCAGCGGGCGGATGCCGGAGCGGCCCTCGCGCGCGGCGGCGAAGGTGGAGGCCACGTCGGGCCCGAGCGGAGTGACCGCGCCGTAGCCCGTCACCACCACGCGCTTCCTCGGCATCTGCATCTCCCGGGCGCGGCGGCGGGGCTAGAAGAGCTGCTTCTCTTCCTGGAGGGACTTGAGCCAGCGCTGGACGATCTCGTCCCCGCTCGGCAGGGCGGCGGGCGTCCCCGTCTTCGAGCAGACGATGCGGGTGCCGTCCTTGACCGTCCAGTCCGCCCCGGCGGGGCTCTTCTCGGGCAGGCAGTCGAGGATGTCGCGGATGGCCTTGGTCAGGGTGCGGGGGGTGACGAGGGCCGGGAGCTCGTCCACCGGGGTGCCGGGCTCGAGGCCCTCCGCCTTCTCGCCCACGCGGAGCTTGAGGATCTCGACGCCCTTCTCCGTCACCTCGTTGTCCGGGTTGATGACCGTCCCCTCGCCGAAGAGCTCCTCGGCGTGCTCGAGGACGAAGTTGCGGGCCATCTTGATCCCGAAGACCTGCTCCAGCCGGAAGTTCACGTCCAGGAAGTCGAGGGAGAGGACGCCCAGGTCCTGCACCAGGGAGCTGTCCGGCGTGATGGCCGCCTTCTCCACCCCCGTGGTGTGGGCGATGGCTTCCTTCACTTCCTCGAGAATCCGCTCTTCGCCGATCAAATTCTGTGCCATGGACGCTCCTCAACTTCTTGATTCCGGAAGGCTCCCGCCTTCGCCGCCGCTTCAGGCCTGTCCGAGCCAGCCGCCGTATTAAACCGGGGCCTTCCCCGGAACGCAACCGGGGGGAAGGATGCCGCCGGCAGCCGCGCAATCCGAACACGGCGCCCGCTTGGGAATGCCGGCTTTTTCCCTCTCCCCTTGGGAGAGGGTGGGGCATCCAAGCGGCTTGCCGCTTGGATGCCCGGGTGAGGGAGAAGCCGCCGTTCCTTCCCTCACCCCCATCCCCTCTCCCGGAGGGAGAGGGGGGCGGAACGCGCCTCCGGAGGCCTTCTTGGGTCCGTAAGGGCGACTACAACGAACCGGCCCCGCCAAAGATTCCCCTTCTCTCATCCCCCCTCGGGCGGGCGCAGGAGGCGGTTGCTCATCCCCCGGTCGGCCACCAGGGTCTGCCCCCGGAAGACGGCGCCCATGGGCCCGGCCAGGAACCAGACCACCTCAGCCACCTCCTCGGGGGTGACGAAGAGCCGCTCCGGGAGGCTCTCCAGCTCGGGCTGGATCATCCGCAGAGTCTTGAAGGAGTCCGTCTTCACCAGCCCGGCGCACACCGCGCAGACGGAGATCCCCTTCTCCCCAAAGCTCTCCGCCCAGTGGCGCACCGCCGCCTCCATCGCGGCCTTCATGGCGCCCAGGGGATAGTCGGGATTGTAGAAGCGGCTCCCCAGGCTCGACACGAACACGACCGAGCCCCCTTGCCGGGCGAGGAGCGGGAGCGCCGCCTGCATGCAGAAGACGTTGCCCAGGAAGTTCGTCTCGACGAGCTGGCGCAGGTCGCGCTCGAGGAGCTTCTCCCAGGGCTTGAAGGGGGCGCGCGCCGCGTTCAGCACCAGCACGTCGAGCCGGCCGAACTCCCGCCCGGCGCGCGCGACCATCGAGAGGACGGCGTTCTTATCCGAGATGTCGGCGGGGGCCGCCACGGCGCGCACGCCCAGCTCCCCGGCCTCCCGGCACACCCCGGCCGCCAGCTCCGCCGAGCGGCCCCTGGCCTCCCGGTGGTTGATGACGAGATCGGCGCCGGCGCGCGCGAGGCGCCGGGCCACGGCCGCCCCGATGCCCCGCGAGCCGCCCGTGACGAGGGCCACCTTGCCGCGAAAGTGATCGTCCGGCATCGCTTGGGAACCACCGGGCGAGGGGGCCGGGGGCGAAAGGCCGGAGGCCCCGTGGGACGGAGGGAGCGGCCCGGGCCGGCGCCGCTCTGGACGGGAACGGCGTCTATATAGCCCATCCGGGCGGCTTCATCAAACGGGGCCGCTCCGGAAGGCAGCCTGCGGAATCCGCCATCTCAATACGTAGGGGCGAGGCATGCCTCGCCCCTACGGACCGAGACGAAGAATGAGAAGATGAATGGCGGTGAATTATTCTCCCCGATCCTTTCCTTGAACCTCCCCCGGGCGGGACGGTACAATATGCGATCCCTGCGCTGCGGCGCGAGCCCGCTTTTTCCCGAGGACAGGCGCCATGGACCACCTGCACATCGAGGAAGTCCCGCCCCTGCGGAGCCCCACCCTCCTGATGGCCTTCGCCGGCTGGAACGACGCCAGCAGCGCCGCGACCACGGCGGCGAGCTTCATCGCCCAGGAGGTCGGGGGGCGGCGCTTCGCCCACATCGAGTCGGATATCTTCTACAACTTCCAGGACATGCGCCCCCTCGTCACCCTGGACGAGCGGGGGATGCGCAAGATCACCTGGCCCTCGAACGCCTTCTACGCCTGCCGCACCCCCAACCTCGACCACGACCTGGTGGTCTTCCTGGGGGTGGAGCCGCACCTGCAGTGGAAGCGCTTCTCCGGCCTCGTCCTCGACATGGCGCGCCGCCTGAACGTGCGCATCGTGGTGACGCTGGGGGCGCTCCTGGCGGACGTGTACCACGGCGCCAGCGTGCGCATCACGGGCTCCTCGACCAACCCGGAGCTGCGCGAGCGGCTGGGGCTGCGGCCCTCCCGCTACGAGGGCCCGACCGGAATCGTCGGCATCCTGAACAGCCTGTTCAAGGACGAGAACCTGCCCGCCGTCAGCGTCTGGGCGAACACCCCGCACTACGTGAACGTCTCGCCCAACCCCAAGGCGGCGCTGGCCCTGATCGAGCGGATGTCGGACTTCCTCTCCATCGCCTTCGACGTGTCGGGCCTGGTGGCGGGGACGCGGGAGTTCGAGGAGAAGGTGGACCAGGCCCTCGCCTCGAACCAGGCGGTGCGGGACTACGTCGAGCAGCTAAGGCTGCGGAGCGGGGACGAGGAGGAGCCGGGCGATCTCCCGTCGGGCGAGGACCTGGCCCGGGAGCTGGAGAAGTACCTGCGCGAGCGCCGGCGCGGCGAGGGCGGGGAGAAGCCGGGGGAGAAGGGCTAGGTGGGAATTTCCCGTATGTGGTTCAGTTGACCCGATTCCCGCGCAGAGAGGAGCCTCTCAGCCGGGTGATGAAACCCTCTCCCTCCGGGAGAGGGAGAGCGGCGGCGTGCCCTTTGGCGGTTGAGCGCCGTGTGCCTAAACCGCATGTTTGATTTCCACGGCTAAGCCCCCGGCGGACGGCGCGCCCGCACCACCTCGTGCACCAGCTCCTTGAGCGCCACGGTGTCGATGGGCTTCTGGACGAAGTGGGTCACGCCGAGCTGGAGGAGGCGGTTGCGGAGCTCGGTTTCGCCGGTGCCCAGGAGGGCGATGATCGAGGCGCCGCCCGCGGCGTGGCCCTGCCGGATGCGGCGGCACATCTCGGCCCCGTCCGCTCCCGGGAGCGCCACGTCGAGGATCACCACGTCGGGCCGCTCGCCCGCGTAGAGGAGCCCGGCCTGGAAGGCGTCCTGGGCCACGTGGATCTCGCAGGAGGCGTCCTCCCCCCGCAGGACATCGCGGATGAGGCTGCTCGCCTCCTCCTCCCCCCCGATCAGGAGGACCTTGGGGGGCCCGCCCCCGCGCCCGGTCAGCCGGTGGGGCATGTTCCGCGACTCGAGGAAGGAGATGAGGTCCTCCCGGCGCACCCGGCGGTGGCCCCCGGCCGTCCGGTAGGCGACGAGCCACCCCTTGTCGATCCAGTTCTGGATGGTGACCGGGGTGACGTCGCAGATGTGGGCCACCTCGAACGTGGTGAACGCCTTTTTCGTCAGCAGTTTGTCTTCTTCCACCGCCTCACCTTCGGCAATGCCCGGGACCAGCGCGGAGGGCCGGTTCCCCTCTGGGAAAGGGAACACCTCAAATAATCAAAGTAATTCTAGATCATTTTTGCGGCGACCACAATATGCCCACGCGGGCCCCTGGCGGCGGCCGCGCGGGGACCGGGGCTTCAAACCTTTGATATATTTGGACCTGGTGTCGGGACGGCCAAGTTCCGCGGGCCGGAAAGGCGGATGATGCGCGCGGTGGTGCAGCGGGTCGGGCGGTGCCGGGTCCGGGTGGAAGGAGAAACCGTCGGGGAAATCGGCCCGGGCCTCCTCGTCCTGCTCGGGGTGGGCCAGGAGGATGGGGAGGAAGACGCCCGCGCCCTGGCCGGGAAGAGCGTGAACCTGCGCATCTTCCCGGACGAAGAGGGCAAGCTGAACCTCTCCCTGCTCGAATCCGGGGGCGCCATGCTGGTGGTCAGCCAGTTCACCCTCCTGGGAGACTGCCGCAAGGGCCGGCGGCCCTCCTTCGCCTCGGCCGCCCCGGCCCCGCTGGCCGAGCGCCTCTACGAGCGCTTCATCGAGGAGGCCGCCCGCCTCGGCGCCCCCACCGCCTCGGGCCGGTTCGGCGCCCTGATGGAGGTCGAGCTGGTGAACGACGGCCCCGTCACCCTCCTCCTCGATTCCCGGGGGGCCTTCTGATGCTCGCGCCCCGCCGTGCCGCCTCCACCTCCGGAGGGATGGTGACTGAACCTCCCTCCCCCTCCGGGGGAGGGCCGGGGTGGGGGAAAATCCGCCGGTGGTTTTCCCTCCCCCTGCCCCCTCCCGGCGGGAGGGGGAAAGGCCAAAGACGCGGGGCATATCGCAATGCGCCCCCGCCCCGGAGAACCCCCTGATGCTCGCGCCCCGCCACGTCCCCTTCCTCCGGGCCAGGCTGGGCGGCCTCATGCGGGCCTACGGCCCCGCCTTCCTGGACTCGGACCCCCTGGGGCTCGTCCACCCCTACCCGGATGACGCGGACCGCGAGGTGGCCGCCTTCTTCGCCGCCTCCCTCGCCTTCGGGAAGGCGGCCGCCATCCGGGGGAGCCTCGCCCGCATCCTGGGCCGGCTGGGAGAGCATCCCGCCGGGGCGCTGCACGCCTTCGACTACGGCCGCGACGCCGGTCTCTTCCGGGGCCTCCGCCACCGCTGGGCGGGAGAAGCCTCCCTCGCCGCCCTCGCGCATCTCACGGGGGCGGCGCTGCGCGAGGCGGGCTCGCTGGGGGTCCTCTTCATGCAAGGCTACGACCCCGCCGCCCCGGACCTCCTGGGCGCCCTCGCCGCCTTCCGCCGGAGCCTCCTCGCCCTGGGGGCCTCCCTGCCGAAGCACGTTCTCCGCGAGACCGCCTGCCTCCTCCCCGACCCCGAGGGCCCGAGCGCCTGCAAGCGGCTCCACCTGTTTCTCCGCTGGATGGTGCGCCCCGCCGACGGCCTGGACCTCGGGCTCTGGAAGGGCCCCCGGCCGGACCAGCTCCTCATCCCCCTCGACACCCACCTCGCACGCATCGGGCGCCTGCTGGGCCTCACCGACCGCCGCACCCCGGGCCGCCTCATGGCGGAAGAAGTGACGGCCTCGCTCCGCCTCCTCGACCCGGCCGATCCGGTGCGCTACGACTTTGCCCTCTCGCGCCTGGGCATCCTGGGCCGCTGCCCCAGCCGCCGCGACGCGCGCCTGTGCGCCGGCTGCCCCCTCCAGGACTCGTGCCGCTACTGGCGCAGGGTGCCGAGGGCGAGAAAGGCGGCGCTCATGGGGGCGGGGTAGGAAAGAGGAACAAAGGGGGTTGAGCGCCAATGTCTGTAGGGGCGGGTTTCAAACCCGCCCCTACGTACCAACCTGTTTGTTCCTCTTCACATTCCCAGGGTAATTCTCGTCCTCCGCCCATTTCAGGGGATTGTGCAGGACGTATTCCCGCGCGGGGTTCAATTCGTCCTCGCCGCGGATGATGTGCTCGTAATAGTTCCGTTGCCAGAGAGGATGGCCCGGCGTCTGACGGAGGAGGTTGATACGGCGGGTGGAAAATGCCTTGAAGGCCCGCACGATTTCGGACAACGGATGACGGCGCATCGGCTTCATGTCTGTAGGAGCGGATTTGAAATCCGCCCCTACGTACGAACCCTTGCCGATAACCAAAATCCCGTGCACGTGATTCGGCATCACGACGAACGCATCCAATCCCGCGCGCGGGTAATGCCGGGGCAGGTCGTTCCAGGCGGACTCCACCACCCGCCCCGCCTCGTTCAAGGCCACCCGCCCGCTCCTCACCTCCCCGAACGCACATTCCCGCCCGTGGGCGCACACCGTCACGAAATACGCCCCGCGCGAGGCGTAATCCCACCCCTTCAAACGCACCGACCGGCGGCGGTGGATGCCGGGGTTGAATTTCATGGCACCCGTCTCAACCGGGGACCTTGCCCCGCGCCGCCCAGGCCCGCCCCCCGAGCGCGAATGGGCCATCTTCCCCGCCCGGCAGAAACCGTTTCCAGAGCGCTTCGCGGAGCGCCTCCCGGCCCTCGGGAACCAGGGCCTTCACGTAAGCGCCCATTGGGGTAGCGCCTTGAAGGAAAGGGAGCCAGTAATCGTCAAAGGAGGCGAAGTCCATTTGAATCCCGAGGCCCGTCTCCTCCACGTCCTGAAGGCCCGCCGCATCCCACAACCTAGAGAACTGACCCCTGCGGAAGAGACGGGAATCGCCTCTCTTCTTCAGGGCGGGGTCCAGCTTGCCCGCCTCGTCCCAAAAAGCACTCGTCAATTCAAATCCTCCCTCGCCGTCCCAGGTGCAGGCCGCCACCGTGCCGCCCGGTCGCGTCACCCGGTGCATCTCTTCTGCCGCTTGTTCTCCCTCAGGAATAAACTGGAACACGAGCAGGGACAGTGTCTGATCGAAGGACGCGTCGGGGTAGGGAAGGTTCAGCGCGTCGCCGACGTCGAAGGCGGCGCGCGGGTCGGCGCACCGCTCGCGGGCGTAGGCGATGAAGGGCTCCGACGGGTCGACGCCCACGACCTCCGAGAGGGGGGCGGCGTCCAGCACCGCGCGGCAGAGCGCCCCGGTGCCGCACCCCACATCGAGCACCCGCCCCCCGTCGCGGACCCCCGCGAATTCCATGAACACGGGCGCAAGCCGGTCGCTCCAGCGGCCCATGAGGCTCTCGTAGGCTTCGGATTTCGAGAACATGTCCGCCATGTGATGCCTCCTCCGCCGCCCCGGCCCTCAGCCGGGCACCGTGCCCCGCGCCGCCCAGGCCCGGGCCCGGAGGGTGAAGGGGCCGTCGGGGCCGCCCCCGAGAAACCGCGCACGGAGCGCCCCCCGGAGCGCATCCCGGGCCTCGGGGGACAAGCCCTTCGCATAGGTGCCAATCGGCCCCACCTCCCGCTGGAGGGGAAGCCAGTAGTCGCCGAAGGAGGCGAATTCCATCCGCATCCCGATGGCCGTCTCCTCCACGCCTTCCAGGCCGATGCCCTTCCATAACGCGCCGAGCTCGCCCCGGCGGTTGTAGCGCAGGGTTTTGTCCGCCCGGCGCGCCTCGGCGGCCGGGTCCAGCCGGACCGCCTCCTCCCAGAACGTGCTCGCCAGCTCCATCTTCCCATCGCCGCTGTCCCAGGTGCAGGCCGCCACCGCGCCTCCCGGGCGCGTGACGCGGCGCATCTCGCCCGCCGCCCTCTCCCCCTGGGGGATGAACATGAACACGAGCAGGGAGAGGGATTGGTCGAAGGAATCGTCCGGATAAGAAAGGTTCAGCGCATCGCCGAGGTCATATGTGATGCGTGGGTCCGTGCACTGCGCGCGGGCGTGCTCGATGAAAGCTTGCGCCGGATCGACGCCCACGACCTCCGAGCGGGGGGCGGCCTCCGCCGCCGCCCGGCAGAGCGCCCCCGTGCCGCAGCCCACATCCAGCAGCCGGCCGCCGTCATGAATCCCGGCGAAGTCGAGGAAGAGAGGCGCGAGCTTGGCGCTCCAGCGGCCCATGTAGCCGTCGTACGCGGCGGCGTTCGAGAACATCCCGGCCATGCGATGTCCCTCAAGCGCAATTTCCCGGCGCTACGCCTCCGGCATCCCGGCCTTGCGCAGGCCGGCGATGTGGCGCTCCTCGAGCTGGGACAGAAAAGTTTCGTTCAGAGAGAGGGCGCAGAGGGGACGGTACAGGGCTATCGTGTCGTAGAGGGGCATGAACCTGCGTCCTTCATCCAGGGCTTTTCTCGCCTCCTCTTCCTCGCCGAGCCACGCCTGGGCGGAGGCCAACAGGAAATATGAGTTGGGATATTTTGGGTTGGCGGCAATCGCCCGCTTCGCCCACGCGACCGCCTCCTTGTCCTCGCCAATCAGGTGCTTCGCATACCCCATGTTCCAGCACCAGACCGCCCAAAAAGGATCGCGGGGACTGAGGCGCATCGCTTTCTCAAACCACGAGAAAGACTCGCCCGCCCGTCCCAGTAGGGTCAGGCTGAATCCCACCCCTCGGTAGGCGGGCGCGTAGTTCCGGTTGATCTCGATGGCCGTTTCAAACGCAGGGAGCGCCTTCTCCCCCTGGCCCGATAATAGGAGGGGCAATCCCAACACGTAGTGGGCTTCGGCACTCTTCGGGTCCAGGGAGATCGCTTTCTCCCCCGCCTCGACCGCGCGCTTCTGAAGCTCGGCCCGGGGCTCGGGCAGCCAGCCGAATTGGGCCGCCCGGATGTACATAAACGACCTGCAAGTCCACGCTCGGGCGGAATCCGGGTCCAGACGGAGAGCCTCCTCAAGATATTTTTGGGCGGCATGGTTCGACTCCGGGCTCATCGGCTTGGTGCACAGCTCCGCCCAGCCGCGCAGGGCGTAATCCTCGGCGTCGAGGTTCTCCGGCCTCCCCTTCTGGGCCCGGTGGCTCTCCGCCTCAAGGACCTGTAGGTTCAGGGCCCGGGCGATCCGGCCCGTCACCTCGTCCTGGAGCGCGAAGATGTCCCCTACCTCGCGGTCGAAGCGCTCGGCCCAGATGTGGCTGCCCGTCTCAGCGTCAATCAACTGGACGTTCACGCGCACCTGATCCCCCGCCCGGCGCACGCTGCCCTCCAGCACGTAGCGGACGCCGAGCTCGGCGGCGGCCTGCTTCGCGTCCACCGCCTTGCCCTTGTAGGCGAAGGAGGTGCTGCGGGAGATGACGAAGGCCCCCGAGATGCGGGAGAGGTCGGTGATCAAATCCTCGGTGATCCCGTCCGAGAAGTAGTCCTGGTCTGGATTCCCCGAGAGGTTCTGAAGGGGCAGGACGAAGATGGAGAAGCGCGGCGGCTCGTCCCGCCTGGCGCCTTCCGCGGATTTTTCAACGCCCGCGCCGTCACCCATTCGCATCCGGTATGCCCGCACCGGACGGGCGATGTTCTTGACCGCCTGCTCGCCCATGAACTCCCACTTGAGATCGAGCTTGCTCTCCACCTGCTCGAAGACCGTGCCCGAGACGCAGACGCCGCCCCCCTCGGCCAGGCCCTCCAGCCGGGCGGCGATGTTCACCCCGTCGCCGTAGATGCGATCGCCGTCGGCGATCACGTCCCCCAGGTTGATCCCGATCCGGAACTCCATCCGCCGGCTGGAGGGAAGCTCGGCGTTCGCCTCCCGCAAGCGCTCTTGAATCTCCACGGCGCACTTCACGGCCTCGACCACGCTGGGGAACTCCACCAGCATGTTGTCCCCGGGGGAGTCCACCACCCTGCCGCCAAATGCTTTGATGATCGAGAAATTGGTGCTCCGCAGAGCGGTCAAGGTGTGGACCGTCGCCTCCTCGTCATCCCCCATGAGGCGGCTGTAGCCCTTCACGTCGGCACTGAAGATGGCGGACAGCCTGCGCGGAAGCTTTTCTTCCATGGCAGGGGGTACCCCTTGCAGCCGAAGCGGCGTCCGATTTGGAGATGAAACCGATTATACTGCAAGAGCAGTGGAAGGGGGGCCAAGCATGTCGGCGGGGGAAGATTCGCATTGTTTCCGCTTCGGCGTCTCCCGCGCCTTGCGGCCCCCGGGTGGCCTTGGGATACTTCCCCGTCAGCGCCCGTCCCCGACAGGAGCCCCGCCTTGCCCCAGCCCTTCCGCCGCATCGCCCTGGCCGCCGGGCCCTTCGCGAAGAAGGCCTCGCCCGACCTCGCGGGGGCGGCCGCCTGGCTGCGGAAGCGGGGCTTCGAGCTGGCCCTCGACCGGACGGCGGCGGAGCTGGCGGGCGAGCCCGGGGACCTCCCGACCGAGAAGGTGATCGCGGGGGCCGACCTCCTCATCGTGTTCGGGGGGGACGGCTCCATGCTCCGCACGGCCCACCACCTCCGCGACGGCGGCCCGGCCATGCTCGGGGTGAACACGGGCCACCTGGGCTTCATGGCGGACGTGCCCCTGAGCGAGCTCCTGCCCGCGCTCGAGCGCATCCTGCTGGAGGGCAAGTTCGCCATCGAGTCCAGGATGCGGCTCAGGCCCTGCGCGCTCAGGGACGGGAAGCGCATCCCCCTCGACGACGTGCTGAACGACGTGGTGCTCACCTCGGGGCCGCTGGCCCGGATGGTGGAGTTCACCGTCCGGGTGAATGGCCGCCACCTCGGCAACTTCCGGGGGGACGGCTTGATCCTCGCCACCCCGACGGGCTCGACCGCCTACTCCCTCTCGGCCGGGGGCCCCCTCGTCGTGCCCGAGATGGAGGTGATCCTCATCAACCCCATCTGCCCCCACACCCTGAGCCACCGGCCCATCGTGGTCGGGGGGGACGCCCGGGTCGAGGTGCGGCTCTTCCGCGACCCCGAGGCCGAGCACCGCCACACCCTCTTGACCCTGGACGGCCTCCCGGGCGTGGAGCTCCAGCCGGACGACCGCCTCGAGGTGGTCAAGAGCCCGGACCCGGTGCGCCTCGTCCGGCCCGAGGGGGCGGACTTCTTCCAGGTGCTCCGGGACAAGCTCGTCTGGGAGACCCACCCCCGCGGCGGGGACTCGCGCGGGGGCCGCGCCTGAGGTAGGGATGCTCCGCCTCCTGCGGATCGCCAACTTCGCCATCATCGACGCGCTCGAAGTCGAGTTCGGGCCCGGCCTGAACGCCCTGACGGGGGAGACCGGGGCGGGCAAGTCCATCATCTTCGAGGCCCTGAACCTCACCCTCGGGGGCCGGGCGGGGGCCGAGACCGTCCGCGCGGGGGCCGGGGAGGCGGTGGTCGAGACCCTCTTCGACCTCCCGGACACCCCGGGCGGCCGCGCCGCCCAGAAAATCCTCGAGGAAGCGGGGGTCGAGGTGGGCCCCGAGCGGGAGCTCATCGTGCGCCGCCGGGTCGCCCCCGCCGGGCGCAGCCGCATCTACCTGAACGGCGCCCTCGGCACCGCGGCCACCCTCGCCGCCGTGGGGGAGCGCCTGGTGAACATCCACGGCCAGCACGCCCACCAGACCCTGCTGCGGCCCTCCGCCCACCTCGGGCTGCTGGATGAGTTCGCGGGGCTGGGGGAGGAACTCTCGAAACTCGGCGAAACGGTGCGGGCGCTGCGCGAGACGGAGCGCGCGCTCGCCGAGCGCGACCGGGGCGCCCGGGAGCGGGCCCAGCGGGCGGACCTCCTGCGTTTCCAGGTGGAGGAGCTGGAATCCGCCCGCCTCGCGCCCGGCGAGATGGAGGCGATCGAGGCCGAGCTCCCCCGGCTGCGCAACGCGGAGCGCCTGGGGACCCTCGCCGGGGAGCTCCACCAGCGGCTCTACGAGGCGGAGGGCTCGGTCTTCGAGCGCCTGGGGGAGATCCAAAGGGGGCTGGGGCGCCTCGCCGAGCTGGACCCCGGCCGGGCCAAGTGGCAAGAGGACACGGCCTCCCTCCTCGCCCAGGTGGAATCCCTCTCGGAGGGGCTCCGGGCCTACGCCGGGGGGGCCGAGGGCGACCCGGCGCGCCTCGAGGCGCTCGAGGCCCGGCGGGGGCTCCTCCGGGAGCTGCGCCGCAAGTACGGGGCGGACGAGGCCGAGTGCCTCGGCTTCCTCGCCCGGGCGAAAGACGAGCTGGCCTCGCTCTCGGACGAAGCGGGCGGGGAGCGCCTCCTCGCCGGGCGGGACCGGCTCCGGGCCGAGGCGGGCGGGCTGGCCCGGCACGTCTCCGAGGCGCGCCGCAAGGCGGCCAGGACCCTCGACAAGCGCATGGGCGCGGGCCTGGCCGAGCTGGGCCTCCCGGGCGCGGTCTTCCAAACGAACCTCGCGCACGCGGAAGACCCGGAGAGCTTCCTGGAGATCGGGGGCCGGAGGGTGCGCCTGCGCGCGGACGGGGCCGACGAGGGCGAGTTCTTCTTCTCCCCCAACCCCGGGGAGCCCCCCCGGCCCCTGGCGCGGGTGGCCTCGGGCGGGGAGCTCTCCCGCCTCATGCTGGCGCTCGAGTCGGTGCTGCGGCGCGGAGACCTCATCCCCACCCTCATCTTCGACGAGGTGGACGCGGGCATCGGGGGGGCGGTGGCCGAGGTGGTGGGCCGCAAGCTCCTGGAGGTCTCCCGCGATCACCAGGTGCTCGTCATCACCCACCTGGCCCAGGTGGCGAGCCTCGCGGACCGGCACTTCGGCATCGAGAAGCACGTCGCCAAGGGGCGCACCACGGCCTCCATCCGGCCCCTCGACGGCGAGGCGCGCGTCGAGGAGATCGCCCGCATGGGGGCCGGCCTCGAGATCACCCGGGCCGCCCGCCAGCACGCCAAGGAGATGCTCCGCGGGGCCAAGAAGCCCGCGAGGCGGGGGTGAGGGAATTCCCCGGCCGGAGCGGCTCCGGCGGGTTCACACCAGCGAAGGAGGCGTCGATGTCCCTGGAGGAGCGCGTGGCACGGATGGAGCGGCAGAACCGGTGGTTCAAGCGCATGGGCGCCTTGATGGTCCTCCTCGCCGCCTCCTTCTTCCTGAGCGGGGCCGTCGCCCAAGGCCCGAGGCGGATCGTGGCCGAGGAGATCTACCTCGTGAATGCCGCGGGAAAGGAGCGCGCCGCCCTGCTCGTGACCAAGGAGGGCTCCGTGGGGCTCTTCCTGCGCGACGCCGCGGGCAAGTTCCGCAGCGTCTACAGCCTCGGGAACACGGGGGCGGCCCACATCGACTTCCGCGACAAGAACGGGAACGTCCGCATGGCCGTGGGCATCACCGCGGCGGATTCCCCGCGCATCAACATCGTGGGCACCAACGGGAAGGTGACGAACACCTTCCGGTAGGGAGGCCGGGGGAGCGCCCCTCCATTCTGCGCCGCCTCTTTGCAGGGAAGACCGCATGGCCGCGGACCTCCGCGCGAAATTCCTGGGCGCCATGGTGGGGACCGCCACCCGGCCTGTAGGGGCGTATTGCAATACGCCCCTACGAACCAACCGGCACCTCCTCCATCCTCAATGGATTCGGATTCCCCCAAAAAATCCCTCCCATCCATGACCGTGCGCGAAATTGCCGCGATTTGCGGTAAATGGATTTTCTCCCGCAGGGCCTAGATTGCCAGAGGCGGGCGAGCCGCGCCCGCGCGGAGGGAGGTGTCGGGAATGGAGAGAAAGGGCGGCGGCGGGGCTCCGGCGGCGGGAAAGTTCCGGATAGTCGCCGTTAATACCGGGTAGTTCCCCAATAAAAGCGGAAGGCGAATTGGCGCCGGTGATCGTGCGGGCGGGTGAGGGTTTCAGGCTCTTTCAGGGGTATTCAGGGATGTTCAGGGATATTCAGGCTTATTTTTACGCGCGCGGGGGGCGGGGCGGATGAGGACGGCGCTGCGGAGGGAGTCCTTGCCCCAGCGCGTCATCCGCTCGAACTCCCCGGCGCTCACCCGGAGGTGGCGGGCCCGCCGGGGGTGGGGCCGGTAGTGGCGTTCGTAGGGGTCGTGCAGGTAGATGTTCCGCCCGTCGAAGCCGGTGACCACCACCCAGTGCGGCACCCTGAAGCCGTGGAGCCGGTGGGCGCTGACGAGGACGATGGGCACGGCGCCCCCGCGCAGCGCCCGGGCGATGTCGGCGGAGCCAAAGCCGCGGTAGCGGACGGCCGTCCCCAGGGATTCCGCCTCGGCCTTCATCTGCCGGTGGACGAGGCGCACCACCTCCTTCTTGTCCTCGGTGCGGACCGAGCCGAGGAAGGGAACGCCCCGGCCCGGGACGAGCACCTCGGCCCGGTAACCCCGGCGCCCGGCGGCCACGGCGAGGCCGAAGGGCTCGCAGCCGCCCAGGCCGGCCGTCATGAAGACGGTGGTGGCCTCCTTCCAGAGGACGAGCTCCAGGGTGCGGTCGAGGCGGAGCTTGGGGTCGAAGTGCCGCATGGCCATCATCAGGCAGGCGGGGCCGCAGGTGAAGCCGAGGGTCTGGGCGTAGTAGGGCAGGTCGAGCCGGGGGCCGTCCCCTCCGGCTCCGGCCGGGGCGCCCGGCTTACCGGAACTCGCACCCGCCTTCGGGCCTCCGCGCGCCGCGGCGCCGCGGCGCGCGGGGGCGGCCGCTTCGGCGGAGGAGGACGGGCCCAGGTCCTTGGCCATGCGCAGGCCGGCCTCGCCGCCGGGGTAGTAGCCGGGCAGGGTCTCGACGGCGCGGTAGCCGCGCCGCTCGTAGAAGGCGATGGCCCGGCGGTTGCTCTGGCGCACCTCGAGCCGCATCTGGGCGCAGCCCTTCTCCGCGGCGGCGCGCTCGCAGGCTTCGAGGAGGAGGCTCCCCGCCCCCTTGCCCTGGAAGGCGGGGTCGGCGGCGATGGTATAGAGGCGGGCCGAGGGGGAGCCCCGCCGCCAGAGGACGACGGCCGAGCCCACGGGGCGCTTGGCCCCTTGGGTGGACTCGGCGAGGAAGGCGGCGGCGTTGCCGGCCAGGAGGCGGCGGAGCTGGGCCCGGCTGAAGGCGTCCTCCGGGCGGAAGCCGGCCCTCTCCAGGCGCTCGAGGGCGTCCAGGTCCCCGGGGCCCGCGGGCCGCACCGAGAATTTCGGGGCCATCCTAGCCCCACTCCCGGGCCAGGTAGCGGACGATGCGCTCGTAGAGGCCGGGCGCCTTCTGGTCCTCCTCGCCGGCCGCGATGGTGGGGTTGTCGTTCACCTCGATGACGAAGTATTCGTCCCCCACCTGCTTGAGGTCCACGCCGTAGAGGCCCTTGCCGATGGCGGCGGCGGCCCGCAGGGCGGTGTCCACGAGGAGGGGGTTCGCCTGGGCGACCGGAAGCCCCCGCACCTCGCCGAAGACCGCCCGGCCCGAGGGCATGTAGGTGAGCACCTTCCAGCGCCGCTTGGGGATCATGTAGCGGCAGACGTAGAGGGGCTCCCCGGCCAGCACCCCCACCCGCCAGTCGTACTCGGAGGCGACGAAGCGCTGGGCCACGAGGCGGTCGGCCCGCCGGAGGAAGCGCTTGCCCACGCGGACGAACTGCCCGGGGGTCTCCACCTTGTCCACGAAGCGGGAGAAGCTCGAGTTGGGCGCCTTGAGGACGGCGGGGGAGCCGAGCCGGGCGAGCACCTCGGCGGCGGACTCGAGGTTCACGTCGGGCGCGTCCAGGAAGACGGTGTCCGGCATGGCGACGCCCGCCGCCTGGACGCGGCGGTACATGTTCACCTTGTCGCAGCAGACGAGGATGGACCCGGGGTCGTCGATCACCCTCAGGCCGTGCATCTCGGCGAGGCGGGCGGCGACGAAGGAGGCGTTCAGCGGGTCTGTCAGGGCGCGGATGAAGAGGGCGTCGTATTCCGGGATCTTGTACATGTCCGACCGGAAGAGGACGTCCAGCCGGTGGCCCAGGCGCTCGGCGGCGTGCCCCAGGCGGAGGAGGGCCCCCATCTCCTCGGATTTCTGCACCGTGTAGCGCTCGATGAAGACGCCTATCCGGGCCATTGCACCCGCCGGTTGAGCCGGGCCCGCTCCCGGGGGGTGAGCTTCTTCCAGGGGAGCGGGTCCACCCCGCTCAGGAGGATCTCGCCCCCCGGCGCGAGGATGACCCGGACCTCGGCGAGGGGCAGCCGGAAGGCCTCCCAGAACCGGCGGGCCGCCTCGCGGAAGCGGCCGGCGCCGCACTCGCCCATCACGCAGCGGAAGTAGGCCACCTTCGCCCTCTCGGGCAGCTCCTGGCAGCAGATGGCGTAGGTGAAGTTCCGGGTGAGGGACTTGGCCACCCGCCGCTGCATCCCCTCCTTCAGCACCACCATCTGGCGGTACATGAAGGGGTTGATGGTGTCCACGATGACGGGAGGTTCGAAGAAATCGTTGGTGACGTAGTAGTTGGGGACGGGGAGCCCGGCCAGCCGGGCCTTCTCCAGGAAGAGGGGGGGGACGTATGCGTCGAGCATCTCCTGGCAGGTCGGGTGGACGGGGCGGCCCTCGGCCTCGATGTCCTGGGAGACGTAGTAGGCGGCCTCGATGTAGTTGTAGTCGCCCGCCAGGTTCACGAAGAAGCCGCCCTCCGGGCAGTAGGCGACGTTCCCGGCCAGCCGCTCCTCCCCCCAGGTGGCGAGGCGGGGGAAGGACCCGTTCAAGTCCTCTTTCTCGCCGATGAACCGGATGATGAGCCCGTCCTCCAGGGCAGTTCGCTTTCCCGGCGCCGCCGGGACTCCCGGCATCCTACCAAACTTTGGGGCGGGGCCAAGCGGAAATCGGCGAAAAAGGGGGGCCCCGGAGGGCCTTCGCCCTCCGAAGGGCTTCGATTCCCCGTGGCGGGCGGCTTCGGCCTCCCGCAGGAGGGCCGCCCCCCCTCTTTTCGCGGAAATCCCCTACTCGTCCTGGTACTGCTGGAGGGACTGCAGGACGGAGATGTCCTCGAGGGTGGTGGTGTCGCCCACCTGGCCCGAGCCCGAGGCGATGTCGCGCAGGAGGCGGCGCATGATCTTGCCGCTGCGGGTCTTGGGCAGGGCGTCGGTGAAGCGCAGCACGTCGGGCCGGGCGATGGCGCCGATCTCCTTCACCACCCAGTCCTTGAGCTCCTGCTCGAGGGCGACGTTCTTGGCGTTCGCGCCCTTGAGCGTCACGAAGGCGGCGATGCCCTGGCCCTTCAGCTCGTGGGGAATGCCCACCACCGCGGCCTCGGCCACGCGAGGGTTCGCCACCAGGGCGCTCTCGATCTCCATGGTGCCCAGCCGGTGGCCGGCCACGTTGATGACGTCGTCCACCCGGCCCATGATCCAGAAGTAGCCGTCCTTGTCGCGGCGGGCGCCATCGCCGGTGAAGTAGCAACCCTTGATCTCGCCCCAGTACTGCTTCCGGTAGCGCTCGTCGTCACGCCACAGGGTCCGGAGCATGGCGGGCCAGGGGCGCCTGATGACGAGGAACCCGCCCGCCTCGGGGCCCACCGACTTCCCTTCCTTGGTGACTACGTCCGGCACCACCCCGAAGAAGGGCAGCGTGGCCGTCCCCGGCTTGGTGGGGATGGCGCCGGGCAGGGGCGTGATCAGGATGGTGCCCGTCTCGGTCTGCCACCAGGTGTCCACGATGGGGCACCGCTCGCCGCCGATGACGCGGCGGTACCACATCCAGGCCTCGGGGTTGATGGGCTCGCCCACCGTGCCGAGGAGGCGCAGGGAGGAGAGGTCGCGCTGCTTGGGGTGCTCCTCCCCCCACTTCATGAAGGCGCGGATGGCGGTGGGGGCGGTGTAGAAGATGTTGACCCGGTACTTCTGGACGATGTCCCAGAAGCGGCCCGGCCCGGGGTGGTTCGGGGCGCCCTCGTACATGACCGATGTGGCGCCGTTCAGGAGGGGGCCGTAGATGATGTAGCTGTGCCCCGTCACCCAGCCGATGTCGGCGGTGCACCAGAAGGTGTCCTCGTCCTTCACGTCGAAGACGCACCTGGTGGTGAGCCAGGTGCCCACCATGTAGCCGCCCGTGGTGTGGACGATCCCCTTGGGCTTCCCGGTCGTTCCGCTCGTGTAGAGGATGTAGAGGGGATGCTCGGCGTCGAGCTCCTCGGCGGGGCAGTCGGGAGAGGCGTCCGCCATGATGTCCTGCCACCAGTGGTCCCGCCCTTCCTGGAAGCGCACCTGGGTGTTGGTGCGCTTCAAGACGACGACGGTCTTGACCGAGGGGCACCCCTCGATGGCCTCGTCCGCGTTCAGCTTCAAGGGGACGACGTTGCCCCGCCGCCAGCCCCCGTCCGCGGTGATGACCGCCTTCGCCTCGGTGTCCTGGATGCGGTCGCGCAGGGAGTTGGCGCTGAAGCCCGCGAACACCACGCTGTGGGGGGCGCCGATGCGCGCGCAGGCCAGCATGGCGATCGCCGCCTCGGGCGTCTGCGGCAGGTAGATGATGACCCGGTCGCCCTTGCCGATGCCCAGGCTCTTCATCGCGTTGGCGAACTTCGAGACCTCGCGGTGGAGGTCCTGGTAGGTGAGGACGCGCGAGTCGCCCGGCTCGCCCTCCCAGACGAGGGCGGCCTTGTTCTTGCGCCAGGTGGCGAGGTGGCGGTCCAGGCAGTTGTAGGAGATGTTCGTCGTCCCGCCGGCGAACCACTGGGCGTGGGGCTCCTTCCACTCCAGCACCTTCTTCCACTTCTTGTACCAATGGAACTGCTCGGCGTGGCGCCCCCAGAACTTGGCCGGGCTCTTGATCGACTCCTCGTAGAGCCTTCTGTAGGCGGCCATGGACTTGATGTGGGCCTGGCTGGAGAACTCCTTGGGGGGCTTATAGACGCGGTTCTCCTGGAGAAGGGTGCTGATGTTCTGCGTCGGCTGGGCCATGCGGATTTCTCCCTCCTTCAGGGGCACCTCGTGCCGGAGGAGCCGGAATGTATGCCCCATTGTTGGGGAATCACGAAGATTTCTCAAGAGCGCGCGGGGCTTGGAGGGGGGAGTCACCCCCGCTGCGCCAGCGCCTCCCGCAGCGCCGCCGCCGCCGCGGCCGGGTCGGGGGCGGCCAGGATGGCGCCGATGAGGGCCACCCCGTGCGCCCCGGCCCGGAGGCAGCCCGCGGCGTTCCCGGGCCCCACCCCGCCCAGGGCGTAGACCGGCCCCGGGAGGCCCTCCGCCTGGGCGCGGAAGCCCTCCAGCCCCAGCGCGGGCCCCTGGGCCGCCTTGCTCCGGGTCGGGAAGACCGGGCTCAGGGTGACGAAATCCGCCCCCTCGGCGAAGGCCCGGGCGGCCTCAGCGCCGCTGTGGGCGGAGTAGCCGAGGAGGCCGCGCCAGCCCACCCGCTCGCGCACCGCGCGGACGGGGAGGGTGTCCTTCCCCAGGTGCACCCCCACCGCCCCGAGGGCCAGGGCGAGGGCCGGGTCGCCGTTCACGACGACGGAGGCGCCGCAGCCCTCCGCCAGCCGCATCACCTTCTCGCCGAGCTCCCAGCGGGCGCGCGGCGGGAGGTCCTTCTCCCGGAACTGCACGAGGCGCACCCCGCCCCGGAGCGCCGCGCCGAGCGCGCCCAGGAGGTCCCCCGCGAGGGGGACGCTCCGGTCCGTGATGAGGTAGAGGGAATCGAGATCGAGGCGCTCAGCCATCGGCGGGCCTAGCGGAGAAGCCGAAGCGGGCAATGCGCACTGAGGACAGATCCAAACAGCCTCGGCAAAAGGCCATCATTTTGAACGGAGCGAAGCGAAGTGAAGAATCTGCTTCTTGTTCCGAAAAGCAGATTCTTCGCTCCCTCCGGTCGCTCAGAATGACAACCTTGGCGCCCCTCCTGCCGGGAGAGGAGGAAGAGGTGATCTTCCACCGGCTTGCCAAAGCCGCAAGCGCACATATGTTGATTCTAGCTCCCGATCACCCCGGTCAAGGGGCTCGAGGCGGTGGCGTAGAGCTTCATCGGGATGCGTCCCGCCTCGAAGGCGAGCCTGCCGGCCTCGACGGCCAGGCGCATGGCGCGGGCCATCTTGACCGGGTCGTCCGCCCCCGCGATGGCCGTCTGCATGAGGACGGCCGCCGCGCCCAGCTCCAGGGCCACCGCCGCGTCCGAGGCCGTGCCCACCCCCGCGTCCACGATGACGGGGACGGAGCACTGCTCCAGGATGATCCGCAGATTATAGGGGTTGCGGATGCCCAGGCCCGAGCCGATGGGGGCGGCCAGGGGCATGACGGCGTGGCAGCCCATGTCCTCGAGCTTCCTGCAGATGACGGGGTCGTCGATGCAGTAGGGCAGCACGGTGAAGCCGTCCTTGAGGAGGATCTTGCAGGCATCGAGCAGCCCCTCGTTGTCCGGGAAGAGGGTCTTCTCGTCCCCGATCACCTCCACCTTGATGAGGTCCGAGCCCGTCACCTCGCGCGCGAGCCGGGCGGTGGTGACCGCGCTCTTCACGTCGTAGCAGCCGGCCGTGTTGGGGAGCATGGTGTGCTTCTTCTGGTCGAAGAAGGCCCAGAAGCCCTTCTCGCTGCGGTCGCTCAGGTCCACCCGGCGGATGGCCACCGTCACCATCTCGGCGCCGGCCGCATCGAGGGCGTCCCGCATGACGGCGAAGTTGGGGTACTTGCCCGAGCCCACGATGAGCCGGGACGTGAAGGTGTGGCTTCCGACCTGCCAGGTGCTCGACATGACGCTCTCTCCTCGCCTGCATGCGGGCGCCGGCGGGGCTCAGCCCCCGCCCACCGCCCGGACGATCTCGACCTCATCCCCCTCCGACAGCGCGACGGCCGCATAGTCGCTGCGCCGGACCACTTCCATGTTGAGGGCGACGGCGATGCCCGTGGGCGGGAGGTCCAGGGACTCCAGCAGGGCCGATACCGTCAGCCCTCCCGCCACCTCCTTCTCCTCCCCGTTCACCCGGATGCGCATCCGCCACGCCCTCGGCGGCCAGCAAAAAAGCCGCTTCCCGGAAGGAAAGCGGCCCAAGATGCCGGAGGGGACTTTCCCTCCGCCCGATCCCGGCCCGCTTCCCTTCGCTGGCATTACCCAGATCAGGTTCTAAGGGTTGCCCTGGTTCCAGGGCTCTCAGCCAAAACACCCCTAGCGGGTCCTGCGCCCCCGATCTTACCGCGAAGGAAGCGGGTGTCAAACGGCGGGATGGGAATGGCATAATGGGGCCTGCCCCCCCGGGCGTTCCCCTGTGAAGGAAGACCATGGAGCCCACGCGCTACCTCTTGCCCGAATCCGAGATCCCCCGCCGCTGGTACAACGTCGCGGCCGACATGCCGACCCCGCTCCTCCCCCCGCTCCACCCTGGGACCGGCCAGCCCATCGGCCCCGACGCCCTGGCCCCCCTCTTCCCCATGAGCCTCATCGAGCAGGAGGTGAGCCGGGAGCGGTGGATCGACATCCCCGAACCCATCATCGAGGCCTACGCGCTGTGGCGCCCCACCCCCCTCCACCGCGCCCGGCGGCTGGAGCGAGCCCTCGGCACCCCGGCCCGCATCTACTACAAGAACGAGAGCGTGAGCCCGGCCGGGAGCCACAAACCCAACACCGCCGTCCCCCAGGCCTGGTACAATAAGCAGGCGAGGGTGAAGCGCCTGGCCACCGAAACCGGGGCGGGCCAGTGGGGGAGCGCCCTGGCCTTCGCAACGAGCCTCTTCGGGCTCGCCTGCCAGGTCTACATGGTGCGGGTGAGCTACGAGCAGAAGCCCTACCGCAAGGCGCTGATCGAGTCCTGGGGCGCCCGGGTGATCCCCAGCCCGAGCGAGGAGACCCAGGCCGGCCGGGGCATCCGCGCCGCCACGCCCGACTCCCCCGGCAGCCTCGGCATCGCCATCAGCGAGGCGGTGGAGGACGCCGCCTCCCGCGAGGACACGAAGTACGCCCTGGGGAGCGTCCTCAACCACGTCATGCTCCACCAGACCGTCATCGGCCTGGAGACCCAAAAGCAGCTCGCCCTGGCCGGGGAGAAGGGCCCCGACGCCGTCATCGCCTGCTGCGGGGGCGGGAGCAACTTCGCCGGGCTGGCCTTCCCCTTCGCGGCGGAGAAGATCGCGGGCAAGGAGATGCGCATCATCGCCGCCGAGCCCGCCGCCTGCCCCACCCTCACCCGGGGGCGCTTCGCCTACGACTTCGGGGACACGGCCCGGCTCACCCCCCTCCTCCCGATGCACACCCTGGGGCACTCCTTCATCCCCCCCGGCATCCACGCGGGGGGCCTCCGCTACCACGGGGACGCCCCCCTCGTCTGCCAGCTCCTCAGGGACGGCGTCATCGAGGCCGTGGCCCACCGCCAGCGGGAGTGCTTCGAGGCGGCGCTCCTCTTCGCCCGGACCGAGGGCATCCTCCCCGCCCCCGAAACCTCCCACGCCATCCGCGCCGCGGTCGCGGAGGCGGAGGCGGAGCGGGCGAAGGAGGAAGGCCGCGAGCGCGTCATCCTCTTCAACCTGAGCGGCCACGGCCACTTCGACATGGCCTCCTACGCCGCCTACCTCTCGGGGAACCTCCAGGACTACGAGCTCCCCCAGGAGGCCATCGACTCGGCCATCGCGGAGCTCGCGGGGCTGCCCCAGCCGTGCTGAGCGCGGGCGGGAAAAAGGAGACTATGCCATGAAAGCGGCTATCCTGTACGAGGTCGGAAAGCCCCTCGCGGTGGAGAGCATCGAGGTCGAGGGCCCGCGCGCGGGCGAGGTGCTCGTGCGCTACGCCGCGGCCGGGGTGTGCCACAGCGACCACCATGTGATGGTTGGCATCATCCCCGCCCCCACCCCCATCATCCTCGGCCACGAGGGGGCGGGCGTGGTGGAGGAGGTGGGCGCGGGCGTCACCTCGGTCAAGCCCGGGGATCACGTGGTCTCGGTCTGGCGCTATTCCTGCGGCGCCTGCGAGCCCTGCCTCTCGGGCCGGCCGGCCACCTGCGGCCACGGGGCGCAGATGCGGGCCGGGGGCGTCCTCTCGGACGGCACCACCCGCTTCAAGAAGGGCCGCGAGCGGGTCCACCACTGGCTCGGGGTCTCGACCTTCAGCTCCCACTCGGTCATGTCCGAGCGCTCGGTGCTCAAGATCCGCGACGACATGCCGCTGGAGAAGGCCGCCGTGGTGAGCTGCGCCGTCATCACCGGGGTGGGCGCCGTGATCAACGGGGCCAAGGTGCGGCCCGGGGAGAGCGTGGCCGTCTTCGGGGCGGGGGGCGTGGGCCTGAACGCCATCCAGGGAGCCAGGCTGGTGGGGGCCGAGCCCATCATCGCGGTGGACATCATGCAGGGGAAGCTCGACTACGCCCGGAAGTTCGGGGCGACCCACACCGTCAACTCCTCGGACGAGAACCCGGTCGAGCGCATCAAGGAGATCACCGGGGGGAAGGGCGTTCACTACGCCTTCGAGATGATCGGGGTGGCCGAGGTGATGGCCACCGCCTTCCGTTGCCTCCGCACGGGGGGCGCGGCGGTGGTGGTGGGGATCGCCGACTCAAAATCCGTCATCTCCATCAACCCCGTGCCGCTCGTGACGGAGGAGAAGCGCCTCATCGGCTCCCTCTACGGCTCCTCTAGCCCCCGCCTCGAGGTCCCGCGCCTCATCGACCTCTACATGGCGGGCAAGCTCAACCTGGATGATCTGCTGACCCGCTCCTGGCCCATCGAGCAGATCAACGAGGCTTACGGGGCGCTCCTGCGCGGGGAAGTGGCCCGGAGCGTGGTGACGTACAGCTAAGTATGGAATCCACGCGTATTGTTCACGCCGCAAATGCGGCAGCCATCCTCCCTCCCCCACCGGGGGAGGGCCGGGGCGGGGGAGCGCTCTGGGCCTTCCCTCCCCCCTCGGGCCCATGCGGGCCCGACCTCCCGGAGGGAGGGGGAGCCGGAGCCGCCCGGGCAGCTTGCTTCTCTCGAGTGCCGCTCAATAAGAGCAACCTGTTTATTTAGAGTTCACGGCCAGCACGGCCAGACCCCCAGAGAGGACGACATGAAGATCACCCACGTCGAGGCGGACTCCTACGTCGTGCCGGTCGAGCTCCCCCGCTTCCCGGAGCCGGAGAAGTCGGACTGCGTCGTCTGCCGCGTCCACACCGACGCGGGCATCACCGGGATCGGGGCCACCCACCGGGTCAACCGCTTCGCCTGCCGGGAGAACATCCGCCGCGAGCTCGGCCCCTGGCTGGCCGGGAAGGACCCCCTCGCCACCGAGCGCCTTTGGGATCAGATGTTCTGGAAGTTCAACCAGCGCCGCATGACCGGGGTATGGACGGCGGCCCTGAGCGCCGTGGACATCGCGCTCTGGGACATCAAGGGCAAGGCGCTCGGCCAGCCCGTCTACAAGCTCCTGGGGAACCACTCGGGCGAGGTGACGGCCTACTGCACCTTCGGGATGCTCGAGTACAGCCGGAAAGACCTGGCCGAGCTCGCCGCCGGCCTCGTCCGCGACAGCTGGGACAAGCTCAAGATGAAGGTGTGCGTGGACGGCTCCCGGAACATCCCCGAGGACGCCGCCCGCGTGCAGGAGGTGCGGGAGGCCGTGGGCGAAGGCGTCGAGATCATGATGGACGCCAACCACCTCTTCAGCCTCATGCAGGCGAAGGATTTGGCCCGCCTGTGCGAGCCATACGATGTCCGTTGGTTCGAGGAGCCCGTCGCGGGGAACGACGTGAAGGACCTCCTGGCCCTCAAGGCCTCGACCACCATCCCCATCGCCGCCGGCCAGCAGGAGGGCATGCGCTGGCGCCACCGGGACCTCATCGCGAGCGGCGCCGTGGACATCGCCCAGCCGGACGTGGTCTTCGTCGGGGGCTACACCGAGGGGGTGAAGGTGGCCCACCTCGCCCAGGCCTTCAACCTCCCCATCGCCACCCACGGCTGGCCCCACCTCAACATGCACCTGGCGGGGGCGGTCTCGAACGGCTGGCGGATGGAGTACCACCTCGAGCCCGCCGGCCTGGGCGCCATGCTCTTCAAGGATCCCCCCGTCCCCCAGAAGGGCATCATGCGCATCCCCGAGAAGCCCGGCCTCGGGCTCGAGCTCAACGAGGAGCGCGTTCGGCCCTACCGGGACGCATGAGGCGCCCGGGCGATCAAAACTGGAACATCCCGGCGCGTCGAGCCTCCCGGCGGCGTGTGGCATAATCGCGGGCCATGAGACGCGCGCGCCTCCTCCTCATCCTGCCCCGCCTTCTCCTCCTCCCGGCGCTCCTGGCGGCGCTGGCTGGCTGCGCGCCGAGGCAGGCGGTGGCCCGGGCCACGGGCCTGGTGGTGGACGATATGATCGCCGCCATGCACGCCGAGACGGACCCCGTCCAGGCGCGCGGGGCCGGACCCACCCTCTTCGTCATGATCGACGGCTTGCTGCGCTCCGACCCCGGGAACGACGGCCTGCGCCGCGCCGCGGCACAGGCCTACGGCAGCTACGCCTTCGGCTTCCTGGAGGAGGCCGAGCCCGCGCGGGCGGGAGAGTTCTACCGCCGGGGGCGGAGCCACGGCGCGGCGGCGCTCCGGGCGCGGCCGGGGATGGCGGGGCTTTTCCAAGGGGACGCCGCCGCGCAGAAGGAGGCCCTGGCCCGGCTGGGAGGGGACGACCTCCCGCTCCTTTTCTGGACAGCCTACTGCTGGAGCGGCTGGATCAACCTGAACCGCACCGACCCCGAGGCGCTGGCCGATCTCTCCCGCGTCGCGGCCATGATGGAGCGGGCCCTCGCCCTCGACCCCACGTACTTCCACGGCGGGCCCCATCTGTTCTTCGGGCTCTACTACGGCGGCCGTCCGGCGCTGCTGGGCGGGGACCCCGCCAAGGCCAAGCATCACTTCGAGCGCGCCCTCGCCGCCTCGAAGGGGCGCTTCCTCATGGCCAAGGTGCTCATGGCGCGGCATTACGCCGTCCAGGCGCAGGACCGCGCGCTCTTCGAGAGGCTGCTCCGGGAGGTGGAGGCCGCGCCCCGGGGCCTTCTGCCCGAGCAGGCCCTGGCCAACGCGCTGGCCCGGGAGCGGGCGAAGTCGCTGCTGAAAAAGGCGGAGGAATTTTTCTCGTGACTCCATTGGTTCAATCTCCGGAATTTCAAGTTGTCATTCCGGCCGGAGCGGAGCGGAGGGAGGAATCTGCTTTTGAACCGAAAAGCAGATTCCTCGCGGCTGCGCCGCTCGGAATGACATTCCCAATCCCGCGCCTTCTCCGGGCCGCCATCGCGCTGGCCCTTCTCCTTTGGGCCTCTCCCGCCGCCGCCGCGACGGAGATCAAGTTCGCGAGCCTCGCCCCCGAGGGCACCACCTGGATGGAGGTCATGCGCGCCCTCGACAGGGACATGCGCCAGGCCACGGACGGCGCGGTGCGCTTCCGCATCTATCCGGGAGGGGTCTCCGGCAACGAGAAGGACGTGGTGCGGAAGATCCGGGTGGGCCAGCTCCACGCGGCGGGCTTCACGGGGGTGGGGCTGGGGGAGATCCTCCCGGCGGTGCGCCTCATGGAGCTGCCCTTCCTCTTCCGGGACTACGGCGAGGCGGACGCCGTCCGCCGCGCGCTCTCCGGGTGGTACGAGGACGCCTTCCGGGAGAAGGGCTTCGTCCTCCTCGGCTGGTCTGAGGTGGGCTTCGCGCACTTCTTCTCCCAGGCCCCCATCCGGAGCCGGGCGGACCTGCGGCGCCGGAAGGTGTGGATGTGGGAGGGAGACCCGCTCGCCCGGGCCTATTTCGAGGCGCTGGGGGTGCGGCCCATCCCCCTGAGCGTGACGGACGTGCTCACCTCGCTCCAGACGGGCCTCATCGACACGGTGTACGTCAACCCCCTGGGGGCGGTGGCCCTCCAGTGGTTCACCAAGGTCAAGTACATGAGCCCGGTCCCCATGGCGAACGTGACGGGGGCCGTCGTGGTGCGGGAGGAGGCCTTCCAGCGCCTCCCGGCGGAGCACCGTCGCCTCCTGATCGAGAAGACCCGGGAGCAGATGGAGGAGCTCCGCCGCCGCACCCGGGACGAGAACGGGCGCGCGGTGGAGGCCATGCGCAAGAGGGGCCTCCTGATCAGCGAGCCTCCCTCCGCCGCCGAGCTGGAGGAGTTCCGGCGCATCGGGCGAGAGGCGGAGAAGAAGCTCGCCGGCTCCCTCATCCCCGCCGATCTCCTCGCGCGCGCGCGCAAGGCCCTGGCCGAAGCGCGCTCCCCCCGCTGAGCCGATGCCCGGCCCCGGCGCCTCCCCGATCCGCCGGGGGTGGGAGAGGTTCGACCGGGGCCTCGCCCGCTTCGAGGGCGCCTTCCTGGCCGTCCTCCTTCTCGCGATGGTGGGGGGGGGCTTCCTCCAGGTCATCCTCCGCAACGCCTTCCAGTCGGGCCTCTTCGCGGCCGACCTCCTCCTGCGCCAAGGGATGCTCTGGCTGGGGCTCGCCGGCGCCTCGCTCGCGTCGCGGGGGGAGAGCCGCCACATCGAGATCGACATCCTCTCGCGCCTGATCGCCCCGCCCTGGGACCGCCGGGCGCGGCGGCTCGCCGATCTCTTCGCGGGGGGTGCCTGCCTCCTCCTGGCGCGGGCCTCGCTCCTGTTCGTGGCCGAGGAATGGAGCGCGGCGAGCCGGATCGCGGGCGCCATCCCCGCCTGGGCGCTGCAATCCATCCTCCCGCTGGGATTTCTGCTCATGGCGCTGCGCTTCCTGGCGGCGGCCGCCTGGGGCCGGCCGCCCAGGACCCCGGCCGGCCCTCCGGCGCCGCGTCCATGACGGCGCTGGCCGTCCTCCTCCTGGCGGGCGCGGCCCTGCTGGGCGCGCCGCTCTTCGCCGTCATCGGGGCGGCCGCCCTCCTGGGCTTCGCCTCGGAGGGGGTGAGCGCGGCGGCGGTCGTCATCGAGCTCTACCGGATGACGGACGCCCCGGCGCTCCTGGCCATCCCCTTCTTCACCTTCGCGGGCTACCTCATGGCCGAGGCCCGCACCCCCCAGCGGCTGACCCATCTCGCGCGCGCCGCTCTGGGCTGGATGCCGGGCGGGCTCGCGGCAGTGACGCTCGCCACCTGCGCCTTCTTCACCGCCTTCACGGGGGCCTCGGGGGCGACCATCGTGGCGCTGGGAGGGCTGCTGTACGCCTCCCTCCTGCGGGACGGCTACCCGCAGCGATTCTCGCTGGGGCTCGTCACCTCGAGCGGAGGGCTGGGGCTCCTCTTCGCGCCGAGCCTGCCCCTCATCCTCTACGGGGTGGTGGCCCAGGTGAACATCGACCACCTCTTCCTGGCGGGAATCGCGCCGGGCCTCCTCCTGCTGGTCATCCTGGCCGTCTACAGCATGCGGACCGGTGGGCGCGCCGCCCCGCGCACCCCCTTCTCCGCCCCGGCCCTCGCGCGCGCGCTGCGGGAGTCGGCCTGGGAGCTGCCGCTGCCGGTCCTCATCCTGGGCGGCATCTACGGGGGCTTCTACACGGCGGCCGAGGCGGCGGCGGTGACCGCCTTCTACGTCCTCGCCGCCGAGGTCTTCGTCTACCGCGACCTGGACCTCTGGCGGGACGTGCCGCGCATCGCCCGCGAGAGCATGATCCTGGTCGGGGTGATCCTGGTCATCCTGGGCGCCGCGCTCGGGCTCACGAACTACCTGGTGGATCAGCAGGTGCCCCAGAAGCTCCTCGCGGCGATGAAGGCGCTCATCGTGAACCGCTGGGTCTTCCTCCTGGCCCTGAACCTCTTCCTCCTGGCCGTGGGCTGCATGATGGACATCTTCTCGGCCATCGTGGTGGTGACGCCTCTCATCCTCCCCATCGCGCGAGACTTCGGCGTCCACCCCGTCCACCTGGCCGTCATCTTCCTGGCGAACCTCGAGATCGGCTACACGACGCCTCCCGTCGGCCTCAACCTCTTCATCGCGGCCAACCGCTTCCGCGTCTCCTTGACCGAGGTGTGGCGGGCGTCCGTGCCCTTCCTGTGGTGGCGGCTCCTCGCCCTGGCCCTGATCACCTACCTCCCCGAGATCACCCTGGCCCCCCTGCGCTGGCTCCTGCGCGGGGGGTTTTGATACCCTGCCCGCGCCGTCTCCCTCCGGACCCGGGAGAACCCCCATGCGCATCATCGACCTGAGCGTCCCCATCCGCGAGGGGATGCCCGTCTGGCCGGGCGATCCCAAGCCCCGCCTGCGCTTCACGCAGTCCTTCGCCGCGGGGGATAAGAACAACGTGAGCGAGGCCTCCCTCGGCCTCCACACCGGCACCCACCTGGACGCCCCCATGCACTTCCTCGAAGGGGCGGGCGGGGTCGAGGCCCTGCCCCTCGGCGTCCTCATCGGCCCGGCCCGGGTCATCCGCATCGAGCACCCTCACGAGGTGACGGCGGAGGAGCTGCGCCGCCACGACCTCTCGGGCGCGGCGCGTTTCCTCATCCGAACGCGCAACTCCGACGCCCGCTGGTGGGAGAAGCCCTTCGACCCCGGCTTCTGCCACATGACGCCCGGGGCGGCCGAGGCGCTCCTCGAGGCCGGGATGCGCCTCCTGGGGGTGGACTCCCTCTCGGTGGACGGCAAGGGCGCCCCGGGCGCCCCTGTCCACCATCTCCTCCTCCCCAAGGGGGTGGTGCTGCTCGAGGGCCTCGACCTCTCCCAGGCGGAGCCCGGGGACTACGAGCTCATCGCCCTGCCCCCCTGTTCGAGGGCCGCGACGGCGCCCCGGCGCGGGCGGTGCTGCGGACGAGATAAAATAGGGTTGGCCGTACCGTAGGGGCGTATTGCAATACGCCCCTACGAATTCCCGGCATCCTTTTCCCTTCCCGCGCCCCCTTGAGGCCCCGCTCCCTTCGGGCTATCCTCCTTCCCGTTTCCTGCATGCCCTCGGACGGAGGACCCATGGACAGCTCCAAGGCGCAGCGCGAGGCCGTCCAGCGCATCTACAACCGCGACTCGGACTACTACATCACCAGCGTGCCCCACGCGCGGAGCAATTCCCTCACCCGCGCCTTCGAGGTGCTGAACCCGCAGGGCGGCGTCCTCCTCGACGTGGCCACCGGGGCGGGCCACACCGCGTTCAAGATGGCCGAGGGCTGCCGCAAGGTGATCGCGAGCGACCTGACCCAGGGGATGCTCGACTCGGCCCGCAAGCTGGCCGGCGAGAAGAAGGCCGCGAACGTCCGCTTCCTCCGGGCCGACTCGGAGAACCTGGGGGTCCGGGACAGCGCCCTGGACTACCTCTCGGTGCGCATCGCCCCCCACCACTTCGCCGACGTGCGGGGGTTCCTGCGCGAGGCGGCGCGGGTGCTCAAGCGGGGCGGGAAGCTCGTCTACGTGGACAACGTGGCGCCCGAGGAACCCCGCGAGGCGGCCGCCTACAACCACTTCGAGAAGGTCCGCGACCCCAGCCACAACCGCTGCGACCCGACCCCCGTTCTGATCGAGATGATGGAGGAGGCGGGCCTGCGCGTCCTTCACTGCGAGATGGTGCGGAAGAAGATGGTCCTGGACGAGTGGACCAACCGGCCCCACCTCGACGAGAAGACCAAGCGGGAGCTGCGCGCCTTCCTCGACAACCCCTCCCCCGCCATCCGCCACTGGCTCGCCCCCCGCGAGGAAGGAGGCCAATTCGTCTTCGACGAGGTCGAGGCCGTCATCCTCGCCCTTCGCCCCTGAGCCTCATGGACGAGCCGGAGCGCCTGCGCCGGCTGGCGGCGCTCGACCGGAAGCACCTCTGGCACCCCTTCACCCCGGCGGACGAGTGGGAGCGGGAGGACCCGCCCCTCATCGTCGAGCGGGGCGAGGGCGCATACCTCATTGATGTCGAGGGCCGCCGCTACCTGGACGGCGTCTCCTCCCTCTGGGTGAACCTCCACGGCCACCGCCGGGAGGAGCTCGACCGGGCCGTGCGGGACCAGCTCGGCCGCATCGCCCACTCCACCCAGCTCGGCATGGGCCACCCGGCCCCCATCGAGCTGGCCGCGCGCCTCGCGGGCATCGCCCCCCCGGGCCTCACCCGGGTCTTCTACTCGGACAGCGGGGCCACCGCCGTCGAGATCGCCCTCAAGATGGCCTTCCAGTACCAGCGCCAGCGCACCCCGCCCCGGCCCGGGAAGGGCCGCTTCATGGCCCTCGGCCTCGCCTACCACGGGGATACCCTGGGGGCGGTGAGCGCGGGGGGCATCGATCTTTTTCACCACATCTTCGGGCCCCTCCTTTTCCCCGTCCTGCGCATCGAGGCTCCTTACTGCTGCCGCTGCCCGCGCGGGGCGGCGGAGCCCCCCTGCCCCGTCTGCGCGGGGGAGGAGGCGGAGGCCGCGATCCTCGCCCACGCGGAGGAGCTGGCCGCCGTCATCCTCGAGCCCATGGCGCAGGGGGCGGCGGGGATGATCGTCCAGCCCCCCGGCTTCCTTCGGAGGATCCGCGAGGCCTGCACCCGGGCGGACGTCCTCCTCATCGCGGACGAGGTGGCCACCGGCTTCGGGCGGACGGGGCGGATGTTCGCCTGTGAGCACGCGGGCGTCTCCCCCGACATCCTGTGCCTCGCCAAGGGCATCACGGGGGGCTACCTGCCCTTGGCCGCCACCCTGGCCACGGAGGCCATCTACGACGCCTTCCGGGGGGCGCCCGAGGAGGGCCGCACCTTCTTCCACGGCCACTCCTACACCGGGAACCCCCTGGGCTGCGCGGCGGCGCTCGCCAACCTCGACATCTTCGAGAAGGACAGGACGCTCGACGCCCTCCAGCCCAAGATCGCCCGCCTGTGGCGCGAGCTCGAATCCCTGCGCGATCTGCCCCACGTGGGGGAGGTGCGCGGCCTGGGCTTCATGGCGGGGATCGAGCTGGTCCGGGACAAGGCGGCGAAGGCCCCCTTCGGCCCCGCGCTCCGGATGGGGCGGCGGGTCATCCTCGCGGCGCGCAAGAGGGGCCTCGCCATCCGCCCCCTGGGGGACGTGGTGGTGCTCATGCCCCCCTATTGCGTGAGCGAAGACGAGATCGCCTGGATGGTGCGGGTGGTGCGGGAGAGCATCGAGGAGGCGGTGGGATAGCCTTCAGGGTTTCGCGGGGGCCTGCGCCGGATTCTCCCGGGTCGGGCTCTGGGCCGGCGGTGCCGCTCCCGCCGGCGCCGGTGCGGGGGGGACGGCGCCCGGCTGGACGGGCGCGGCGGCCTCGTCCTCCCGCATCACCAGGTCCTCCCGCAGGCGCAGGGGCTCGTTGAGGGAGAGGGCGCCGGCGACGGTCTCGGTCTCCTGGCCCTCGATCAGGATGCGCACCCGCTGGAAATCCTTGAAGTTGTGGAGGACGGTGTTGGCCACCGCGTAGGCCGTGAGGTACTCGCTCCAGGCGCCGCCGGGGTGGGAGGCGCGGAAGCTCTTGTCGAAGTCCACGAGGAGGGTGCCGTCCGGGCCGGGGACGGCGGTGCGGAGCTTGGCGCCTGGGGGCGCGGCGGGCGCGTAGCCGGGCCGCTGGGGGCCCTTCAGCAGGGCCTCCAGGGTGTTGCGCACGGTGTGGATGGGCTCCTTCCCCTGCTCCACCTCGGCCGGGTGGCGGGCGAGGAGGTCGGCCTCGGCGCTGGGGAAGAAGAGCACCACCTGGGCCGGGGCGGCGAGGGCGGGCCGCCCGCCGTCCGGCGGGCCGAAGGCGGCCCGGCGCCCCTTCTGGATGAGGTCGGTGAACGGGTCGAAGAAGTAGAGGGCCGCGGCGAAACCCAGGACCACCCAGAGCCCCACCCAGAGCATCGCCCGCCGCCGGCGCTTCAGCCTCAGCTCCTTCAGTTCCTTCATCCCTCAATCCTTGTCCTGGCGGGCCGGGCCATCGGGCCGGCCGGAGGGCTGCCCCGGGCCCGGCGGAGCGTCCTGCCCCCGGGGCGCGGCCGGCTGAAGCCCGGCCAGGCGCAGGATCTCGGCCTCGAGCGCCACGATGTAGGGGTTCTCCGCGTCGAGCTCCCGCAGCCGCGCGGCCTCCTCGGGGGTGGAGATGACGCCCAGGCTCACGTAGGCGGCGGGCATCCGCGCCCCCTCGAGGCCCTGGAGCGGCAGGGTGAGGATGGGGGGCTTCCCCGCCCCCGGGATGGCGGCGAAGCGAGTTTGCAGCTCCTGGGCGAAGCGGAGGCTCCCCGCCAGGTGGACGTTCTGGCCCCGCTGCCAGCGCAGGGCCACCGCCTCGAAGGGCTCCCCCTCCACACGGGGCGGGCGCTGGGGCGCCGAGAGGAGGATGCTCGCCCCCCGGGCGCCGGGGCGCCAGGAGGCGTCGGCCTGGAGGGAGAGAAAGAAGGAGGCGAGGTTGAAGTTCGCGATCGCCGCGCGCTGCACGGGCGTGAGCTCGGTGTCGTCCTCCCGGGTGAAGAGCACCGTGATGCCCTCGTGGCGCTTCAGACGCTCGCCGAGGAGCTTCGCCGCCTTGAGGGTGACCTCCTTCTCGGCGACCCCCGGCCCCTTGCTCCCCTCGTCACGGCCGCCGTGGCCGGGATCGATCACCAGCAAGAAGCCCGCCGCCCGGTCCCCCGGCCGGGCGCCCGGCGCCCGGGGCGTGATCGCGGGCGCGGCGGGGGCGGGCACGAGGGGCATCTGCGCGCGCGCCCCGCTCCAAGCCAGGGCGGCGGCCAGAAGGGCGGCGATCGGAAGAACGGGGGAGAACCTCGGTCGGGGCACGTTCCCGGCTCCTCTCCAGCGACCCCGGAACAGTAGCACCATCATTCCGGAGGACCAACAGCCGAGCGAAGGAAAGCGCCGGTTTACTCAGGCCCCGGGAACGGGGAAAATGCCGTGGGGCGGGGGCCGAGGAGGCCCGCCGGTTCCCTTGGGGGGACGAGAGATGTGGAAAATCCTGACAGACCCCGAAGCCCTCCCCTCCCTCCGGCTGGTGAAGGCGGCCGGGGGGCAGATGGAGGCGCTCATCGTGAAGTCCCGCCTCGAGGCGGAGGGCATCCCCGTCCACCTGCGCTACGAGGCCGCGGGCTCCCTCTACGGGCTCGCCGCCACGGGCATGGGGCGGGTGGACGTCCTGGTGCCCGAGGCCTTCGCCGAGGCCGCCCTTCGCCTGTGCGGCGGGGAGGCCGAGCCCATCGAAGGAGGAGACGCCGCGTAGGGCGCGGCCGGATAAGTGCCTAAATCGATGCGTGAGGCAGCTTCCGCCCCTCCCCCGGAGGGAGGAAAATCAATTCCTCCATCCAAGCGGCACCCCGCGCGGGAGATGATTGCATGAACGCCGCCGGAACGAACCGGGAATGGGAGGAGCTCCGCCAGCTCCTGCTGAGCAAGTCCTACGCCAAGAAGAAGGTGGTCCTCGCCTCGGGCCGCGAGAGCGACTTCTACGTCGACTGCCGCCAGACCACCCTCCACGGCCAGGGCGCCCGGCTCGTCGGGAGGCTCTTCCTTGATCGCGTCAAGGCGAGCGGGGCGCGTGCCGTGGGCGGCCCCACGCTGGGCGCCGACCCCATGGTCACCGCCATCGCCATGACCGCCGCCGTCGAGGGACTGGATCTCCCCGCCTTCATCATCCGCAAGGGCACCAAGGATCACGGCATGGGGAACCGCATCGAGGGCATGGGGAACCTCGCGCGGGGGATGAAGGTGGCCATCGTCGAGGACGTGGTGACGACGGCCTCCTCGACCCTCGGCGCCATCGAGGCGGCCCAGGCGGCGGGGCTCGATGTGGTCCAGGTGATCTGCCTCGTGGACCGGGAAGAAGGAGGGCGCGAGAACCTCGCCGCCCGCGGCTTCTCCCTCGACGCCCTCTACACCAAGACGACGCTGCTCGGCGGGCGCTCAGGATAATTTTTTCGCTATTAGCTGAAAACCATTGAAGCCCCTTCGTCTTCCCTTGCGCTAGAATGGCCCGGCTCGCCGCCAGGTGGGAAATCTTTCAGGCGGGATGCGTCATGGCCCGAGGAAACCACAGTTATCAGACCTGCCCGGTGTGCAGCCTGTCCAGGCGCGCGGGCGACATGATGGACGGCGGCTTGGTGCGCCCGCCCATCGTGGAGCTGATCCGGCAGAAGAGCCCGCAGTGGTCCCCCGCCGACAGCATCTGCCTTTCTTGCGTCAACCGCTTCCGCGCGGACTACGTGGAGGACATCCTCGAAAAGGACAAGGGCGAGCTCTCGAAGCTGGAAGAGGAGGTCGTGACCAGCCTTCGCGACCAGGAGGACATCCTGGCGGAGAACATCAACCCCGAGTTCGACCGCCAGCTCACCTTCGGCGAGCGCATGGCCGACAAGATCGCCGAGTTCGGCGGGAGCTGGTCTTTCATCCTGAGCTTCGGCCTGGTTCTCCTCCTTTGGATTGCCCTAAACTCGTTCCTCATGGCGAGGCATCCCTTCGATCCCTACCCTTACATCCTCCTCAACCTCGTCCTCTCCTGTTTGGCCGCCCTGCAGGCACCCATCATCATGATGAGCCAGAACCGCCAGGAGGCGAGGGACCGGCTGCGCGCCGAGCACGATTACCGGGTGAACCTCAAGGCCGAGCTCGAGATCCGCCTCTTGCACGGCAAGATCGACCAGCTGCTCACCAACCAGTGGCAGCGGCTTCTCGAGATCCAGAAGATCCAGATGGAGATGATGGCCCGGCCGCACGGCCCGGCCCCGCGCGCCCTCCCCAAGCCTGCCGAGGGGAACCAGGCGACGTAGCCCTCACACCGACCAGGCGATCAGCGCCACCCCCAGGACGATCAGCGCCGTCCCCGACACGATCCAGCCCGTCACCCGCTCCACGTCCCGCAGGAAAATCCAGCTGAACAGGAGCGCGAACAGCGGCGCGGTGGAGGAGAGCGGCGTCACGATGGTGAGGTCGCCGTACAGGAGCGCGAAGAAGTGGAGGAAGAAAGAGAGGGTGTTCACGAGCCCGCAGACGCCGTAGAAGGCCCAGGCCTTTCCGGAATCGAAACTCGGGCGCTGCGCCGGGGAGAGAAAGCGGGCCAGGATCGTCAGGAAGACGAGCCCGACCACGCTCGTGACGGTGATGCCCAGCAGGGGCGAGGGGGCGCTCATCAGCCCCATCTTCCGGAAGATGTTGGAGAGGGCGAAGCCGACGAGGGAGACGAGGGGCATCCACAGGTGGCGGCGGTTCCAGCTCTTGTCCTCCTTCTTCTTGTAGGAGATCGCCGCGCAGCCCGCCGTGATGAGGAAGGTCGCGGCCCACACGAGGGGCCCCGGCCTCTCCCCCATGAACATCACGGCCAGGGCGCCCGTGAAGAGCGGGCCCGTGGCCATCATGGGCATGGCCCGGGCCACCCCCAGATGATGGATGCCCCGGTACATGAATATCCGGCCCAGGGAGGGCCCGGTGAAGCCCCCCAGCGCGAACCACAGCACCCCGGCGGTGTCCCAGGTGCGCGGGTCCCAGGCCACGGCGCAGATGGCGAGGAGGACGGGCACGCTCACGATGAGCCCGATCACGACCCCGGTGAAGGCCGAGCCGTGCTGCTGCCCCCGGCGCACGATGAGGCTGAAGGAGGCGGTGCAGAGGGAGGTCCCGAGCGAATAGGCCGCCGCGAGGAAGGCGCCGCTCACCGGGAAGGCCCTCTTCCGGAGACGCGCGCGCTCACAGCGCCCGCCAGGTGATGATCCCGCCGCCCAGCACCACCAGCGACGTCCCCGCCACGAGCCAGGGCGTCACCCGCTCCAGGTCGCGCAGGAAGAGCCCGCTCAAGAGCAGGGAGAAGAAGGGCCCGGTCGAGGTCAGGGGCGCCACGACGGAGAGATCGCCGTAGCGCAGCGCGGTGAAGTGGCACCCGACTGCCACCGTGTTCACCAGCCCGACCAGGGCGTAGAAGGGCCATGCGCGCCAGCGGCCGGGCCGGGGGCGGTGCGCCTCCGGGAGGAGCTGCCCCAGGGGGTAGAGGAAGAGCGCCCCCGTCAGGCTCAGCATCGTGAGCCCGAAGAGGGGGGAGGGGATGAGCCCCAGCCCCACCTTGCGGAACAGGTGCCCGAGCGCGAACGCGCCGACCGCCGCGAAGGGAAGCCAGAGGTTCCGGCGGTCCCACCCCCCGCCGCCCCCTCGCCTCGAGGTGATGGCCGCGCAGCCCGCCGCCACCAGAAGCGTCCCGGCCAGGATGGGCAGCCCCGGCCGCTCCCCCAGGAAGGCGATGCCCAGCAGCGAGGCGGCGAGCGGCAGGGTGGACATGAGCGGCGCCGTGCGGGCCAAGCCCAGCCGCTGGATCGAGAGGAACATCAGCACCCGCCCCACGGGCGGCCCCAGGACGCCGTCGATGGCGAAGCAGAGGATGCCCCAGGGGTTCCACCAGGCCGGGTCCCAGAAGTACCAGGCGGCCGCCCCCATGATCGGGAGGTTCACCAGCAGCCCGATGAGCACGCCCGTGGTCGCGTTGGCGAAGCGCTCCCCCCGGCGCACCAGAAGGCCGAAGGTGCTCGACCCCATGGCGTTGCCGAAGGCGAAGAAGACGGCCATCAGGCTGGCGCTCATATGCCCCTCACAGCGCCCGCCAGGTGATGAGCGCCCCGCCCAGCACCACCAGCGCCGTCCCGGCCAGGACCCGGAGGGTCACCCGCTCCGAATCGCGCAGGAAGGCCCAGCTCAGCACCAGCGAGAAGAAGGGGGCGGTCGAGGTCAGGGGGGCGACGAGGGTGAGGTCGCCGTAGCGGAGCGCGCTGAAGTGGCAGAGGACGGAGAGGGTGTTCAAGAGGCCGGTCATCCCCAGGAAGAGCCATCCCCCCCGGCCGAGCCGGGGGCGGTGGACCTCCGGGAGCGCCCGGCCGAACAGCAGGAGGCAGGCCGCCCCGGCGGCGCTCATCACCGTGAGGCCCAGGACGGGCGAGGGCACCAGGGCGAGGCCGATCTTCTGCCACAGGTGGGCGAGGGAGAACGCCGCCACCGCCGCGAAGGGCATCCACAGGGAGCGCCGGTCCCAGGACCCCTCCATGCCCTTCCGGGAGGTGATGGCCATGCACCCCGCCACCACGAGCAGCGTACCGGCGTACACGGCCGCGCCGGGGCGCTCCCCGAGGAAGGCGATCCCCAGGCCCGCGGAGGCGAGCGGCAGGGTCGAGACCAGGGGCACCGCCCGGGCCAGTCCCAGCCGGTAGATCGAGAGGAAGAGGAACACCCGCCCCACCGCCGGGTTGATCGCGCCCGCCGCGGCGAACAAGCCGAGAGCCTTCCAGTTCCACCACGAGGGCTCCCAGAGGAAGTACGTGGCCGCCGCCATGAAGGGGAGGCTCACGATGAGGCCGATGAGGACCCCCGTCGCGGCGTTCGCCCGGCTCTCCGAGTGCCGCACCAGGAAGCCGAACAGGCCCATGGTGAGGGCGTTGGCGATGGAGAAGAACACCGCGAGCGGGGCGTCGGTCAGCGGGAAAAAGGCGGCTTTCCCCATGGGATCCCTCCCTCACAGCACCCGCCAGGTGATGAGCGCCCCGCCCAGCACCACCAGCACCGTCCCCGCCACGATGAGGCCGGTCACCCGGTCGATGCCGCGCAGGAAGATCCAGCTCAGCACGAGGGAGAAGAAGGGCGCCGTCGAAGCCAGGGGGATGACGACGGTCAGGTCCCCGTGCTGGAGCGCGTAGAAGTGGAACAGGACGGAGACGGCGTTGAAGGCCCCGGCCACGCTGTAGACCCGCCAGGCGGCCGCCGTGCCCCAGCCGGGCCGCTGCTCCCTGGGCAGGAGCCCCCCGAAGAGCCAGAGGCAGGCGAGCCCGGCCGCGCTCATCACGGTGAACCCCAGGACGGGCGAGGGCACCAGGACCAGGCCCTTCTTCCGCAGGACGTGCGAGAGCGAGAAGGCGACGACCGAGGCGAAGGGCAGCCACAGGTCGCGCCGGCTCCAGGACCGGTCCTCCCCGCGCTTGGCGGTGATGGCCATGCATCCCGCCACGACCAGGAGGGTCCCCGCCAGGACGATGAGGCCGGGGCGCTCGTCCAGGAAGGCGATGCCCATGACGGCCGCCGCCAGGGGCATGGTCGAAACCAGGGGCACGGCGCGGGGGACACCCAGGCGCTGGATCGAGAGGAACAAGAGCACCCGCGCGACCGAGGGGCCGACGGCGCCCGATGCCGCGAAGTACGCCCACGCCGCCGGGTCCCACCATCCCTCCCGCCAGAGGTACCAGGAGGCGGCCCCCGTGAAGGGCAGGGCGAAGAGGAGGCCGATGCTGACCCCGGTGGCCGCATTCCCGTGGCGGTCGGCGCGCCGCACCGACAGGTTCAGGAAGCTCACCGTGACGGCGTTGGCGAGGGCGAAGGAGACGGCGAGCGGGGTGTTCGGCAATCGGGCGGTCCTTCCTGCGCGGGGCCGGGAGCAGGCGTGGCCGGGGCGGGGAAGACCCTAGCAGATGCGGCCCCCCGGCGCGAGGCGCAGGGGCCCGCCGCCGGCGAGTCCGCCCTTGGAGGCCGCGTGGGCCTCGCGGCGGACTCCGGCATTCGCGCGCGCCGAGGCGATGCTCAAGGTGGCGGCGCGCGCGCAAAAAAACGGGGCGGGCTTGGCCCGCCCCGTCCCGCCCGCGCCCCTCCTAGGAGGGCGGGCGCTGGGACTGCTGCCCGGCCGGCGGATCGGTCGGGGCCTGGGCCAGGAGCTCCGCGCAGGCGTGCTTCACCTGGTTGTCCGCCTCGCCCTGCAGCTCCCCGGCCATCACCGCCCACCTCTCGGCGAGCTTCCACCGCTCGTTATAGTCCAGGCCGGCCGGGTTCGGCACCTCCGTTCGCGCGCGCACCGCGCAGAGCGACGCCTGGACGCTCACCAGGGCGTCGCGCAGGCTTGTCTGCTGGCCCGCGCGCCGCGCCACATCCGCCCTCTCCCCCTTGTACGCCATGAACCCGAGCCACACACCGATGACGGGGCCGGCGATCAAGCCGATCACCAGGCCCGTCAAGAAGATGCCGAAACCGGCTCCCGATCTGCGCATTTCCGCACTCCGCACGGCGGCACCGCGGCGGCGCGCGAACCCCATGCGAACCAGCGGGCAGCGCGTCCACCGGCAATTCATGAAGAAAACCGAAAAGACCCAGGCGCCTCCGCCCGGATATCCCATCCGGCGGGAAGGCAAACCCTCTTGGCCCTCAATATCGCCCGGGCGCGGGGCGCCCGCGAGCGGGGGTTTCCCAGGAAACGCAGAGCGAAGCCAAGCTCACGCCGCCGTAAACCGGCGCAAAAAAACCGGGGCGGGCCGGAGCCCGCCCCGCTCAAAGGTTGTCCGCTGCTATCGCGCTAACGCGCTCCCTAGGAGGGCGTCTCCTTCTTCGAGATATTCTTCACCGGCTCCGCGAGCATCTCCGCGCACGCGTTGGTGACCGCGTACTCCGCCGTCCCCGCCTTCTGGCCGGGCATCAGCGACCACTTCTCCGCGAGGGCCCGCCGTGCGCTCCAGTCGAGGGAGGAGGGATCCTTCACCGCCGCCTCCGCCGCCCGGGCGCGCGCCACGCAGATCGAGGCCCGCGCGTTGACCAAGGCGGCTTCCACCTGCCCCGTCACGTTCCCGGAAGTCACCATCCAGCCCATGTAGAGAGTGAAGAGCGGCCCAACGATGACGCCCACCGCCGCGCCCTTCATGAAAGGCACCCACGCGTTCCACTGCGCCTGCACGTTCTTCAGGAAATTCATTTTGCGCTCCGCGAACTCCGAGACATCGGCGGCACACGAAAACCCGTTTCATTTTCTATGCCATGGCTCATAGTATCGTAAATGGGCCGGAAAGCAAGGAGGGATTTCAGCAGGGCGCGGAAACCGGCGTCGGCCCTCAAGAAACGCCTCTTCGTCCGAAAAAAAACGGGGCGGGCCGAAGCCCGCCCCGCATCCGGATCTCCGCCTCGCGCGGCCCCGCATCTCCAAGCGGCGCCTCGAGCCCAAGCTTCCGGAAGCGCCCCTACGAAGGCTTCTCCGCCTTGGAGGAAACCTCCTTCACCGGCTCCGCCAGCTTCTCCGCGCAGGCGCTCGCGACCGCGTATTCCGCCTCGCCCGCCTGGCCCGGCATCACCGCCCACTTCTCGGCCAGCTTGCTCCGCGCGCTCCAGTCCAAGGTGGAGGGATCCTTCCCCGTTGACGCCGCCCGGGCCCGCGCCACGCATATCGACGCCCGCGCGCTCACCAGCGCCGCCTCAACCTTGCCCGCCGCGTTCCCCGAGGTGACCACCCAGCCCATGTAGAGCGAGAAGAGGGGCCCGGCGATGAGGCCCGCGGCCGCGCCCTTCAGGTAGGGCTTGGCCGCGTTCCAGTTGTCTCGAATCTTCTGCATATCCATCAATCGCTCCTCCCATCAAACGAAACGGCACACGATGAACGGCGGCAGCTTTGGCGAAGCCCGCATGAGCGGCTCATCAAATGGAGCTGCGCATTTTGAAACTTGGGGGACACCTTACCGGAGGAAGGCGAAGAAAGAAAGCGGCGCGTTTTTGGGGTTTGTTTGCCGGGGGAGGAAGGGGCAGTCAGGTGGATCGAGCAAAGCAGTGTCCGCGCCCCTCCCCCGTCACGATCTCGAACGCCGAAACCCCCAGGTAGCGGATGCGGGTCATGGGATACCCCTCACGCGAAGGTGTCATTCCGAGCGCAGCGAGGAATCTACAAGGACCGCCCCGGGGCAAGGTCCGCCCACCCCGGATTGGGGACGACTCAACGTCTGTGTCTGTCAAAATATCGCTGCACAATATTCAGTGGAGGATTCCAATCAAATCCCCACGCAACAGCTCGAAAAATATCTGCAATTATTTCACCTCTAGCCTCTACTGCTTGTAGCTGCGCAACAGGCGCTTCGCAAAAATGAGATATCGCGGGATCAAGTGGATTATGGAAAGGGCTCAGCGGAGGTGCACCTCCAAAATCAATCTCTCTTAATGGCCATCCTCCACGAACAGTAATTCTTAGTCCTAGATCAATGGCACCACTGAAACCGAATTCTCGATATACCGCCGTCGCATAGCTCAGAACCTGATCCAGCCTAGCAATAATTTCCCAAGCACGAATGAACTGAGTGCCACCTTCTTCCCTCAGGAGCCCTTGCCGGTAAAAAATATTTCCGTAGATTCCAGTCTCGAAATAGTAGTGCTTCCGATTGTCGCAAACCAATATCCGAATAGCCGAATCCTGAGTTATCCTGCGTGAACCCGCCTCAAAGGGAAACGAATCAAATGTTCTAGAATAATCCCTGACCGCGAAATCGCGCCTCAATTGTTCACATCGCGGCGGTGTCCCATATATTTCATACGGAAACTTTGGGACAGCATAAAATTCCAGCAACGCATCTTCAAATGAATGCCACTGCTCGCCAGGTCTTGGAGGATTCGTAACCAACCACTCATTATATAGTTTGCTTGCCCTTTCCCTGGACGCATTCAGTATTCGTTCTTTCAACTGGACAGACAGCGCTCTGCGATCACGTAGCCATTCGTGCCGCTCTAAAGTTGCAATATCTTCTGGGTGATTTCTGTTTCCAGTTCTCAGATAGATTTCTCTTCTCCCGGCTATGGCGTGTGGGGTAGCTTGACTTTGGGCTATTTTAATGACCACAACCGTTTTTTGATCAGCTTCACGAACGCATGCCTTAACCTCTGGCACAAAGGGAGGATAAATATTGGACAAAACTTTTTGAATTACCCTCTCCTCCAAACCTCTCTCAAATTCAATGCCTGCTATGGGAAGAACGGGGCATCCCTCATCGTCTTCTGCGACACCAATTAAAATGAGTCCGCCAAATGTATTGGCCATCGCAGCGATGGTCTTTTCCAAATCTCTCGGAAAGTTTTCCTTATAGTCCAAGAAATGACTTTCTTTAGGACGCTCGCCACAGAACAAGTCAACATCTTCAAACGTTATATCTTGAACAGGCTTGTTTAGAATCATCCCCTACCCCCCCATCTCGCTCTTCTCGTACCGCGCGAAGACCATGGTGAAGGTGGCGCGCCCCTGGGTGACGGAGCGCAGCGAGGTGGAGTAGCCGAACATGCGGGCGAGGGGCACGCTGGCGCGCACGATCTGGAAGGGGGCGGCGCCCCCGCGCTCCTCGATGCGCTCGATGCGCCCGCCCCGCGCGTTGAGGTCCCCGATGACGGCCCCCAGGAACTCCTCGGGCGTCACCGCCTCGACCGCCATGACGGGCTCGAGCAGCACCCCCCCCGCCTTGCGGCAGGCCTCGATGAAGGCGTGGGAGGCGGCCAGGGCGAAGGCGGCCTCGGTGCCCCGGGCGGGGTCGTAGTCCGCGTCCGAGAGCTCGATCGCCACGTCGGTCATCTCGTAGCCCGCCATGGGGCCGCCCCCGGCCGAGGCCTTGAGGGACTCGAGCGCCGCGCTGAGGAGCTTGCGGGGGAGGGTGCCCCCCTCCTCCAGGGCCCGCACCCGGCTCCCGACCGAGACGCCCGCCCCCGGGGCGGGGGCGGCGCGCACCCGCACCCGGGCGTACTGGGGCTTCCCCGCCAGTTCGCGGTCGTAGATGGCCTCGGCCTCCTCGGCCCGGAGGATGGTCTCGCGGTAGACCACGCGGGGCTTGCCGACCCGCACGTCCACCCCGAACTCCTCCCCGATGCGCCGGGTGAGGACGTCGAGGTGGAGCTCCCCCATGCCGCTCATCACCACCTGGCCGGTGTCCGGGTCGCGCCGGGCGTGGAAGGTGGGATCCTCGGCCTTGAGCTTCTCCAGGGCCTCCTCGAGCTTCCTGGCCCCGGCCGAGTCGCGCGCCTCGACCGCGATGGAGATGACGGGGTGGGGGGCGCGGATGGGCTCGAAGGCCACGGGGTGCGCCTCGTCGCAGAGGGTGTCGCCCGTGGCGGCGTAGCGGAAGCCGGCCGCCGCCGCGATGTCGCCCGGGCCCACCTCCTCGATGCGCTCGCGCTTGTGGGAGTACATGCGGAAGAGCCGGGCGGCGCGCTCGGCCGTCTTGCGGGCGCTGTTGTAGACCGGGGCGCCCGAGGCGAGCCGGCCGCTGTAGACGCGGAGGTAGGTGAGGCGGCGGCCCTCGTCCATCTGCACCTTGAAGACCAGGGCGGAGAAGGGGGCGTCCGGGTCGGGGGGGCGCGCCTCGGGCTCGCCCGGGCCTTCCTCCCCCTCCTTGGGCGGGCGGAGGCCTCCGGCGGGGGGCACATCGAGGGGCGAGGGCAGGTAGTCCACCACGGCGTCGAGGAGGGGCTGCACCCCCCGGTTCCGCAAGGAGGAGCCGCAGAGGACGGGGACGAGCTTCCCGGCCAGCACCCCCTTGCGCAACCCGCGCTTCAGGGCCTCGGCCTCGACGGGCTTCCCGTCCAGGAAGGCGGCCATCAGGTCCTCGTCGAAGTCGGCGGCGGCCTCGGCCGCGGCCTCGCGGAGCGCCGCCGCGCGGGCAGCGAGCTCCCCCTCGGCGGGGCGGCGGCGGAGGGTGCGGCCCTCGTCGGCGTCCTCCCATTCGAGGTAGTCCCCGGTCAGGATGTCCACCTGCCCCCGGTAGCGGTCCCCCTCCCCGTCCGGGAGCTGCATGAGGATGGTCCGCGCCCCCAGTTTCTCGCGCATCATGGCCACGGCGCGGTCGAAGTCGGCCCCGGTGCGGTCGAGCTTGTTGATGTAGGCGATGCGGGGGACGCGGAACTGCTCGGCCTGGCGCCAGACCGTCTCGCTCTGGGGCTCGACGCCCTCGACGGCGCTGAAGATGGCGACGGCGCCGTCGAGCACGCGGAGGCTGCGCTCCACCTCGATGGTGAAGTCCACGTGGCCGGGGGTGTCGATGATGGTGATCTCGTGGTCCTTCCAGGGGCAGGTGACGGCGGCGGCGGTGATGGAGATGCCGCGCTCGCGCTCCTGGGGCATCCAGTCGGTGGTGGCCGAGCCCTCGTCCACCTCGCCGATGCGGTGGATGGCGCCCGAGTAGAAGAGGATGCGCTCGGTGGTGGTCGTCTTGCCTGCGTCGATGTGGGAGATGATGCCGATGTTGCGGCGCCGGGACAGCGGTGGCCGGGCCATTCCCTTTCCCCCTCTCGCCGCGCGGGCGTCCGCCGAAAGGCCGGCGGACAGATTACCCCGGCGGGGAGGCGGAGGGAAGGGAGGGGGGAGCCGGCCGCGGGCGGCGCTCAGCCCAGGAACGCCTTCGCCCCCTGCAGCAGGATCCTGGCCGACACGAAGATCAGCAGGCACGCCAGGACGCGCGTCAGAGAGGTGGAGCGGAGGCGGCCCGAAACCGCCGCCCCGCCCTGCGCCCCGCAGACCACCCCCAGGGCGAGGGGGACGATCAGGTCGCGGGCGAGGTTCCCTCGCAGAAAGTGGACCAGCACCGCGGCCGAGGAGGTGATGAGCAGCAGGCCTTGTGAGGTGGCCGTCGCGATGTGGGGAGGAATGTGGAGGAAGCGGATCATCAGCGGCACGTAAATCGAGCCGCCGCCTATCCCGAGCAAACTGGACAGAAAAGCCACGCACGAGCAGACCCAGATGCCCGCCCGGTAGCGGAACCGGAACTCGTACACGCGGCCGTCCCGGTCCACGATCCGGCGCGGCGCGAACGAACCCTTCTCTTCCGTGAGGCGGCGGGAGGCCGCGCGGGCGGCCGGCCGGAGGAGCCCGGCGGCGAGGGCGAGAAGGAGCGCACCCAGGAGAAAGTCGAATATCCCCCGGGGGACATGCGCCGTTCCGAGCGAGCCGAGGACGATCCCCGGCAATGCGGCGGCTCCGTACGCGGCGGCCGTCTTGAGATCGATCCGGCCCATCCGGTGGTACGCGATGGAACCGGAAAGCGTATTCAGGGCGACGACGGAGAGAGAGGCGGCCGCGATGACTTGGGCCGGACGGTCCGGGAAAAAAAGGAGAAGGAGCGGGGTGAGGATCACCCCTCCTCCTATCCCGGCCAGCGTCGCCAGGAACCCCACGCCGAGCCCAATCGCCATCAGCTCTACGGAAAAAAGCATTGCACGCGCCCAGGCACAGGCTGGTTCCGATGGGTTCAGGGGCAGATCGTGCCGCCGGCCACGGTGTCGTTCGTGTCGGGGTCGATGAGGATGAAGGCGCCGGTCGCCGGGTTCTCCGCGTAGGGGTCGTGGGCGATGGGGTTCTGGACGCGCAGGGTGACGCGGGCGATGTCGTTCAGGCCGACGGCCCCGCCCGGCTCCTCGGCCTGGCGGTCCACGTCGAGCCGGGCGTGGATCGCCGCCACCCGGGCGCGCTCGACGCGGGCGCCGATCTTGAGGAGCCAGGTGCGGTCCGGGTCGAAGGGTCGCTCGGCCATCCAGAACAGGAGGGCGTTCAGCTCGTCGGAGAGGCGGGGCGGTTCCTCCGCCGCCGCGATGAGGCTGCCGCGGGCGACGTCGAGCTCGTCCTCCAGGGCGATCATGACGCTCCGGGGGGCGGCGGCCTCCGGAAGCTCGCCCTCGAAGACGCGCACCTCGCGCACCCGGCTGCGCAGGCCGCCGGGATGGACGACGACCTCGTCCCCCGGGCGGACGGCCCCGCTCTTGAGCTGGCCCGCGTAGAGGCGGTAGGGGACGCCCCCATCCCTCCGGGGCCGGAGGACGCCCTGTACCGGGAAGCGCAGCGGGCCCGGCTCCCCCTCGGCCGCCGCGGGAACCGATTCGAGCAACTCGAGCAGGGGCGGCCCGGCGTGCCAGGGCATGTTCGTGCCCGGGTGCACGACGTTGTCCCCCCGCCGGGCCGAGACGGGGATGACGAGGACATTCTCCAGCCCGATCCGATCCGCGAAGGCGGCCAGATCATCCTGGATGGCCGAGAAGACTTCCCGGGAGTAGCCGGCGAGGTCCATCTTGTTCACGGCGACAATCACCCGCTCCACCCCGAGGATATTGAGCAGATAGAGGTGGCGCCTCGACTGCCGGGTCATGCCCTTGAGGGCGTCCACGACGACGATTCCGAGGTCGGCGGTGCTCGCGCCGGTGGCCATGTTGCGGGTGTACTGCTCGTGGCCCGGCACGTCGGCGAAGATGAACTTGCGCTTCGGGGTGGCGAAGTAGCGGTAGGCCACGTCGATGGTGATGCCCTGCTCGCGCTCGTCGATGAGGCCGTCGGTCAGGAGGGAGAGGTCGAGCTCCTCCTCCCCGCGCTTCTCGCTCGCGCGCGCCACGGCGTCGATCTGGTCCTTGAGCAGGGAGCCACTGTCGTAGAGCAGCCGGCCGATGAGGGTACTCTTGCCGTCGTCCACGCTGCCGGCCGCGACGACGCGGAGGACTTCCTTCGTCCCGTTCAGGAGGGCCGCGGGGGCCGGTTGCGCGCTCATGGCTAGAAGTATCCCTTCTTCTTGCGGAGCTCCATGGAGGCCTCGGAGGTCTGATCGTCGAGCCGGGAGGAACCCCGCTCGGTCAGCTCGGCCGCCAGTAGCTCGGCGATGATCTCCTCGTTCGTCCGGGCGCGGGACTCGACGGGGAGGGTGCAGGACATGTCCCCCACGGTGCGGAAGCGTACCGTGCGCCGCTCGGTCCGCTCCCCCTCCTCCAGGTCGATCAGCTCGCACATGGCGAGCAGCCGGCCGCGCCGCGCCACCACCTCGCGCTCGTGGGCGTAGTAGAGCGAGGGGAGCTCCACCGCCTCGCGCGCGATGTATTCCCAGACGTCCAGCTCGGTCCAGTTGCTGAGGGGGAACACCCGCACGTGCTCGCCCTTGCGCACCCGGCCGTTGTAGAGGTCCCAGAGCTCGGGCCGCTGGCGCTTGGGATTCCATTGGCCGAAAGCGTCCCGGAAGGAGAAGACGCGCTCCTTGGCCCGTGCTTTCTCCTCGTCCCGGCGGGCCCCGCCGAAGAGGGCGTCGAAGCCGTGGGCCTCGATGGTGTCGAGGAGGGTCACGGTCTGGGCCTCGTTCCGGCTCGCCTTGGGATGGGGGAGCGTCACCCGGCCCTGATCGATCGAGGCCTGAACGCTGCCCACGATGAGCCGCGCGCCCAGTTCCCGCACCCGGCGGTCGCGGAACGCGATGGCCTCGGGGAAGTTGTGGCCGGTGTCGATGTGGACGACGGGAAAGGGGAGCCGGCCGGGCCGGAAGGCCTTCTCGGCCAGCCGGAGGAGGACGGCCGAGTCTTTCCCCCCCGAGAACAGGAGGGCGGGGCTCTCGGACTCGCCCACCGCCTCGCGCAGGATGGCGATGGCCTCGCTCTCCAGGAAGTCCAGGTGATCCAGCCGGGAGGCCCGGCCGGCCGTCTCAAAGGCGCATTCCATGACGCTCGGGGTCATCTCCGATATTTCCTCCGTAAAAGAATCAAGCCGCTCACACGAGAGATGAAGGCACGGGATGGAGGCCGCACTCCTTGGTGTCGGGGCTCTCCCACCACCAGCGGCCCGCGCGGATATCCTCGCCGGGTCCTATGGGCCGGGTGCAGGGGGCGCAGCCGACGCTGGCGTAGCCTTGGTCGTGGAGGCGGTTGTAGGGGACGCCCCGGGAGCCGAGGTAGGCCCAGACCTCTTCGGCCGTCCAGTCCCAGAGCGGATTCGCCTTGTAGAGGCCGTTCGGGCCATCCCACTCGATGGGCCGGACCCCCTGCCGGGTGGGGGACTGCTCCTGGCGCAGCCCGGTGATCCAGGCCCCCCGGCCCGCGAGCGCACGCTTGAGGGGCGCCACCTTGCGGATGTGGCAGCAGGTCTTCCGGAGGCCCACGCTCTCGTAGAAGGCGTTGGGCCCGTGCTGGCCGACGAAGGCCTCGACCTCGGCGGCGTCGGGGAAATAGACCCGCACCTCGCGCCCGTAGCGCGAGCGCACCTCGGCCAGAAGATCGTAGGTCTCGGGATTCAGCCGGCCGGTGTCGAGCGTGAAGATGCCGATGCCGGGGAAATGCGCGGCCACCATGTCGGTGAGCACCATGTCCTCGGCGCCCAGGCTGGTGGCCAGGACGGCGGGGGGGTGCCGGGCCACCGTCTCCTCCAGAACGTCCATCGCCTCTCGGATTCTCTCTTCCAGGGCCATCCGATCCTCCCTCGTCCAGCCGGTGAAAACTTCTTAGCTCACTGTAGCGATCCAATTTATGATTTAATATATAGTAAATTGCTTATATTTATCCCCGGCACAATACCCAAGGCATACATTCTAGTCAAGATTTTTATTTTTATTTAAAAGTATTTTTATTATGTATATAGGCCCGTACGTTGCCGCAGGGCGTGGGCGCACCCCGGGCGGCGGCGGGACGGGGTGAGGGGAGACCGCAGGGAGGTGGTGCAGGGAAGCCCGGGGGAGCCGGGCTACGCGGCCTTGGTCTTCGGGCCCCCGCCCGATTCCCCGATGAAGGGAAGCTCGGGCTCAGGGCTGAGGCGGCTTTCGAGCTCCTCCTGGCGCCGCTGCCACTCCGTGAAGGAGATTTGGCCCTTTAGCAGGAGCTGGAGGTTCTGGAAGCAGGCCTCGTGGATGGGGCGGGTCTTGAGCTTCGTCATCCAGGTTCTCCTTCCCTCGGCGGCGGGAGAGAGAGCCCTCTCCACTGTATATAGCGTCTGGCACCGCCACGTTGCAACAATATGTTGTAAACTTCACCATCTCATCCCAAATACGAAAATAACACGAAAATTTAGTCCCCGCAAGCCCTCCCTTCCGAAAAAAATTTCCCATCGGAAGAAACCCCGTCACCAAAGGATTATTTCAGGGATACATGAAATTGGCGGAAAATGCGGTAACCGGGAAGGCGGGCAGAGGGGATATCCTTCCCCTGACCCGTCCCGGGCGGGAGTGGGCCAGGGCGTCCGCCGCGCCTCTCGGGAGGGCGGGGAGAGCCTCCTGGGAAACCGCCCTTCCCCAGGCTGTTCACGATATTTCACGATATTCGAGGACAAAAAATCCACCTTACACCTTCCGGCGGCTGAGGGAGGGGGCCTGGCCGGCGGAGGCCCGAATTTCCCGCGTTTTTCACGATATTTCACGATATTCCAGGGGAAAAAATCCATCCGCCCCTTCCGCGCCGGGCCGCCCCGTGCTACATGCCCCCGGAGGGCCGCCCCAGAAGGAGCAAAAATGACCCGCCGTTTCCTCCGCCGGACACTCCCCGCCCTAGCCGCGCTCGGGCTCCTCGCCGCGGGCTGCCGGGGAGGCTACGAGACCGAAACCCTGCGCGGGGAGGGGGTGCGGGAATGGTTCCTCGAGGCGGACGGGGCGCGGATCGAGGCCCTTGCCGTCTGGCCCGCCCAGGCCGAGGGTTCCCTGCCGGCGCTGCTGCTCGTTCATGGCGACCGGGGGAGCGCCCAGAGCCACCGGCGGGACATGTTCCAGCTGGCCCGCCAGGGGTTCTACGGGATGAGCGTCTCGCTCCCCGGCTTCGGGCAGTCCACCGGGCCTGAGGACCTGGGCGGCCCCCGGAGCGTGAAGGCCATCCTGCTGGCGGTGGACTACCTCTCGAAGCAGTCCCAGGTGCGGCCCGGGGGGATCGCCGCCTTCGGGGAGGGGCTGGGCGCGGCCCCGCTCATGGCCGCGGCGGCCGAGGACGCACGCGTTCGCGCGGTGGCGGTGGAAGAACCGATCTATGACCTGGCGGAGGCCCTCCCGCGCCTCCCGGAGGCCCAGCAGAGGCGGCTCCTGCGGGCGCTGGACGGCCCGCCCGGAACGCGCCCGGCGGAATACCGGCGGCGCTCCGCCCGGGAGTGGGCCCCCAAGCTCCAGAGCCCCCTTCTCGTCATCCACGACCCCCAGGGCCGCGTCACCCCCCTCCCCCAGGCCGAGGCTCTGGTGCGGGCCGTCCGGGAGGGGGGCCGGGCGGCGCAACTCCAGCCCGCCCGGAAGCAATCCATCGAGTTCCGCAGCGCGAGCCTGGAGCGGTGGGTCGTGCCCTTCGTGCGGACCCATCTCCCCCCCGAAAAACCCCTCCGGCGGGTCCCCTGAGCCCCCTCCCCCGCGGAAATTCAAGTCCGGGCCCGCTCCGGCCGATAAAGGCACAGGAGAGTTCCCCCACGAGGGCGGCATGAGCGAACCCATCGGCATCGTTGGATTCGAGAAGGCAGCGCCCCCGGCGGTCCCGCCCGCCCGGGAGGTGGGCGATTTCGGCTTCTCGGCCTTCCTGGACGCGGCCGCCGCCGAGGCCGCGGAGCCCCAGCCCCGGCCCCTCTCTCCGGCCGTGACCGCCTACAATTCCCTCAACCTGCTGAACGGGAAGTTCCCCCCCCCGGACAGCGGGGCCGGCTTCCTCTTCACCCAGATCGCGATGAAAAACGAAGCGGCCGCCTGATCTTTTCCTCACCGTCGACTCCGCGAAAATTCCCCCTTGACCTTCCAGTTCACTGGAAGGTGTATGTTGTTGGGTGACTTTTCCGCGGGGGAGACGCCATGCAGATCGGAGAACTCGCTAAGACGGCCGAGGTCCCGGCCAAGACCATCCGCTACTACGAGGACATCGGCCTCCTGCCCCGGCCCGCGCGGACCGAGGGAGGATTCCGCCGGTACGACCCCGAAGTGGTGGACCTCCTCCGCTTCATCCGCAAGGCCCAGGCGCTCGGCCTCACCCTCGCGGAGATCCGGGAGCTGACCGAGATCCGCAAAGCGGGGAATCTCCCCTGTATGCACCTGCGTTCCCTCCTCGAGGCCAAGGTGGCCGAGCTGGAACGGCGGATTCTGGAGCTAAGGAAATTGCGCGGCGAGATGCGCGAGACGCTCGAGGCATGGGATGAGCATCTGAAGAAGGGCGAGGGTGCGGTCGTCTGCCCCCACATCGAGGGCCGCCCGGACGAGGCGGCGATCGCTTTCCGAACGAGGGGGAAAGCCAAGAGGCGCCCTGGAGCCGTGGCTTCTCTTCTCTCCCGCGCCAAGAGGGACGGCTGATGCCGATGCAGAAGCTCCACGTCCGGGTGGGGGGGATGCACTGCTCCTTCTGCACCGAAACCATCCGCAAGGGACTGGGGCGGATGGATGGGGTGGGGGAGGTGAGCGTGAGCCTTGCCCATGAGGAGGCGCTCATCCACTACGACCCGCAGAGGCGGAGCCCGGCGGAGCTCCTGGACGCCCTGCGCGACCTGGGGTTCACCACCGCCGACCCCCGGAAAGCGCGCACCTTTGAAGAGGAGGCGGCCGAACTCCACCACGAAAAGGACCGCCTCATCCTGGCCGGGGCGCTCGCCTGGGCCGCCTTCCTCGGGATGGCCCTCATGTGGCTGGACAAGCCTCATCCCTGGACCGAGTGGACCATGATGGGCTTGGCCCTCCTCACCGTCTTCGGCCCGGGGCGCTATATCCTGCGGATGGCGGCCGGCTCCCTCCGGCGGGGCATCCTGAACCAGCACGTCCTCATGGAGTTCGCCGCCTTCGCGGGCCTGGCGGGGGGCTTCCTGGGCCTCTACTACCCCGCCTTCCCCTCGCCCGATTTCTTCGGGGTCGCGGTCTTCGTGACGGCCTACCACGTTCTGAGCGGCTACACCTCCCTCCTCGTGCGGACCCGGGCCTCCCAGGCGGTGCGCAAGCTCCTGAGCCTCCAGCCCGCGACGGCCCGGGTGGTGCGCGAGGGGCGGGAGGAGGAGATACCCGTCGAGGAGCTCTCTCCCGGGGAGCTGGTCCGCCTCCGTCCCGGCGAGCATGTGCCGGTGGATGGGGTGGTGGCCGAGGGACATTCCACCGTGGACGAGAGCCTCGTGACGGGCGAGCCCATCCCGAAGGAGAAAGGCCCGGGCGAGGAGGTAATCGGGGGCTCCCTCAACCATCACGGCACCCTCCTGGTCCGGGTGAGCCGGGTCGGGGAGGAGAGCTTCCTCCGCCGGGTGGCCCGGAGCATCGAGGAGGCGCGGGCCCTCAAGCCGGGCATCCTCCTCCTGGTCGAGCGGGTGCTTCTCTACTTCGTCCCGGGCGTTCTCGCTTTCAGCGCGGGCGCCTTCATCTTCTGGACGGCGGGCGCCTGGCTCCTCTGGGGCGCGCCCGACGCGGCCCGGGCGGGCTTCGCCGCCCTGGCCGTCCTCGTCATGGGTTATCCCTGCGCCCTGGGGATGGCCACCCCGCTCGCCCTGATCAACGCGGGCGGACAGGCGGCGCGCCGGGGCATCCTGCTCCGGAGCGGCGAGGCCATCCAGGCCTACAAGGACGTCTCGGCGTTCGTCTTCGACAAGACCGGCACCCTGACCGAGGGGAAGCCCTCCGTGGCGCAGATCGTGCCCCTCGGCGGCCGGAGCCCGCAGGAAATCCTCCGGATGGCCGCCAGCCTGGAGAGCGCCTCCGAGCATCCCCTCGCCGGGGCCATCGTCGCCCGCGCCGAGGAGGAGGGGCTCAAGCTTCTTCCCTCGGAGGGCTTCCAGGCCGTCCCGGGACGGGGGGTGCGAGGCATTGTGGCAGGAAAGCGGGTCCGCGTCGGCACCCTGCGGTTCCTGGCGGACGAAGGTGTGGATGTCGGCGAGGCCCGGCGGATCGGGGAGGAGTTCGAGGAGAAGGGTTTTACCGTGTCTGGTTTCGCCGAAGGAGACGAGGTCGCGGGGCTGATCGGCCTCTCCGATCGGATCAAGGAAGATGCCAAAGAGACGGTGGAGCGCCTCCGGGGCATGGGCCTCGAAACCATCATGATCACGGGGGACAACCGGCGGACCGCCGAGCGGGCCGCCCGGGAGCTCGGGATCGGCGAGGTGTTGGCCCAGGTGCTGCCTCAGGAAAAGTCCGAGCGCGTGCGCCAGCTCCAGGCCCAGGGGAAGCGCGTGGCCTTCGTGGGAGACGGCATCAACGACGCCCCCGCCCTCATGCAGGCCGACGTGGGGCTCGCCATCGGGGCGGGCACCGACATCGCCGTCGAGTCGGCGGACATCGTCCTCGTGGGGGAGCGGATGTGGACGGTCTACGAGTCGTTCCTCATCGCCAGGCGGAGCTACCGCAAGACGCTCCAGAACATCGGCTTGGCCTTCGCCTTTAACGGCGTGGGCGTCCCTCTCGCGGCGGCGGGCCTGGTGGAGCCCGTCTGGGCCATGATCGCGATGGCGGCGAGCGTGGGGGCCGTGCTCTTGAACTCCTTCGGCGGGCGCATCGCTCCCCGGGGCCGGGAAGAAGCGGGAGAGAGAGGCGGCGGGACGGCCATCGCCCCGGCGGCGGAAAGAACCCTCGTTCCCGGCGGGGGGCGCACCCTCGCCTTCACCGTCAAGAGCATGCACTGACACGGCTGCCTCGCGGCCATCGAGCGGGCGCTCGATACGGTTCCCGGAGTCGAGAAGACGGGGGGCGACCCCCGGACCAAGCGCCTCGAGGTGCGCGTGCGCGAGGGAGCCGCGGGAGAAACCGAAGAAGAGGTGGTCAGGCTCATGAAGCAGATCGGCTACCCGGTGGAAAGGTAGGCGATGCGGGGAAGCCCATATCCTCCCGCATCAACAGGAGAAATACCGTGCGAAATGCCGGTTTAAACGCGTTGTTCTTGTCGGCTTTACTGGTCTTGACCCCTGCGATTGCCGCGGCTGCGCCCACGGTCTATGAGGTGCGCGTCGACGGCCTGGCGTGCCCCTTCTGCGCCTACGGGATCGAAAAGAGCCTCTCCGCCGTCGAGGGCGTCAAGAAGGTCGAGGTCGACATCGCGAGCGGCCTGGTGACCGTCACCACGGCCGATGGGGCGAGCATCGGAGAGCCCGCCATCCGCCAGGCGGTCAAGGACGCGGGTTTTGCGGTAAGAAGCATCAAGACCTCCAACCCATGAACCGCCGCGCGCGTTTTGCCCACGCCTTCCTCCCCTGCGGCGCACTCGCCCTAGGGGTTTTGGCCTGGGTGGGCGCCGCGCACGCGGCGCCGATCACCTTCAACACCGCGCTGCCAATCGCAAAGGATCAATTCCTCTTCCGCGAGCTGGCCGTGTTCAGCCGATCGACCGACGATCCGGACCCCGCCGAGCGGGAGATGGACCACTGGGCCGCGGTTTCCGTCCTCGCCTACGGGGTGAATGCGGATTTGGCGCTCTTCGGGGTGATCCCCTACGTCGAGAACCGCCTCGAACTCGCCTCCGGCGGCGTTCGCCGCACGCGGAGCGCGAGGGGGATCGGAGACGCCGAGTTCTTCGCGCGCTACACCATGTTCCAGAAGAACTGGCCGGGCGGCAACTTCCGGATCGCGCCCTTCGCGGGGCTCAAGGTCCCGACCGGCGATGACGGCGAGACCGATCGCCTCGGCCGGCTGCCGCCCAGCGTCCAGGCCGGGTCGGGATCGCTGGACCCCTTTGGCGGGATCGTCTTCACCTACCAGACGCTGGATTTTCAGATTGACGGACAAGCCGCCTACCGCGCCAAGACGGAAGCCAACGATTTCGAGTTCGGCGATGTGGCCCGCTTCGACACCTCGTTCCAGTACCGGCTGTGGCCGCGCGTGTTGGGCAGCGGCGTCCCGGGCTTCCTGTATGGGGTCCTGGAGGCCAGCCTGGTCCACCAGCAGAAGAATGAGGCCAACGGGATGAAGGACCGGAATTCGGGCGGGACGCAGCTGTTCTTGACCCCCGGCCTGCAGTACGTGACGAGGCGTTGGGTGGTCGAGGGGGGCGTGCAACTCCCCGTGGTCCAGGACCTCAACGGAACGGCGCTGGAGAACGACTTCACCGTCCTCGTGAGCTTCCGGATCAACTTCTGAGCGGAAAGGATTGAACCATGAAGCTCCGGCTCGTCCTGAAAATCCTGGGCGGCGCGGCGGCCGCCCTGATCGGGTTGGTCGCCGCCGGCTGGTTCGTCTGGGTGCCCTCGCCCAAGGAGCCGGGATACGAGTTCGTCATCGCATGGGGCGGCCGCGGAACCGGCCCCGGCCAGTTCCATGATCCTACCGGCGTCGCGGTCGCCGGGGGTGAAGTGTTCGTGAGCGACGCGCGGAACGCCCGTATCCAGGTCTTCGACCTGGGCGGGAAGTTCAAGCGCCAGTTCGGCGAGAAGGGGAGCGGGCCGGGCCGGCTCGGCCGCCCCATGAACTTGACCGTATCGCGGAGCGATCTTTACGTCGCGGACTACTGGAACGACCGCGTCGAGGTCTTCGCCCTGGACGGGACGCACCGGAGGAGCATCGGCCGCAAAGGGAAGGGCCCCGGAGAGTTCGGCGCGCCGGGGGGGGTGGCCGTCTCGGCCGACGGGGACCTCTTCGTCGCCGACTTCTACAACCAGCGGGTCCAGCACTTGCGGGCGGACGGAAGCTTCGTGCGGCAGTGGGGGAAAACGGGCGAGACAGGTCATGCGGCCGGCAAATTCTACTATCCGACCGATGTGAAGCTCGACCGAACGGGCAATGTCTACATGGCCGACGGCTATGGGAATCGGATTCAAGTGTTCGATGCTGACGGCAAATTCCTGCGCAAATGGGGCGGGCCGCTCGCGCGCGGCATCTACGGCCCGTTCCATGGCTGGTTTACGACGGTGACATCCATCGTTTTCGACGAGCACGGAAATCTGCTCGCCGCCGACTTCTACAACAACCGCGTCCAGAAGTTCGCGCCCGACGGGACCTTCCTCGCCGCCTTCGGGAAAAAAGGCGATGGGCCCGGCCAGTTCCAGCACGCGATCGCCGTCGCCGCCGCCGATGACGGCGCCGTCTTCGCCGCCGACTTCGCGAACAACCGCGTCCAGAAGTGGCGGCCCCGGAAGTGACCTCGTTTACGAGGGAACTTGGAATGCGCCCGAAAGACAACAACGAGGCGGGATTTCGAAATCCGATGGACTTTGAACCCTTTGGTGCCGGTGGCGGAATTCCGGACGCAGCGGCCGGGAAAATGACGCGGATCGAGGCCGAGAACCAATGGCTGCGGCGCTTCGTCCCCTCCGCCGTTCGCGAGGCCATCGAGAAAGATCCGTTCACCCCGCCGCTGTGCCGGCTTTGCCGGCAGATGCGGGATCTCACCGTGCTCTTCGTCGACATCGCCGGGTGCACGCGCCTGTGCGAGGAGCTCCCGGCCGAGCGGGTGCAGGACCTCATCGAGGAGTACTTCTCCTCTTTCATCGACGAGGTGCACGAGCTCGGAGGGACGATCAACGAGACGGCCGGGGACGGCTTGATGGTTCTCTTCCCCGGGGAAGGGCCGGAAGGACACGCCCGCGCCGCCGTCCGCGCCGCGTCTCTCATCCATTCCCGCACGATGGAATTCGAGGTGTGCCATGAGAGCGAGTGCCGGGACTTGGCCGTGCACATCGGGGTCAACTCCGGACCCGCGAACCTGGGCGTGATGGAATACCGGGGGCGGCGGGAGGTCCGCGCCACCTATACGGCGATCGGGCCGGTGACCAACCTCGCCGCCCGCCTCACCGGCCTCGCGCCCGCCAGGAAGACCTACGCATCCGAGGAAACCTGGCGCCGTCTCAACGGGGCTTTCAAGGGCTGCTATGCCGGAAGTTTTGAGTTGAAGAACATCGGCCGGCCCGTGAAGGTCTACGATGTCACGGCCGACTTGGTTCCGGGTCCAGGTTCGTGAGAGCACCAAAGGTGGCGGCTGGGATGCACCCGGTATGCCATTTCGGACAAGGTGGAGCTTCTGTGATCTCGCCGTGGAGGGAGTAGGACGTGGAAGAGCTGTTCCGCTTCGGGGCCATTCCCTTGGCCTTCGGCCTCCTCGGCTTCGTCGAGCCCTGCTCGATGGGGGCGAATTTCGTGTTCCTGGCCTACCTGAGGGGCCGGCCCCTAGCGGAGCAACTCGGCCAGGCCGCGGCCTTCGTCCTGAGCCGGGCGCTTTTTCTCGGGCTCCTGGGCGCCGGGGTGGCTTGGCTGGGCCGCTCCTTCGCGGCGGGGGTTTATCTGTACAGCGCGGGGCTGGGGGCGCTGTACGTCCTGCTGGGGATTCTGGCCTTGAGTGTCCATTTCGGGGGATTCACCTTGCCGGTGGGCGACTTGGCTTGGCTTCAAAGGAAATCAGGCTTGGCGCTGCCGATGGGGGCCGTCTTCGGCCTGAGCGCCCCGATCTGCGCCACCCCCTTGTTCCTGGCCCTCCTGGGGCAGGCGGGCCTGGCCGGCGTGGGGAAGGGGTTCATCTCGATGTCCCTCTTCGGAGTCGCTCTCTCCGCCCCATTTCTCGTTATCGCGGCCTCCCGGCGTGCCTCCGATTGGCTCATCCGCCTGGGGCGCCACTCGGCCCGGGCACCCTTGTGGGCGGGGGTGTTCCTGGTGCTGGTGGGCGCCTGGAGCATCTGGATCGGCTGGCGTGGCCTTCCGCCGCGGGGCTGACGCCAGGAGAGAGAAGATTCATTCATCCCAGAGGAGGCAAGACGTGAGCCGCCTTCCCCTTTTCGCACTGATGGCCGCTGTGGCGCTCACGGGCTACGCCGTCGGCTTCTATGTCCAGCCCGCGTCCGCCCCGACCGGGAGCATGAAGGCCCCCGCGGGCGCCCCCGTCGTCCCGCCGGTGACGGGCTACAGCGAGGGCCGGGAAATTCTTTTCATCCACACCGAAGCCTCGGATCCCAAGATCGCCAAGCTCCTGACGGACATGATGGGCTCGCCCGTCCTGCACGTCCCCTCCCTCGCCCGAGTGCCCGGGGAGAACCTGGCCCGCGTGTACGTCTATAAGAACGGCTTGAAGCCCGAGGGCCCCCGCGGCCCCCTGGGCTTCCAGCCCGACGTGTTCGAGAACCCGCCCGGGCAGGCTGGATACCGGCCGCTCCGGAAGGTGGCCCTGGTAGCCTGGAAGGACGAGAAAGCGGCCCGCCTCCAGAAATCGGCCGCCGAGGTGAAGGAAGCGATGAGAAAGGGGGAAATCACGGTCGAGGATTCGGGGATCGTGGTGAACATGCCGTTCCTGACCTGGCCGGGCGGGAAACGGTGAGGAATCGATAGGCACTTTCGCCTGTTCTTAATGTCGTTGTGCAGCAGGCGCGGAGGAAAACGTCTTTTGTGTCATTGAGAGATATGGAGATATGAGGTGCCACGCTCAAAGGGCAGGAAGAATAAAAACCCTGTCCCAAAAGGGCGAGGGAGGGCCCGCCTTTGGGGCCTCACCCGCTGGAAGATCATCCTCTCCGCGATCTTCTGCATTGGCATAGCGCTCCTGTGGTGGTCATGGTGGGACTGGGACGAAGGGGAGACGACTTTCCAGCGGCAGGCTGCGCAGGGCCAAGGGGCTTTGAGCAAGATCGAGTCCCTCGCCAGCGAGGGAAACGAGCATGTCTCGCAAGGCTCACCGATGTTTTACCGGACGGATCCGCCCACCTCAGGGTCGCACTATCCGGTCGCCACATCCCCCGGTTTCTACGAGAGCCCGCAGCTCCCCGGAAACTTGGTCCATGCGCTGGAGCATGGAAGTATCGTCATCTATTACGACGACCCCGGCCGGGAGGCGATGCAAAGGCTGAGGGAGTGGGCGAGCCATTACGCCGACCCGTGGGCGGGTTTGGTCGTCACGCCGAAGCCGGGCCTGGGACGGGTGGTCATCCTGACGGCGTGGACGAAGAAACTCCAACTGGCTGAATTCGACTCGAAAGCGGCGGCCGCGTTCATCGATCGGTTCCGGGGCCGGGGCCCGGAGAGGCCGGTCCGGTAAAGGTCAATTAGTGAGAGACGAAGAAGGCTGCCTCCAGAAGCCGGTCACCGAAGTGAAGGAGGCGCTAAAAAGGGGGAAATCACGGTCGAGGATTCGGGGATCGTGGTGAACATGCCGTTTCTGACCTGGCCGGGCGGGCGGCGCTAGGCGCTCCCGCCCCTCCGGGCGCGGCGGATACGCTCTCCCAGCGGCGGGTGGGAATGGAACAGCGCCACCACCCAGCGGGGCGGACAGGGGTCCGCCAGGTTCTTGAGGCAGAGCTTCTCCAGGGCGGAGGCCATCCCCTCGCCCGACCCCGTATGGCGGACGGCGAAGGCGTCGCACCAGTACTCCAGCCGGCGCGCGTGGGCGAGCGTCGCGGGCGCGAGGAGCATCCCCCACAGCCCGAGCAGCAGCCAGGCGGCGGCGATCGCGGCGGGCTCCCCGGGCGGGACGGGGGGGATGCCCGCCCAGGCGTGCCACCCCGGATGCTCCAGGACCTTCTGGACGAGGAACAGCCCCGCCGCCAGGGCCGCCGCCCGCGCCAGGAGCAGCCGCGGGATATGCCGCCCCACGTGGTGGGCGATCTCGTGGGCGAGCACGGCCTCGATCTCCTCCGGAGAGGAATCGAGCAGGGTGTCCGAGAGCACCACCCGGCGGGAGGGCCCCCAGCCCACCAGGGCGGCGTTGGCGGCCCGGCTCTTGCGGCTCAGGTCCATCTCCCACACCCCGCCCCGCACCCGGGCCCCCGTCCGGGCGAGGAGGCCCTCCAGGCGCTCCCGGAGGCCGGGGTCCTCCAGCGGCTTGAAGCGGAAGAACAGGGGGGCCAGCACGACCGGCCCGATGAGGGTGAGGGCCCCTCCCAGGAGAATCCCCAGCCCGGCGGCGAGCCACCACCAGTCCTGCGGGCGGGCCGCCATGACGGCCACGAAGGCCCCGGCCGCCGGGCCCCCGATGGCCAGGAGGAGCAGCATCCCTTTGGCCCGGTCGAGGAGCCACCCGCCCAGCGTCTCGGTCGAGAGGCCCTCGCGGCGGGGCAGCCGGTAGCCGGCCAGGTAGTCCAGCGGGAAAGAGACCGCCTCGCGCAGGAGCGCCAGGAGCGCGAAATAGACCATCCCCGAGATGAAAGCCGGGGCATGCGGCATCGGCCAGCCCCCCCGCGGCGCAAGGGAGAGGACGGCCAGGACGGCTCCGGCTTCCACGGCGGAGGCGGCCAGCCCCAGCCCCAGCCGCTGCATCTGGTAGCGCCGCGCCCGGACACGGTGCCCGGGCGGGAAGGGTCCCTCGGCCATCCTTCCTCCTCTTCTTCCCCCGGCCCGACCTAGCTTTCCGGCGCCCGAGAACCGATTTGGCAACCGCGAAGGCGGGGGGTATAAATAAAGGGATAATCCGTGGCTTATTCGGGAAAACGGCCGCCTCTTCCGCTTCCCGAGCTAGGTCCGCCTCCGGCGGGCGCAGTCCCACGCAGGGGCAGAAGGGAGAAAGCGGATGAACCTCTCCGCTGATCTTCCCCAGCTCGCGAAGGTGGTGTACCACTCCCCCGCCCTTCCGCTCCAGGAGTGGCGGGGGCAGCTCGAGGGCCAGGGCTTCGTGCTCCACGAGGTTCCCTCGCTGGAGGCGATCGAGCCGGCCCAGGACGCGCTCAACGTCATCCTCCTCGATGACCGCTTGGCGGGCGAGAACGGGCTCCCCGGGCTGGAGCGTTTCTCCGCCGAGACGACCCCGGCCTCGATCATCCGCGTCATCCCGTCCGGCCTGGCGGGGATGCCCTCGGGAGAGCTTCCGCCCCACGTCTCGGGCGTGCTCCAGTGCCCCGTCCAGGAGACGGCCCTCATGCTCGCCTTGCGGGGGGCCTTCTGGCACGCGGCCCTCCAGCGCTCGGCCCATATCGAGCGCCACCACCGGGGCCTCCTCACCCGGAACTTGGACAAGCTGACCCAGATCGGAATCGCCCTCTCGGCGGAGCAGAACCACTACCGCCTCCTCGACATGATCCTCACCCACAGCCGGGAGCTCACCAACGCCGACGCGGGGAGCCTCTATCTGGTGGAGGAAACCAGCGACGGGAAGAGGAACCTCCGTTTCGTGCACACCCAGAACGATTCGAAGCGCATCCCCTTCAAGCAGTTCATCATGCCCGCCACCAAGACGAGCATCTCCGGCTACGTCGCCGTGACGGGTGGGACGCTCAACATCCCGGACGTGTACGACCTGCCGCCTGGGGTCGAATACTCGGTCAACAAGTCCTTCGACCAAAGCGTGGGCTACCGGAGCAAGTCCATGCTCGTGGTGCCGATGCGCGACCATAACAACGAGATCACGGGCGTCCTGCAGCTGATCAACGCCAAGCCCTCGGCCGACATCCTGATCCCGACGCCCGAGGCGGCCGAGCGGCACGTCGTGCCCTTCGACCACGCGGTCGAGCACCTGGTCTCCTCCCTGGCCAGCCAGGCCGCCGTGGCCCTGGAGAACAGCATGCTGATCGAGAGCCTCGAGCGGACCTTCGAGGGGCTGGTCAAGGCCTCGGTCCACGCGATCGAGCAGCGGGACCCGATCACGTCCGGCCACTCCGAGCGCGTCACGGAGCTCACCTGCGCGCTCGCCCACGCCGTGAGCGAGACGACCGAGGGCCGCTACGCCGAGACGCTCTTCACCGAGGAGCAGATGAAGGAGCTTCGCTACGCGGGCTTCCTGCACGACTTCGGCAAGATCGGCGTCCGCGAGCACGTGCTCCAGAAGGCGAACAAGCTCTACCCGATGGAGATGGAGGTAGTGAAGAACCGCTTCGCCGTCATCAAGCGGACCATCCAGGCCGAGTACCAGGAACGGATGCTCGAGCTCGCCCTCGCCGGAAAGCGGGATGAGGTGGAGAAACAGCGCGGGGAGATGAACGCCAGGCTGGCCGAGGTGGACCACTACCTGAGCCTGATCGTCCGCTCCGACGTCCCCACCATGATGCCGGACGGGGACTTCGACGGCCTGATGAAGCTCGGGGAGATCACCTATCGTGACTTCGACGGGACGGAGAAGCCCTACCTCACCCCCAACGAGCTCAAGTGCCTCGCTCTCCGCCGGGGGAACCTGACGGAGGAGGAGCGCAAGGAGATCGAGTCCCACGTCGTCCACAGCTACGACTTCCTCGTCCAGATCCCGTGGACCCGGGCGCTCCGGGGCGTGCCCGAGATCGCCCACGGCCACCACGAGAAGCTGAACGGGACCGGATATCCCCGGCACCTGAAGGAAGAGGAGATCGTCCTTCAGGCCAAGATCATGTGCGTATGCGACATCTTCGACGCCCTCACCGCCACGGATCGCCCCTACAAGAAGGCCGCTCCCCTGGAGAAGGCCATCCAGATCCTCAAGTTCGAGGTGAAGGACCAGCATCTAGATCCGGAGCTGGTGGACATCTTCGTCAAGAAGAAGGTCTACCGGGCGGTGGAGCAGTTCAGGGAAGCCGAATACGCCGAACCCGCTTCCTGAGAGGCCCTTCCGCCGTGCCACGCCGATTCATTGACTTGAGAAGCGACACCGTCACCCGCCCCACGCCCCCGATGCGCGAGGCCATGATGCGCGCCGAGGTGGGCGACGACCTCTTCGGCGAGGACCCCACCGTCAACTCCCTCCAGGAGCGCGCGGCGGGCATCTTCGGCAAGGAGGCCGCCCTCTTCGTCCCCTCCGGCACCCAGGCCAACCAGATCGCCATCAAGGCCTACTCCCAGCCCGGGGACGAGATCGTCGCCGACGCCAAGTGCCATCCCTTCCGCAGCGAGGCCGGGGCTCCCTCCCTCATCTCGGGAATCCAGTTCGCGTTCGTGCCGGCCGACCGGGGAGTCTATGCCCGCCGCGACGCCGAAGCGGTCCTCCGGCCCGAGATGGGCCTGGGGCCGCACACCGCCCTCATCTGGATCGAGAACACCCACAACGCCGGCGGCGGGCAAGTCTTTCCCCTGGAGCGGATGAAGGAGCTGCGCGCGCTCTCCCTCGGGCGCGGGGTCCCCCTCCACATGGACGGGGCGCGCATCTTCAACGCCGTGGCGGCCTCCGGCATCCCGCCCCTGGAGTGGGGCGGCCAGTGCGACTCCCTCTCCTTCTGCCTCTCGAAGGGGCTGGGCTGCCCCGTTGGCTCGGTGCTCATCGGGGGCCGGGCCTTCATCCAGAAGGCGCGGCGCATCCGCAAGATCCTGGGCGGGGGCTGGCGGCAGGCGGGCATCCTGGCGGCGGCGGGTCTCTACGCGCTCGACCACCACGCCGGGCGTCTGTCGGAGGACCACGCGAACGCCCAGCGCTTCGCCGAGCTCACCGCGGGAATCCCCGGGGTGCGGCACGCCTTCCCCACGACCCCCACCAACATCGTCTTCCTCGACGTCTCCGAGTCGGGGAGGACGGCCGATGAGGTGAACGCCCGCCTGATGGAGCGCGGGGCCGCGCTCTCGACCTTCGGCCCGGCCCACATGCGCGCCGTCACCCACTTGGACGTGAGCCGGAAGGACGTGGAGGATGCGGCCAAGGCGCTGGCCGAGGCCGTTGCATGAGCGCGGGAGCGCGCGTCATCGTCCTGGGGTGCGGCACCTCCACCGGGGTCCCGGCCATCGGCTGCACCGATCCCGTCTGCCTCTCGGACGACCCGCGCAACAAGCGGCTGCGGCCGAGCATCTTCATCGAGGGGGATGGGACGGGCCTTCTCGTGGACACGGGCCCGGACCTCCGCGAGCAGGCCCTGCGCCACGGGCTCCGCCGGGTGGACGCCGTCGTCTATACCCACCACCACGCCGACCACACCCACGGGATCGACGACCTGCGCGTCTTCAACTTCCTGATGAAGCGCACCATCCCCTGCTACGCCTACCCCGACACGGCCGCCGTCCTGCGGCGCAACTTCAGCTACATCTTCGGCGAAACTCCCGACTACCAGGGCTTCAAGCCCCAGCTCACCCTCCACGAGGTGGCGGGGCGCCCGTTCGAGGCGGGGGGGTTCCGGGTGCGGCCCATCGAGCTCGAGCACGGCGGCATCCGGGTGATGGGCCTCCGCATCGGCGACTTCGCCTACGCCACCGACTGCAACGCCATCCCCAAGGCGTCGATGCGGGCGCTGGAGGGGGTGCGGGTGCTCATCCTCGACGCCCTGCGGCACCGGGAGCACCCCTCCCACTTCACCGTGGAGCAGGCCCTCGGAGTCGTGCGCGAGCTGCGGCCCGAGCGGACCTACTTCACCCACACCAATTACGAACTGGAATACCACGAGACGAACGCGAAGCTGCCCCCCGGCGTCGAGATGGCCTACGACGGGCTCACCTTCGAGATCCAGGCCGGGGACTAGGCGGCCCGGCAATCATGCCGCGTCTTCTGGCGCGCAATGCCTGCCGGCTAATTCCCGCCCGGCGGCAGGGGAAGGGCCCGGCCCGCCTCCCCCGCCGCACCCTCCCCGCCCTCGCCCGGCAGCGGAGGGGCGAGGTCGAGGTAAAGGTTGTAGCCGGCGAAGAAGTAGGACACCGACGTCACCATGATCCCCGCCTGCAGGATGAGCTGCCCGAAACCCGTCCCGCCGAAGAGGCCGTGCACGAGCTGCCAGAGGACGAACCACGCCCCGAGGTAGGCGAGCACGAGAAGGACGACCGGCTTCTCCGCGCCCGCGGACGCCGCGGCCGACCGCCGGAACGCGGCCCGGAAGCCGTCCCGGTGCAGGAGCGCGGCGAAGGCGCAGAAATAGTACCGGATGGCGGGCGGGAGGACCGCGAAGGCGGTGATCGAGATTGAAGCCGGGAAGATGAGCGGCCCGTCCCCCAGGAGGAAGCTCAGCGCCCCCGCCGAAACCCACAGGGTCAGCACCGCCAGGCCCTGGAGGCCGAAGGCATAGGCCAGGTCCACCCGCGCCACCTGCCACAGGCGGCTGGAGGCCTCGCTCAGGTCCCAGGCGTCTCCCCCGCCCCGGCGCTGCGCGTCGAGGCGGAGGATCAGCAGGATGAAGATGAACGCCTGCATCAGGCGGAGCAGGAGCTGGGCCAGCAGCATGCGCGGGACGAGGACAAGCGCGTCCCCCGCCCCGGGCCGCAGAATCGACTGCAGGGAGGGCTGAAGCAGGAGGGCCAGGAACGCGAGCGGGAGATACAGCAACAGCACCACGGCGGTGATCTGGGAGAATTCGTCCCAGTGGATTCGGACCCCTAGTTCCAGATAGCGGGACACGGGGGCCGGGGCGCGGCCGGTCTGCATCGAAACCCCTTCGGGAAGGGAAAAGAGGCGCCGTTGCCATCGGGCGTCGAAGAAAGATACACTAGAGATTGTATTTTTTCAGCCGCCGAGGTCCATGTATCCCAAAAGCGCATGGCACGAGCGGGCGCCGGGCCAGGAATCATCGTTCGCCGGGGGGAATCCGGAAAAAATGGAACCGGATCCCGTCGCACTGCAAGGCGTGAGGCTTCTCGGACGGCGCGCCCTGGATACCACCGCCGAAGCCGGCCGGATGGGGATCTTTCTGGGAGCCTCCCTCGGATGGCTTCTCCTCCCCCCCTACCGGTTCCGGCTCCTGCTCCGGCAGATGCGGTCCATCGGGGCCGGTTCGGTTTCCATCGTCGTGCTCACCGGCCTGTTCACCGGAATGGTGCTCGCGCTCCAGGCCTTCTACACCCTGCAGAAGTTCGGCTCCGAGAGCCTGCTGGGGCCGGCCGTCGCGCTGAGCCTCATCCGGGAGCTGGGGCCGGTCCTCACCGCCCTCGTGGTGGCGGGCCGGGCGGGGTCGGCCATGACCGCCGAGATCGGGATCATGGTCATCACGGAACAGGTGGACGCCCTCAAGAGCATGGCCGTGAATCCCATCCAGCGGCTCTCCTCTCCCCGCCTGCTGGCCGGGGTTCTGACGTTCCCGCTGCTCGCCTCGATGTTCAACGTGGTGGGCATCTTTGGGGGCTACTTCGTCGGGGTGAAGCTCCTCGGCCTGAGCAGCGGGGTCTATTTCGGGGAGATGCAGGCGAAGGTCGAGATGGCGGACATCACGGGAGGGCTGGAGAAGTCGCTCGCGTTCGGCCTCCTGGTGACGTGGATCTGCTGCTACGAGGGGTACACCTGCGGGCACGGCGCCGAGGGAGTGGGCCGCGCGACGACGTCGGCCGTCGTCCTCTCCTCGGTGCTCATCCTCGTGACCGACTATTTCCTGACCTCGATGGTCTTTTGAGGGGGACAAAGCCTTGTCAGAGCGGCGGATCGAGCTGATCGTGGGGACGTTCGTGCTCGCGGGGCTGGCCGCCCTCGGGTATCTCTCGATCCAGCTGGGCGGGGTGAACCTAGTCCCGTCCGGCTACGAGGTGACCGCCCGCTTCGCCAGCGTCACCGGCCTGAGGGAGGGCTCCACCGTCGAGATCGCCGGGGTTCAGGTGGGCCAGGTGGCCGCCATCGGCCTGGAGGACAGCGAGGCGGTGATCACCCTCCGCCTGAAGCCGAGCGTGAAGCTCGCCGAGGACACCATCGCTTCGATCCGCACCAAAGGGATACTGGGCGACAAGTACGTCAGCCTCAGCCCGGGGGGCGGGGAGAAGGTCATCCCGTCCGGAGGCCGCATCCGGGAGACGGAACCGCCCGTCGACATCGAGAAGATCATCGGGCAGTTCATCTATGGGAAGGTCAAGTAGCCGGGCACGGGCGCCCGGGCCGCTTTCAAGGGGGAACCGATACCATGATCGGCCGCAGATTCAGGATTGTTCTCGCGCCGCTGCTCGCGGCCCTCTTCGTCTTTTCGGCCGCGGCCTGGGCGGGCGAGCCCACCGACCAGCTCAAGGTCCGGGTGGAGCAGGTGATCGCCGTCCTCCGGGATTCGGCGCTCAAGGAGAAAAAGGAGGAGCGCCGGACGAAGATCCGATCGATCATCATGAAGGCGTTCGATTTCGAGGCCATGGCCCGGAGCGCCCTCGGCGCCCATTGGAACAAGCTCAAGCCGGAGCAGCGGAAGGAATTTGTCGATCTCTTCAGCAACCTGGTCGAGCGGACCTACATCGGGAAGATCGAGCTCTACACCGACGAAACCGTCCGCTACACCGGCGAGCGGGTGGACAAGAGCTATGCCACCGTGGACACCATCGTGTCCTCGAAGAAACAGGAAGTCCCCATTCGCTACAGCCTGCACAAGAAGGACGCCGGCTGGCAGGTCTACGACGTGACGATCGAGGGCAACCGGCTGGTCAGGAACTACCGCGATCAGTTCCAGTCCATCCTCCGGCGCTCTTCCTACGAAGAGCTCGTGAAAAGCCTCCGGGCCAAGCAACACGAGGGCTAGCCGGGTCTCCCGGCGCGGGGGTGCGGCCGGGGACCTCCGGCAGGGGGAACTTCCGCGCCACCTCGGCGTGATCCCGAAGGCCCATCGCCTCGCGCTGGACGATGAGGAAGTAGCGGTAGCGCTCCGCGTGGTCGAGCGCTGCCTGCAGGTCCCGCTCCAGGGCGGCCCGGCGCTCCCCCGCCCCGGCGGGGCACGCCCCGAGCGCCTGGAAGGCCCGCCAGGCCTCCTCCCGGCGCCGCGCGAACTCCCGCCCGATCCGGCCGAGCGTGTTCGCCATCTCCTCGGCGATGTCCCGCTCCACCTTGAGCTGGAGAAAACCCTCCGGCGTGCGGCCCTCTTGCATCGGATTCTCCTCGGCGGCTACTTGAACCGGGGGAGGCCGAAGGAGAGGATCGTCCCGATCCCGCCCACGGTGGCGCAGTAGACGGGCAGCGCCGCGGCCAGCCCGAAGGCGTCCGACAGCGCCCCCACCGCCACCATGCTCCCGCTCGCCACGAACCACATGGCGCCCAGCATGAAGCTGCTCACGAGCGCCGCGTGCGCCGGGGCGATCTCCTGGGCGTAGGTGACGGACACCCCCATCGAGCCGTAGAAGGCCGCGCCCGCACCCATGAAGGCCAGCGTCCGCAGCGGATCGGGCAGGAAGAACGCCAGGACGATCAGGGGCGTCCCCAGCATGATCGAGGCGATGGTCACGAAGCGCCTCCCCATCCGGTCGGAAAGGTGGCCGCCGAAGATCCCGCCGGCGGTGGCGGCCAGGAGATGCAGGGTGACGGTCCGCCCGCCCTGGGCGACCGTCCCGCCCGTCGAGACGATGAACAAGGGGACGAAGGCGTTCACCGTCATCGTCACGGAGGTGCGGCAGAGGCTCACAATCCAGAGGCGGGCCAGCGGGCGGAACACCAGCCGCAGCGACTTGAACGTCTCGGCGAGGCTCGGGTGGGCGAGGCTCGCGCTCCCCCGGAAGGGCGGCGAGAAGAAGAGGAGAAAGAGACCGAAGACGAGGCCAGGAACCGCGCCGTAGATGACCCCCTCGGGGCCGTACCGGGTGACCAGAAAGGTGGCGGTCGCCGCCCCCGCGGCTGTCCCCAGCCGGCCGCCCGAGATGTAGAGAGAGACGCCCAGGCCGCGGCGCCTCCCGGCGGACTCGCTGGCCAGCACCGAGGCCACGGGATGGAAGCAGGCCGACCCCACCCCTCCGATCAGGAGGAGGCCGAAGAGCGCCCAGAAGTTCGGCATGAAGAACATGAGGGCCAGCAGCGCCCCCAGCAGGGGCCCCAGCGCCATGAGCCAGCCCTTGCGGAGCCGGTCGGCGAAATAGCCGAAGAGGAGCTGGCCCATATCGGCCGTGATGCCGTGGGCCGAGGACAGCAGGCCCACCATGCTGAGCGAGAGCTGCAGCTTCTGGGCCAGCAGCGGCATGAGGGGCGACAGGAACCCGTGATACGCGTCGTTCGCCATGTGGGCGAAGACGAGGAGCGAGATGTTCCGCCGGTGGGCGCGCGCGGGCGCGGCCGGGCCGGCCTCGAGAACCGTTGCCAAGAGTATCCTCCGGTGGCCCAGCAGGCCGTCTAGGCCATCTTCGCGATCAGCTCCGGCACGGCGGCCAGGGCCTCGTCGACCTTCTCGGGGTCCTTCCCCCCCGCCTGGGCGAAGTCGGGGCGGCCGCCCCCCTTGCCCCCCACCCGGGCGGCCACGTCGCGGACCAGGTTGCCCGCGTGGATGCGCGGGACGAGGTCCTTTGTCACCCCGGCCGCGATGGCCACCTTCCCGTCCGTGACCGAGATGAGTACGGCCACGCCGCTCTTGAGCTTGCCCCGGGCGGCGTCGACGGCCTGGCGCAGCTCATCCGGGCCGAGCCCGTCCTGCCGGGCGGCCAGCACCTTCACCCCGTTCACCTCCCGGGCCTCGGCGGCGAGGCCGCCCGCCTCGTCGCTCGAGCGCCTCTCGCGGAGCTGGCGCACCTCGCGCTCGAGGGCCTTCACCCGCTCCGCGAGGCGGCGCACCCGGACGGCCTCCTCGAGCGGGGGCGCCTTGGTCAGCTCCCCGATCTCGGCCAGGACGCCCAGCTCCTTCCGCGTGTGGCGCAGCGCCCCCTCCCCCGTGGCCGCCTCGATGCGCCTCACGCCCGAGGCCACGCTGCCCTCGTGGAGGATGCGGAAGAAGCCGATGTCCCCGGCGGCCGAGGCGTGGGTGCCCCCGCAGAGCTCCTTGCTGAAGTCCCCCACCGAGACCACCCGCACCTGCTCCCCGTAGCGCTCCCCGAAGAGGGCGGTGGCCCCCGAGGAGAGCGCCTCGTCGATGGGCATGACGGCGGTCGAGACCCGGGCGTTCTCCCGGATGCGGCGGTTGACGATGTCCTCGATCGCCTCCTTCTCCCGCGGGGTGAGGGGGGCGAAGTGGGTGTAGTCGAAGCGGAGGCGCTCGGGCGAGAGGTGCGAGCCCGCCTGTTTCACGTGGTCGCCCAGCACCTGCCGGAGCGCGTACTGGAGCAGGTGCGTCGCCGTGTGGTTGAGGCGGAGCGCCCCGCGCCGCTCGGCGTCCACCCGGGCCTCGACCTCCTGCCCCTCGGCCAGGACCCCGCGCTCCACCCTCACGCGGTGGACGTAAAGGTCCGGCAGGGGCTTCTGGGTGTCGAGCACCTCGGCCGCGCCCTCGGGCCAGACGAGGCGGCCCCGGTCGCCCTCCTGGCCGCCGGACTCGCCGTAGAAGGGCGTCCGCGAGAGGAGCACCTCGGCCTCCTCCCCCACCCCCGCCTTCTTGACGCGCCCGCCCCCGCGCACCACCCCCTGGACCTTCGCCCAGGCCTCGAGGTGGTCGTACCCCAGGAAGGCGGTGGGGCCGGCCGCCTCCCGCAGCTCATGCCACACCCGGGCCACCGCCGCCTCGCCCGAGCCCTTCCAGTGCGCCCGGGCCCGCTCGCGCTGGAGGTCCATGGCGGCCTCGAAAGCCGGCTCGTCGACGCCTAGGCCGTGGTAGGCGGCGGTCTCGACTGCCAGGTCCCAGGGATAGCCGTAGGTGTCGAGGAGGACGAAGACCTCCTCGCCGGGGACCGTGGAGGCCCCCCGGGCCTTCGTCTTCTCGCAAAGCTCGTCCATGCGCGGCTGGGCCTGGGCCAGGGTGTGGGAGAAGCGCTCTTCCTCGGAGAGGACCACCCGGGAGATGTAGTTCCGGCTCTCGCGCAGTTCCGGGAAGGCCTCCCCCATCATCTCGGCCACCACCCCCGCCGCCTGGTGGAGGAAGGGATCCATAATCCCGAGCATCCGCCCGTGCCGGAGGGCGCGGCGCGCGATGCGGCGGAGCACGTAGCCCCGCCCCTCGTTGCCGGGGAGGACGCCGTCCGCCACGAGGAAGCTCACCGCCCGGGCGTGGTCGGCGATGACGCGGTAGGAGACGTCGGGCCCCTCGGGCTTCTCGTGGTAGGCCTTGCCGCAGCGCTCCTCGGCGAAGCGGATGACGGGCATGAGGAGGTCGGTGTGGAAGTTGCTCGTCCGCTTCTGGAGGACGGCGGCCAGCCGCTCCAGGCCCATCCCGGTGTCCACCGAGGGCTTGGGGAGAGGGACGAGCTTGCCCGAGGCGTCGCGGTCGAACTGCATGAAGACGAGGTTCCAGAGCTCCAGGTAGCGGTCCCCGTCCTCGTCGGCCCCGCTGCCGGGGGCCCCGCCGGCGATGTGGGGGCCCTGGTCGTAGATGAGCTCGGAGCATGGCCCGCAGGGGCCGGTGTCCCCCATGGCCCAGAAGTTGTCCTTCTCGTCCCGGCGGACGATGCGTTCCGGGGGTACCCCCACGAGGCGCCGCCAGAGATCGGCCGCTTCGTCGTCCTCCCGGAAGACGGTGATCCACATCCGGTCCCCGTCCAGCCCCAGGCGGCCGACGAGGAGCTCCCAGGCGTACTCGATGGCCTTCTCCTTGAAGTAGTCCCCGAAGGAGAAGTTGCCGAGCATCTCGAAGAAGGTGTGGTGGCGGGCGGTGCGGCCCACGTTCTCCAGGTCGTTGTGCTTGCCGCTCACCCGGAGGCACTTCTGGGAGCTCGTGGCCCGGGTGTAGTCGCGGCGCTCCAGCCCCGTGAAGACATCCTTGAACTGGACCATCCCCGCGTTCGTGAACAGGAGCGTCGGGTCGTTCTGGGGCACCAGCGGCGAGCTGCGGACGATGCGGTGGCCCTTCTCCTGGAAGTACTCCAGGAAAGCCCGCCGGATTTCGCTTCCGGTCATATTACCCATGTCTCCATGTGCGGCCGGGCGGACAATCCGCCCCCTGCCGGACGAGCCAGCTTCCCCCCCGGGCCGGCGGCTGGAGCGAGAGGAGGGGGCTAGACAACCACTTGTTCCCGGTACAGGCCGAAGACCGAGCGCAGGGCGTCGGAGACCTCCCCGACGGTGGCCCGGGCCTTCACGGCCTCCAGGATGAAGGGCAGCAGGTTCTCTCTCCCCCGGGCGGCCTTCCCGAGCTCGACCAGCCGGGCGGAGACGGCGGCGGCGTCCCGCCCGGCGCGCAGGCGGGCCAGCCGCTCGCGCTGCTCGGCCTCCACCTCGGGCCGCAGCTGGAGCGTGGGGATGGGCGCCTCGCCCTCCGAGGCGTAGCGGTTCACCCCCACTACGGTGATCTCCCCGCTGTCCACCGATCGCTGGGCGGCGTAGGCGCTTTCCTGGATCTGGCGCTGGACCCACCCCCGCTCGATGGCCAGGAGCATACCGCCCATCCGGTCGATCTGGACGATGATCTCCTCCGCGCGCCGCTCGATCTCCTCCGTCAGGGCTTCCACGGCGTAGGCACCCCCGAAGGGGTCGGCCGTCCCGGTCACCCCCGTCTCCTCGGCGATGAGCTGCTGAGTGCGCAGGGCGAGGCGGACCGCCTCCTCCGTGGGCAGGGCCAGCGCCTCGTCCATGGAGTTCGTGTGGAGGGACTGCGCCCCCCCCAGGACCGCCGCCAGCGCCTGAAGCGACACCCGCACCACGTTGTTCCAGGGCTGCTGCGCCGTGAGGGCGCTACCGGCCGTCTGGGCGTGGAAGCGGAGCTTGCAGGCGTCGTCGGTGCGGGCGCCAAAGCGCTCCCGCATGATGCGTGCCCATAGGCGCCGCGCCGCCCGGAACTTCGCCACCTCCTCGAGGAAGTGATTGTGGACGTTGAAGAAGAAGGAGAGCTGCCGGCCGATGTGGTCCACGTCCAGCCCGGCGGCCCGGCAGGCCTCGACGTAGGCGACGGCATCGGCCAGGGTGAAGGCCACCTCCTGCACCGCCGTCGCCCCCGCCTCGCGGATGTGGTAGCCGCTGATCGAGATGGCGTTCCACTTGGGCACGCGCTCCCGGCAGAAGGCGATGGTGTCGGTGATGAGCCGGAGACTGGGCTCGGCCGGGAAGATGTAGGTCCCGCGCGCGATGTACTCCTTGAGGATGTCGTTCTGGACGGTCCCCCGGAGCGCCTCCGCCGGGATGCCTCGGCTCTCCGCCACGGCGACGTAGAGGCAGAGGAGGACGGCGGCCGTCGCGTTGATGGTCATCGAGGTCGAGATGCGGTCGAGGGGGATGCCCTCGAGGAGCATCTCCATGTCCTCGATGGAGCAGATGGAGACACCCACCTTCCCCACCTCGCCCAGGGCCAGGGGATGATCGGGGTCGTAGCCGATCTGGGTGGGGAGATCGAAGGCGACCGAGATGCCCATCTGCCCCTGGCCCAGGAGGTAGCGGTAGCGGGCGTTGCTCTCCTTGGCCGTCCCGAAGCCGGCGTACTGCCGCATGGTCCACAGGCGGCCCCGGTACATGTCCGGGTGAATCCCCCGGGTGAAAGGAAACTCCCCCGGCCGCTCCGCCGAAACCGCCTCCGGGGCGTCCCCGGGCCCGTAGCAGGGCTTGAGGGGAATTCCCGAGAGGGTGGCGAAGCCGTTACGGGGAGTCTCCGCCGCGGCGGCCAGGGAACGGGGGGTCTGAGGCGATGCGTGGCTCATGGTTTTCCTGCCGTCGGCCCGCCCCGGGAAGGCCCGGGTTGAGCCAAAAATTCCTGTTGATGGGTCTTCCCAGCCACGGCCAGTATACACCGCCGGCCCGGCCGCATCAGCGGGCGGAAAGGCCCCCCGCGCCTCCCCAAGCGCCCCCCTTCGGGGTACACTCCCGGGATGAAGGACCCTCGCCTGCCCCTCTTCCCGCTCCAGGCCGTCCTCCTCCCGGAGGAGCCCCTTCCCCTGCACATCTTCGAGGAGCGCTACAAGCTGATGATCGGGGAGTGCATGGAGGGAAACCGGCCCTTCGGGGTGGTGCTGGCCGAGGCGGACGGCATCCGCAAGATCGGCTGCACGGCTCGCGTCGCGCGGCTCCTGGAGAAGTTTCCCGACGGCCGGATGAACATCCTCACGTGCGGGGAGATGCGCTTCGAGATCCTCCGGCTCTTCGAGAATCGCCCCTACTTCACCGGGGAAGTCCAGCCGCTCAAGGACCTCCCCGAGGAGGCGCCCCCTCTGGAACTCGCCCGCCGGGTGTGGGAGGGCCTGGAGGAGAAGGAGCGCCAGACCCTGCCGGCCGGTGAGCTCCTGGCCGACCCCGCCCGCCTCTCCTTCCTCGCCGCCGCCATCGTCCGGCTCCCTCTCCCCCTGAAGCAGGCGATGCTCGAGAGCCTCTCCTGCCGGGAACGGCTCGAGCGGCTGGCGGGCTTCCTCGCCGAGCGCGGCGAGAAGGAGCAGCTGGTCGCCCTCCGCCGGCAGGTCTCCAGCCGGAACGGCAAGCCCTAGCCGCGCAATCCGAGCTCATTTTTCATGCGGCGGGCAAAGCTTGCCGATGCGTCGCCTGTGCCGCCGCGCCCATCTCCCCCTGGATGAGGGGTGAGGGAAAAGTATCGGCGCCCCCCAGCACCCTCACCCCGGCCCTCTCCTAGAGGGAGAGGGTGAAGCGCCGCATCCGGCACGGGTGACCACCACACCAAGGTTCGGCAACTAGCTCCCCTCCCGGATGAGGATCCGCTCGATGGAGGCGGCCCGGCCCGTGGCGGAATCCACCTCCACCAGGGCGCCGTTCAGCATCCCCGCCCCCTCGGCGGCCTCCAGCCGGACGGGGACGCCCGTCAGGAACTTCCCCACGGCGATCGAGGTCCTGATCCCGATGACCGAGTCCGAGGGGCCGGTCATCCCGGCGTCGGAGAGGTAGGCCGTCCCCTGCGGGAGGACGCGCTCGTCCGCCGTCTGCACGTGGGTGTGGGTGCCGACGACGGCGCTCACCCGGCCGTCCAGGTGCCAGCCCAGGGCCACCTTCTCGCTCGTGGCCTCGGCGTGGATGTCCACCACCACCATCCGCACCTCCGGCGGGAGCGCGTCGAGGAGGCGGTCCGCCTCCCGGAACGGGCACTCGGCGGGCGGCATGAATACCCGGCCCATGAGGTTGATGACGGCGACGGGGCCCTCCAGGCTGGAGGCGACGAACATGCCTTTCCCCGGCACCCCCGGCGGGTAGTTCGAGGGCCGCAGGAGGCGCGGCTCGCGCAGGAGGAGGTCGTGCGCCTCCTTGCGGTTCCAGATGTGGTTGCCCGAGGTGATCACGTCCGCCCCGGCCCGGAACAGCTCCTCGGTCATGTCGGGGGTGATGCCGAAGCCGCCGGCGGCGTTCTCTCCGTTCACCACGCAGAGGCCCGCCCCCCGCTCGCGCCGCAGGGCGGGGAGGTGGGCGGCCGCCATCCGGCGGCCCACCTTGCCGTTCACGTCTCCGATGAAGAGGATTCGCAAGATAGGCTCAGCGCGCCGTGGCCGTGTACCTCGTTTCCCGGATCACGGTGACGAGGATCTCCCCCGGATAGGTGCGCTCGCTCTCAATGCGCTTGGCGATGTCGCGCGCCAGGAAGGAGGCCTGGGAGTCGGTGATCTGGTCGGGCAGCACGGCCACCCGGATCTCGCGCCCCGCCTGGATGGCGTAGCACTTCTCGACTCCCTTGAACGACTCGGCGATCTTCTCGAGCGCCTCGAGGCGCTTGATGTAGCTCTGCACCATCTCCCGCCGGGCGCCCGGGCGGGCGGCCGAGAGGGTGTCGGCGGCCTTCACGAGCAGGCTCTCGATGCAGTTGGGCTCCTCGTCCTCGTGGTGGGAGACGATGGCGTTCAGCACCTGGGGCGGCTCGTTGTAGCGCTTGGCGATGTCGAAGCCGAGCTGGACGTGGGAGCCCTCCTGCTCGTGGGTGACCGCCTTCCCGATGTCGTGGAAGAGCCCGGCCCGCTTCGCCATGGCGGGGTCGATGCGCAGCTCCGAGGCGAGCATGCCCGCGAGGTGGGCCACCTCTTTCGAGTGCAGCAGCGCGTTCTGGCTGTAGCTGGTGCGGTAGCGCAGGCGCCCGAGCAGCTTGACCAGCTCGGGGTGGACGCCCTGGATGCCCAGCTCGAGGAGCACCTCCTCGCCCGCCTCCTGGATGCGGCGGTCGAGCTCGCGCTTGGTCTTGTTGACCACGTCCTCGATGCGGCCGGGATGGATGCGCCCGTCCTGCACCAGGGCCTCGAGCGCCAGCCGGGCCGTCTCGCGGCGGACCTTGTCGAAACCGGAGACGACGACGGCCTCGGGCGTGTCGTCGATGATGATGTCCACCCCCGTGGCCATCTCCAGGGCGCGGATGTTCCGGCCCTCGCGGCCGATGATGCGGCCCTTCATGTCGTCCGAGGGCAGGTCCACCACGCTGACGGTGGACTCCGCCACGTGGTCGCCCGAGTAGCGCTCCACCGCCAGGGCGAGCGCCTTCTTGGCCTCGCCCTCGAGCCTCTCCTTGGCCTCGCGTTCCATGCGCTGGATCTGAGCGCCGATATCCTGCTTGGCCTCCTCGAGGAAGCGGTCCATCAGCTCCTGCTTGGCCGCCTCGGCGCTCAGCCCCGCGATGGCCTCGAGCTTGCGCAGCTCCTGCTCCTGGAGCTCCTTCAGGTGGGCCTCCTGGCGGCGAAGCTGCTCGTCGCGCTCGCCGAGCTGCCGCTCACGCCGCTCCAGGCTGCTCTCCTTGGCGTCGAGCGTCTCGCGGCGCTTGTCGAGGGACTCCTCGCGCTGCAGGACGCGGCGCTCCAGCTTCTGGATCTCGTCCAGCCGCTCCTTGAGGTCCTTGTCGAGCCCCTCCCGGAGGCGGATCATCTCCGCCCGGTGGGCCACATCGGCCTCCTTGACGCGGCGCTCGGCTTCCTTTTGGGCCGTGGCCTCGGCCACCGCCTGCAGGCTTTGGATGCGGGCCTCGAACTCCTGGCGCTCGCGCGTCAGAACCTCGTCCGCCCGCCTCCGCAGCACGGACATGACCACCAAAGCCCCCACCCCGGCGCCCAGCACCGCGGCGAGGATTTCAAGCCATACCATCGTGCTCATTCTTCGCCTCCTGGGGCGTATCTGCACGGGAGGCACCGTACCGCCTCCCGATCGGTCACCACCCAATCCATCCGCCGGTCCCCCGGCGCCCAAGGCAAAAGCCCGTCCCGGACGAGCTGAAAGGCGAAACCCACGCCCACCAGAAGCGCCCCCTCGCCGGCCGCGGCGGCCCACCGGTCATAGAAGCCGCCGCCCCAGCCGATCCGGCAGCCGGCGGGATCGAACACCAGCCCGGGCGCCAGGACGGCGTCCATCGAGCCGGGCCGCGCCGCGGGGGCGCCGGGATCAGGGGCAAGAATCCCGAACGGCCCCAGGCGGAGATCCCGCGCGGGACGTTCTACCTCGTGGAAAACCAGCTCCTTCCCCGCCACGCGGGGGAAGAAATAGCGCCTTGCACCCCCGGGCTCCCACAGGCCCGAGAGATCCGCCTCGCCCCGGACGGCGGCGTACACCGCCACCCGCCGCAGGCCCAGGAGGGAGAAGAGCGCCTCCAGCCTGCGGCAGATCAAGCGGCTCAGGCCGGCGTGGCGCTCGCGGGGGAGCGACTCCCGGAGCTGCCGCATCCGGAGCCGCCACTCCCCTTTCGTCCGGGCGCCTTCCAACCTCCGCCTCCGCCGGGAGGGGTGAATTCAAAAAGAAGCCCCGCAAATGCCGTGTGAAGGTGGCTTTGAACCCAGCTTTCGCCAGGTGGGTGCCCCATACGTTGCGGCTTCAGGCCATTTTCTCCGTGGAGATAGGCTCACCACCGCAGGGAAGGGCCCCCGAGGTATCGTTACTGGGTCAAATAGCCGTCCTTCATCTCGCACACCGCAGGGCCAAATTCAGTCGCAAGCCAGCGGCTATTATCGCACCAAATCAAGAGGATGGGTACACCGGAAGGGGCAGCCGGCCGGGGGGGGCCTAGAACGATCTCTCGATCTTCTGGAGGAGGGAATCGGCCCGCCGGGCCACGATTTCCGCGCTCTCTTCCTGCTTCTTCCGCTCCTCGTGGAGCTCGTTGGCGATGTTCATCGACGCCAGGAGAACCACCTTGAGGGGATCGTTGCTCTGGCGGGAGACCTTCCGGATCTGCCCGTCCACGTACTCGGCGAGCTGGGCCGTGTAGGACGGGTCGGCGGCGCTCTTGAGATGGAGCTGCTGCCCGAAGATCTCCACCGAGATCACCTTGGGCTCCATGCCTCACCCCTCCCCCGGCGGGCGCGCCGGACGCCGTCCCTAGCCGGCCGGCAGATGGTGCATGATGCGCTCGATCCGGGACCGCACCTCGTCGTGCTCCCGGGCCAGCCGGCCGTTCTCCTCCCGCAGCTTGCCCGCTTCCTCCTCGCGCGCGCGGGCCGCCTCGGCCGCCTCGCGGCCCTCGGCTTGCACCCGCCTCAGCTCGGCTTCCAGCTCGATCCGCGAGCGCCGGAGGTCGTTCAGCTCGCCCAGCACCTTTTGGAGGGCCGCCTCCAGCGCGTCCAGCTTGTCCATCACCATCCGGATTGGCTTCCCATCGGGCGGGAATGGCCGCTTCTTCAGGGGACGGCGGCCATTCTAGAGGGGGCTTGGGGGGGTGTCAACGAAAAGCGATCAGGCGCGCAGGCGGGCCCCCAGGTCCCGGGCGAGCCGCCCGGCGATGGCCTCGAAGGCCCGGTTCACCTCGGCGTCGGTCAGGGTGCGCTCCGGGTGCCGGAAGACGAGCGAGTAGGCCAGGCTTTTCTCCCCCGCCGCGGCCATCTCCCGGCTGCGGTAAACGTCGAAGAGGGCCGAGGACTCCAGCAGCTCCCCCGCCGCCTCACGGATGAGGGCCTCGGCCTCCCCGTGGGTCACCCCCTCGGGCACCACCACGGCCAGATCCCGGAGGTTGGCCGGGAAACGCGGCAGGGCCTCGAAGCGCCGGGGCGGGCGCTCCCGGGCCAGGAGGACCCCCAGGTCCAGCTCGAAGGCCGCCGCCCCCTGGCGGAGCCCCCAGGCCTCCAGGACCTCCCGCCGCAGGGCGCCGATGACCCCCGCCTCGGCCCCCTCCACCCGGATGCGGGCGCAGGCCGCCGCCTCGAAGGCCCCTCCTTCCCCGCCCGGCTCGAAGGAGAGCCCGGGAAGGTTCAGGAGCGTCCCCAGGCGCTCCACCGCCCCCTTGAGCTCGAACACCGCCCGGGGGAGGGGCTGCTCCCCCCCGGGGGCCGGCCCCTCGGGCCAGAGGGCGGGCGCCTCCCCCTCGGCCAGGACGGCGGCCAGGCGGGAGGCTTCCCTGGGGAGGGGCTGGCCCGGATCGGGGTGGAACGTGCGGCCCGTCTCGAACAGGCGCACCTTCTCCACCCCCCGGTTGAGGTTCAGCGCCGCGTTCCCGAGCAGCCCCGCGAGGAGGGTGGTACGCAGGACATCCATCTCCGCGCTCAAGGGGTTCCGGAGCGGCACCGCCCCCTCCCCCGCGCCGAGGCGCCTCAGGCCCTCCCCGCTCACGAAGCTGTAGTTGATCGCCTCGCTGAACCCGGCCGATATCATGGCCTCGCGCGCCTCGTCCTCGAGCCTGCGGATGCCGCCCCGCCGAGCGGCGGGGGCGCGCATCGGGGGGAGCTCGGAGGGGATGCGGTCATACCCCCGCCGGCGGGCGATCTCCTCGATGAGGTCGATCTCGCGCTCGATGTCGGGGCGGAAAGTGGGCACCTCCACCTCGCAGGCGTCCTCGCCCGCCCCGTCCGCCTTCATCCCCAGGGCCCCGAGCTCGTGCCGCACCTCGTCCGGCGGTACCTCCGCCCCCAGGATGTCCGCGGCCCGCTTGTAGCGGAGCCTCACGCGCGCCGGGGCGGCGGGCCGGGGATGGCAGTCCACCTCTCCCTTCGCCACCGCGCCCCCCGCCGTCCGGCGGATGAGCTCGGCCGCCCAGGCCGCCGCGCGGGCCGTCCCGCCCGGGTCCACCCCCCGCTCGAAGCGGTAGGAGGCCTCGGTCGAGAGCCCCAGGCGCCTGCGGGTGCGCCGGATGGTGGAGGGCGAGAAGTAGGCGCTCTCGAGGAGGATGTCCCGGGTCGTGTCCTCGACCTCGGACTCCCGCCCTCCCATCACCCCCGCGATGGCCACCGGGCGGCGGGCGTCGCAGATCATCAAATCCTCCCCGTCCATCCGCCGCTCCTGGCCGTCCAGGGTGACGAAGGGGCCGTCCTCCCCCCGCCAGCGGCGCACCACGATGCGCGACTCCGCCAGGCGCGCCAGGTCGAAGGCGTGGAGGGGCTGGCCCAGGGAGAGCATGACGTAGTTCGTCACGTCCACGACGTTGCTGATGGGGCGCATCCCGGCGGCCCGGAGGCGGCGCCGCATCCAGGCAGGCGAGGGGCCGATTTTCACCCCCCGGATGACGCGGGCGACGTAGCGGGGGCACTTGTCCGGGCCGAGGATCTCGACCGCGCACAGGGAGGCGGCGTCCCCGGAGGGGTCCTCCTCCACCCGCACCTCGGGGGCGCGCAGCGGGTGCCCCAGGAGGGCAGCCACCTCGCGCGCCACCCCGAAGGCGGAGAGGCAGTCCGCCCGGTTGGGGGTGATGGAGATGTCGAGGATCACGTCGTCCAGGCCCAGGGCCGCCGCCGCCGGGGAGCCCGGGGCCGGGCTCCCCTCCAGCACGAGGATGCCGCTGTGGTCGTCCCCCAGCCCCAGCTCCCGGGCCGAGCAGATCATCCCCTCGCTCCGCTGGCCCCGGATGGTGACGGCCTCGATGGCCTGGCCGCCGGGGAGCCTGGCGCCGGGGAGGGCCAGCACCACCCGCTGGCCCGCCGCCACGTTGGGGGCGCCGCAGACCACCGGGCGGGCGCTCCTCCCATCGCTCACCCGGCAGAGCCGGAGCCGATCGGCGCTGGGGTGGGGGGCCGCCTCCAGCACCTCCCCCACCACCATCCCTTCCAGGGCTTCGCCCGGGCGCTCCACGGCCTCGACCTCCAGCCCGGCGAGCAGGAGGCCCTCCGCGATCCGCCGGACGAGATCGGCGTCCGAGGGATCGATCTCGACGTAATCCGAGAGCCATTCGAGGCTGACGCGCATGATCAGACAATCCTTGAGCTAGACGTGAATTCCATCGCGTTGCTCATCCGGTTGCCGCCCCCCTTTTGGAGGAGAGAAGATCAAGCCCGTCATCCTGCACGCTGGCATTTCGCCGTCATTCTGAGGGAGCCCGCCCAGGCGGCTCGCCGCCTGGGAACCTGGAAATAGGGCGACCGAAGAATCTGCTTCTCCATTCGCCAAGATCAAAAGCAGATTCTTCGCTTCGCTCAGAATGACGGCACGAGCGCCCCAGACTCTGGCTTGCCTCCTCTTCCTCAAAACTGCCTCAGGAAGCGCAGATCGTTCTCGTAGAAGAGGCGGATGTCCCCGATGCCGTAGCGGAGCATGGCCACCCGCTCCACCCCCAGGCCCCAGGCGAAGCCGGTCCACGCCTCGGGGTCGTAGTCCCGGTTCCCCCTCGCCTGGTTCACCGCCTCGAACACGGCCGGGTCCACCATCCCCGCCCCCAGCACCTCGAGCCAGCGGCCCCCGGCGAGGAAGGGGCTCGAGATGTCCACCTCGGCGCTCGGCTCGGTGAAGGGGAAGAAGCTCGGGCGGATGCGCACCTTGAATTCCGGGCCGAAGAGCTCGCGCACGAAGGTTTCGAGGGTGCCCTTCAGGTGGGCGAAGGTCACCCCCTTGTCCACGTAGAGGCCCTCGACCTGGTGGAACATGGGGGAGTGGGTCACGTCCGCGTCGCAGCGGAAGACCTTGCCCGGCGCGATGACCTTTACGGGGGGCTTCTGCTTCTCCATCACCCGGATCTGGACGGGCGAGGTGTGGGTGCGGAGCAGCACGTCGTCCGCGACATAAAACGTATCCTGCATGTCCCGGGCGGGGTGATCGCGCGGGATGTTCAGGGCCTCGAAGTTGTAATGGTCGAGTTCGACCTCCGGGCCCTCGGCCACGGTGTAGCCCAGGCGCGTCAGGACCTCGACGATGTCCTCCATCGTCCGGGTGAGGGGGTGCTTGTGCCCGACGGGAGCTTGCGGCCCGGGGATGGTGAGGTCGAGGCGGGGGGATTCTTTTTCAACTACAGCACCGGCCACGCTTTCGACCCATTGGTCGATTTGAATAGTGATCTCTTGGTCGTTGCGCCAATCACCGTAAGAACGAATTACCTCACGAAGCGACCCAAGATCCCCTCGGGAGATTGTAGCGGTGGCCTCCTCGGTCAGATCACGAAGTTTATTAGCGACAGGACCGATCTCCCGTTTTTCCTCGGGCGAGAGATTTTTCAAATTCCGCATGATTTCAGTCAACTCGCCACTCTTGCGCCCAAGGAAACGGATGCGCACTTCCTCGGCAGCAGCTTCATCCTTCGCACGCAAAAGTGCCTTGATTAATTCGTTTTCAATTTGCTTAATTTTACTTTCGCTCATGACCGCTCTATCCACAGTTTCCAGCAAAAAAAAAGAGCCCCGCCCGGCCGGGCGGGGCCTTTGTGTCCGGGTCCTTCCTCAGCCCTGCGCCCGGGCGATCTCCACGAGCTGGGTAAACGCGGCCGGGTCCACGACGGCCAAGTCGGCCAGGAGCTTGCGGTTGATCTCGACCCCCGCCTTGCGCAGGGCGCCCATGAAGCAACTGTAATTCATCCCGGCTTCGCGGGCGGCCGCGTTGATGCGGACGTTCCACAGCCGGCGGAACTCGCGCTTGCGGGTCCGGCGGTCGCGGTAGGCGAAGGCCATCGCCCGCAGGACGGTTTCGCGGGCGGACTTCAGGCGCTTGGAGCGGGCGCCGCGGTAGCCCTTCGCCTGCTTGAGGACCCGGCGGTGGCGCTCGCGCGAGGCGGGCTTGGCGGTGGAGCGGGGCATGGCGGAAAACTCCATGAAAAAGGGCCGCGCCCCGCTGGGGGCGCCGGACCCGGGACTGCCTCTACGCCGATTCTGGCCGATTGACCGCGATTTCGGCGGGTTTTCAGCCGTTTTCCCGGCCGGGAGAGGACTATACCCCGCCCCGCGGGACTTCCGCAAGCCCCCGGAAGGGCGCCCGGCCGGGCTAGCCGCCGTAGGGGAGGAGCCTGCGGATCTCCTTCATGTCCGCCCCCTCGACGATCGCCCCCTGCCGGAGGCCGCGCTTCCGCTTGGTGGTCTTCTTGGTGAGGATATGGCGGTGGTGGGCCTTGCTGCGCTTGGCCTTGCCGCTCCCCGTGAACTTGAAGCGCTTGGCCGCGCCCCGGTTGGTCTTGAGCTTAGGCATTTGGGCTTCCCTTCTCCTCTTCTCGCTCTTCGCGGGCGCCGCCCGCCTTCTCCATCGCATCGGCCAGGGGTGTCCGAGGGGCCTCGTCCGCCGCCTTGGGGGGAGCCTCCGTGGCCGGGGCGCCGGCCGGCTTGGCCGGCGGCCGGACGCCCGGTTTGGGTGCCAGCACCATCACCATGTTCCGGCCCTCGAGGAGAGGGGTCTGCTCGACCGTGGCGATCTCGATCAGGTCGTTCGCCAGCCGGTCGAGGAGCCGCCGCCCGAAGTCCGGGTGCGTGACCTCGCGGCCCCGGAACATGATGGTCACCTTCGCTTTGTTGCCGTCGAGCAGGAAGCGCTCGGCGTTCTTCTTCTTGATGTTGTAGTCGTGGTCCTCGATCTTGATGCGCATCTTCACTTCCTTGAGCTCGACCACCTTCTGGCGCTTCTTGGCCTCCTGGGCCTTCTTCTGGAGGGAATACTTGTAGCGCCCGAAGTCCATGATCTTGCAGACGGGCGGATCGGAGTTCGGGGCCACCTCGACGAGGTCGAGCTCGCGGTCCTGGGCCGCCTGGATGGCGTCCGGGACGGTCATGACGCCGAGCTGCTCGCCCTCGTCGTCGATGACGCGCACCTCGCGCGCCCGGATGTCCTCGTTCACGCGCGGCCCCGTCTGGGTCGGACGGATGTCCCTGCCGCGGAATCTCAAACCCATATCAAATCCCCCCCGGCGCCAGCTTGCGCCCCGCGATGTCGGCCCGGATGCGGCGGACGGCCTCCTCCACGGGGATGGCTCCCACGTCTCCCGCCCCCCGAACCCGGAGCGAGACTTGGCCTGCTTCCGCTTCGCGCGCGCCGATCACCAGCATGTAGGGGATTTTCTCCATCTGGGCCTCCCGTATCTTATAACCGATTTTTTCATTGCGGAAATCGCCGTGGACCCGGACACCCTCGGCCAGGAGCCGCTTCTCCACCTCGCGCGCCGCGGGGAGCTGCGCGTCGGTGATCGTCATCACCCGCGCCTGCACGGGGGCGAGCCAGGCGGGGAACGCCCCGGCATAGTGCTCGACCAGCCCCCCGACGAAGCGTTCCATCGAGCCCAGCACGGTGCGGTGGATCATCACCACGGGGTGGCGCTGGCTGTCCGGCCCGATGTAGCTCAGGTCGAAGCGCTTGGGGAGGTTGAAGTCGAACTGGATGGTGGGGCCCTGCCAGCCGCGCCCGAGGGCGTCGAGCATCTTGATGTCGATCTTGGGGCCGTAGAAGGCGGCCTCTCCCTCGTAGCGCTTGAAGGGGATGCCGCGCTTCTCGAGCGCCGCCCGCAGCGCGGCCTCGGCCTTCTCCCAGTCCTCGGGGACGCCGGCGTACTTCCCGAAATTGGCCGGGTCGTGCACCGAGAGCTCGGTCTGGAAATCCTCGTAGCCGAAGGTCTTGAGCATGAAGTGGGCCAGGTCGATGACGCCGACGACCTCCTCGCCCGCCTGCTCGGGGGTGCAGAAGATGTGGGCGTCGTCCTGGGTGAAGCCGCGCACCCGGAGCATGCCGTGGAGCGCGCCGCTCCGCTCGTAGCGGTAGACGGTGCCCAATTCGGCGTAGCGGACCGGCAGCTCCCGGTAGCTGTGGAGCTGCTGCTGGTAGAGGAGGATGTGGCCCGGGCAGTTCATGGGCTTGAGCACGTACTCGTCCTGGTCGATGTTCAGGACGTACATGTTCTCGCGGTAGTAGTCGTAGTGCCCCGAGATGCGGAACAGGGTGTCCCTCGCGATATGGGGGATGGAGACGAGCTCGTAGCCGCGGCGGACGTGCTCGTCCTCCCAGAAGCGCTCGATGGTCTTCTTGACGATGGTGCCCTTGGGCTGCCAGTAGATGAGCCCGCCGCCCGCCTGCTCGTCCACGAGGTAGATGCCGAGCTGCTTGCCCAGCACGCGGTGGTCGCGGGCCTTGGCCTCCTCGAGCTTCTTGAGGTGGCCCTCCAGCTCCTCGCGGCGCGGGAAGGCCGTGCCGTAGATGCGCTGGAGCATCTTGTTCTTCTCGTCCCCCCGCCAGTAGGCCCCGGCCACGTTCAGGAGCTTGAAGTGGCGCAGCCACCCCGTGGAGGGCACGTGGGGGCCCCGGCAGAGGTCCACGAAGTCCCCCTGGGCGTAGGTCGAGATGCCCTCCCCCGGAGGAAGCTCGTTGATCATCTCGATCTTGTAGCTCTCGCCGCGCTTCTCGAAGAGGGCGAGGGCTTCCTCGCGGCTCACCTCGGCGCGCTCGATGGGGAAGTCCTTCTTGGAGAGCTCCCCCATGCGCTCCTCGATCCGGGCGAGGTCCTCCAGGGTGAAGGGCCGCTCGTAGTCGATGTCGTAGTAGAAGCCGTTCTCGATGGGGGGGCCGATGGTGAGCTTGGCGCCCGGGAAGAGCTCGAGCACGGCCTGCGCCATGAGGTGCGCGGTGCTGTGGCGGAGGATCTCCAGCCCTGCTTCGGAGTCGGCGGTGACGTACTCGACTTCGGCTTCGGCGGGAAGGGAGCGGTTGAGGTCCACCACCTGGCCGTTCACGCGGAGCGCCAGGGCGTCTTTGGGCGGATGCGTATGCGGGGATCGGACAGACATAATGGAGGCGAGTGCCTAACGCTCCTCTGCAAGAAACCAGCGGGCCCTGCCGGCGGAATTCGGCTCCGGCGGGCCCGGGGCAATCAAGATGGTAGGCGCGGGCGGTTTCGAACCGCCGACCTCTTGCGTGTCAAGCAAGCGCTCTCCCCCTGAGCTACGCGCCTTCGCCAAGGCGATGATAGGGAAGCCCCGCGGGGCTTGTCAAACCTGGGCTTTTCGAATCCGGCGGCATGAATTCCTCAGCGCGCGGGCTGGGCTGGGCGGCGGCCGCCGCCCTTGCGCCGCGCGGGCGCCGCAGGATGGGCGCGCCCCGCCCCGGCCGGGAGCCGCCCCGCCTTGAGCGGGGCCTCCGCCCCTTTCTTCTGCCGGAGGGGCAGCAGGCAGGCCCGCACCACCTCGTCCATGCTCTCGACGAAGGTAATTTCCAGCCCCAGGGGCGAGTCCGCCTCGATCTCGCGGACGTCCTTCTCGTTCTCCCGGGGGAGGACCACCCGGGGGATGCCCCCGCGCCGCGCCGCGAGGAGCTTCTCCTTCACGGCCCCCACGCACAGCACCCGGCCCCGGAGCGTCACCTCGCCGCTCATGGCGGCGTCGTGGCGCACCTTGCGCCCCGTCAGGGCGCTCGCCATGGCCAGCGCCATCGTGATGCCGGCCGAGGGGCCGTCCTTGGGCACGGCGCCCTCGGGCAGGTGGATGTGGATGTCGCGCTTCTCGTGGAAGTCCGCCGGGATGCCGAGCTCCCGGGCGCGCGCCCGGAGCCACGAAAGCGCCGCCTGGGCGCTCTCCTTCATCACGTCGCCCAGCTTTCCGGTGAGGATGAGGTGGCCCTTGCCGTCCATGACGCTCACCTCGACGGGCAGGAGGAGCCCCCCCGAGGGGGTCCAGGCCAGCCCGGTCGCCACCCCCACCCCGGCCCGCGTCTCGGGGCGCTCGGGGAAGTAGCGGGGCGCCCCGAGGTGCGCCTCCAGGTCCCCGGGCGCGAGGCGGATGGGGGCCTCCCTCGCCTTGCCCTTGCCCTTGCCCTTCGGGGCCTTGGGAGCGGATGCGCGCCTCTCCACCCGGTTCCGCGCCACCTTGCGGCAGAGGGTGCCGATCTCGCGCTCGAGGCCGCGCACCCCCGCCTCCCGCGTGTACTCGTGGATGAGGCGGGCGAGGGTTTCAGGGAGCAGGTCGAGCTGCCCGGGCCTCAGCCCGTTCTCGGCGAGCTGCCGGGGCGCGAGGAAGCGCCGGGCGATCTCCATCTTCTCCTCGTCGGTGTAGCCCGGGAGGTGGATGACCTCCATCCGGTCGAGGAGGGGCGAGGGGATCGGGTCGGTCGTGTTGGCCGTGGTGATGAAGAAGACCCGGCTCAGGTCGTAGTCCACCTCGAGGTAGTGATCGCTGAAGCTCTTGTTCTGCTCGGGATCGAGGGCCTCGAGGAGCGCCGAAGAGGGGTCCCCCCGGAAGTCGGCGCTCATCTTGTCCACCTCGTCCAGCATGAAGACGGGGTTCACCGTCCCCGCCCGCTTCATGGACTGGATGACCCGCCCCGGCAGGCTCCCGATGTAGGTGCGGCGGTGGCCGCGGATCTCGGCCTCGTCCCGCACCCCGCCCAGGGAGACGCGCACGAACTTGCGCCCCAGGGCGCTCGCGATGCTCCGGCCGAGGGAGGTCTTGCCCACGCCCGGGGGCCCCACGAAGCAGAGGATGGGGCCGCGGATGGCCTGGTTCAGGATCTTGACGGCGATGTGCTCGAGGATGCGCTCCTTCACCTTCTTCAGCCCGTAGTGGTCCTGGTCGAGCACCGCGCGCGCCGCGATCAGGTCGTCGTGGTCCCGGGTTTCCCGGGTCCAGGGCACGTCGAGGAGCCACTCCACGTAGGAGCGCACCACCGACGCCTCGGCGGAGAGCGGAGTCATCATCTCCAGCCGCTTGATCTCCTTCTCGACCTTCTCGGCGACCTCGGGCGGGAGCTCCACCTCCTTCGCCTTGCGCCTGAGCTCCTCGCCCTCGGCGAAGAGGCCCTCGCTCTGCCCCAGCTCCCGCTGGATGGCCTTGAGCTGCTCGGTGAGGAAGAACTCCTTCTGGCTGCGGTCCATCTGGCGCTGCACCCGGGAGCGCAGCCGGCGCTCCACCTTGAGGAGCTCGATCTCTCCCTCCAGCAGGCCGGCGAGGGCGGCGATCCGCGCCGCGGGGTCCGCCTCCTCGAGGAGGCGCTGCTTGTCCGCGAGCTTGAAGGGGACGTTCGCCGCGATCCCGTCGGCGATGGCGGCGGGCCCCTCCAGGGCCTCGACCGAGGCGTAGGCCTCGTGGGGGATGCGGTGATTCACCCGCAGGTAGTCCTCGAAGCGGGCCAGGAGCGTGCGGCAGCGCGCGCCCAGCTCGACCGGGTCGCCCGCGGGCTCCCGCACCGGGGAGGCCGCCGCCCACATGGCCTCGCCCTCGGCCCGGAAGCCCTCGATGCGGCAGCGCTCGGCTCCCTCCAGGAGGACCTTCACCGTCCCGTCGCTCAGGCGGAGGGATTGCACGATTTCCGCGATTACCCCGATGCGGTGGAAGCCCTTGGGCGGTTCGGGCTCCTCCTCGCGGAGGTCCCGCTGGAGGACCGCCACGACGCGGCGCACGTCCGGCGGGATGGCCTCCACCGTCGCCAGCGCCCGGCCCCTGGAGATGAAGACGGGGGAGATCATGCGGGGGAAGAGCACCATGTCCCGCAGAGGGACGCAGGGCAGATGGACGGTTTCCGGCTTCACAAGCACCTCGGGGAGAGACGGCGTGCAGGCGGCTCGGCAGGCTTCAAGGGGATCAGCTGGCCTTCTCGTAGACGAGGAGGGGCTTCTCCTTGCGCTGGACGACCTGCTCGTTGATGACGACCTCCTTCACGCCGGCCATGGAAGGCAGGTCGAAGAGGGTTTCGAGCATGAGGTCCTCGATAATGGCGCGCAGGCCCCGGGCCCCCGTGTTGTGCTCGAGGGCCTGCTTGGCGATGGCGTGGAGAGCCTCGTCGGTGAAGTGCAGGATGACGTCCTCGAACTGGACGAGCTTGCGGAACTGCTTGACGAGGGCGTTCCGCGGCTCGGTCAGGATGCGCATGAGGGCTCCCTCGTCCAGGTCGCCGAGGGTGGCCACCACGGGCAGCCGCCCGACGAACTCGGGGATGAGGCCGTACTTGATGAGGTCCTCGGGCCGAACCATGGGGAGGAGCTCGGTGACCGAGCCGTCCTTCTCGGACTTGATCGAGGCCTCGAAGCCCATGCTCCGGCGGCCCACCCGGCGGCGGATGATGCCGTCCAGCCCGACGAACGCCCCGCCGCAGACGAAAAGGATGTTCGTCGTGTCCACCCGGATGAACTCCTGGTGGGGGTGCTTGCGCCCGCCCTGCGGGGGCACGTTGGCCACGGTGCCCTCGATGATCTTGAGGAGCGCCTGCTGCACCCCCTCGCCCGAGACGTCGCGGGTGATGGAGGGGTTCTCGCTCTTGCGGCTGATCTTGTCGATCTCGTCGATGTAGATGATCCCGCGCTCCGCCTTGGCCACGTCGTAGTCGGCGTTCTGGAGAAGCTTGAGGATGATGTTCTCGACGTCCTCGCCCACGTAGCCCGCCTCGGTCAGGGTCGTGGCGTCCACGATGGCGAAGGGCACGTCGAGGAGCCGCGCCAGGGTCTGGGCCAGCAGCGTCTTGCCGGAGCCGGTGGGGCCGATGAGGAGGATGTTGCTCTTCTGGAGCTCCACCTCGTGGAGGTCCGCCCGGGCGTCGATGCGCTTGTAATGGTTATAGACGGCCACGGAGAGTATCTTCTTCGCCCGCTCCTGGCCGATGACGTGCTCGTCGAGGATGGCCTTGATCTCGGCCGGCTTGAGGAGGGCCTTCTGCTCGCGCTTCCGCTCCTCCTGCCACTCCTCCACCATGATCTCGTTGCAGAGGTCGACGCACTCGTCGCAGATGTATACGTGGGGGCCCGCGATGAGCTTCTTCACTTCCTCCTGGCTCTTCCCGCAGAACGAGCAGCGCAGGGCGTCGCCTTTCTCCGAAGCGCGTTTCGGCATTCCTTCCTCCTCCTGCCTTCCATGGGGCGGGCGGACTTCCCGCCCCGCCCGCGGCCGGCGCCGCCCCTAGGAGCCGCCGCCTTCCTTCTTCTCTTCCTTGGGCTCCTCTTTCTTCCGGCCCGCGCCGTTCTGGGAGGAGACGTGGCGCGAAACGATGACGTCGTCCACCAGGCCGTACTCCTTGGCCTGGGCCGCCGTCATGAACCGGTCGCGGTCGGTGTCGCGCTCGATGGTGGGTATCTCCTGGCCGGTGTGCTTGGCCAGGATGCGGTTGAGCTCCTCGCGCATGCGGAGGATCTCGCGCGCCTGGATGTCGATGTCGGATGCCTGCCCCTGCACGCCGCCGAGCGGCTGGTGGATGAGGATGCGCGAGTAGGGCAGGGAGTAGCGCTTGCCCTTGGTGCCCGCCGCGAGCAGGAGCGCTCCCATGCTCGCCGCCTGGCCGATGCAAATGGTCGATACGTCGGGCTTGATATATTGCATGGTGTCGTAGATGGCCAGCCCGGCGGTGACGTGCCCGCCCGGGCTGTTGACGTACATGTAGATGTCGCGTTCGGGCTCCTCCGCCTCGAGGAAGAGGAGCTGGGCGATCACCAGGTTGGCGACGTGATCGTCGATCGGCGTGCCCAGGAAGATGATCCGGTCCTTGAGGAGCCGGCTGTAGATGTCGTAGGCCCGCTCGCCCCGGTTCGTCTGCTCCACCACCATGGGTATGAGTGCCACCGTTGTGTCCCTTTCTGCAGGCGCCCCGCGCCTCTTGGCTTCTATTGAGCGGCGGAGGCGCCGGGCTGCGCCGGGGCCTCCTCGACCTTCACCTCGACCTTCGCCCTCTCGTAAAGCCACTCGACGGTCTTATTATAGTTGATGTTGGAGATGAGCGAATCCAGCCCGCCCGTCACGGCCATGCGCCGCTTGAGCTTCTCCGGGTCCATCCCGTAGCGGGCGGCCAGGCGGCGGACCTGGAGCTCCACGTCGCCCGCCTCGGCCCGGATGCCCTCCTTCTCGCGGATGCGCTCGACCAGGATGAGCTCGCGCACCCTCGCCTCGGCCTCGGGCCGCAGCCGCTCGCGGACCTCGTCCTGCTGGGAGGGGGAGAGCCGGACGGCCTGCCCCCCCTGCTCCTGGCCCAGGCGCCGCTCGACCTCCCGCACGCGCTCCTCGATCTCCGCCTTGACCAGGGTGGGAGGCACGTCGAAGGCGTGGGTCTCCACGAGCGCGCGGAGCAGCTCGGCCATCCCCTGCCCACGCACCTGGGCGTCCTCCATGCCCTCTATCTCGCGCCGGATCTGGGCGCGGAGCTCCTCCACCGTATTGAAACCCCGGCCCATCGAGCGGACGAAGTCCTCGTTCAGGTCGGGGAGGTGGGGCTCCCGGACGCCCTTTAGCTGCACCCGGAAGCGGACGGTTTTCCCCGCGAGGGCCGGCGCGGCCGTCGGGGGGATCTCGATGTCGACTTCCTTCTCCTCGCCCGCCCGCATCCCGGCGATGGCGTCCTCGAGCGCCTTCTCGTTCTCGCCCTCGCCGAGGAGGAGGGCTTGGTTCTCCCCCTTGGTGCCGGGGACGGGCTCGCCCGCCTCGAAACCCTCGATGTCGAACTGGACGTAGTCGCCCGCCTGGGCCGGGCGGTCGGCCTCGTGGAAGTGCGCGGCGCGCTGGCGGAGGAGCTTGATCTGCTCGTCCACCGCCTCCTCGGTCACGGGGCGGCGCGTCACCGTGACGGGTAGGCCCGTGTACTCTCCCAGCTCGAAGGGGGGGATCACCTCGACCGTGGCCTTGTACTGGAGCTCGGGGGCATCCTTCTCCATCGAGATGTCGGTCACGTTGGGCTCGCCGACCGCGCGCATCCCCCGCTCGGCCAGGAGCTGCCGGTAGGAGGACCCAATCACCTGGTTCAGCACCTCGGCCTGGATCTCCTCGCCGTAGTAGCGCTCGAGGATGCGCCGGGGAACCTTGCCCTTGCGGAAGCCCTTGATCCGGACCCGGCCCGAGAGGCGGGCGAAGGCCCGGTCCATCTCCCGGCTCACCTCCTCCCGGGGGACGCTCACTTCCAGGCGCTTGGTGCACGCATCGATGTCATTCACCGTGGACGGCATGCCCTGCTCATCTCCTTGTTTCTGGCTTCCCTCGGGCTGGGCCGGGGGCCGTGGTGCGAAGGGGGGGACTCGAACCCCCACGCCCGAAGGCACAGGATCCTAAGTCCTGCGCGTCTACCAGTTCCGCCACCCTCGCACGCTCATCGCTCGGGCGCGGTTTCCGGGCCCCGCTCAGGCCAGCGCCGCCCGGGAAGGCGGCGCAGGACGCCATGCGGGCCGGCCAGCCCCGGCGCGAACGCCCAATGTAGCCCCCCCCACACCGGGCGTCAATTGCGAAAGAAGAAGGGGGTTTTTCGGCCCGGACAAAGCCGAAACGCGGGCGCGCCCCGAGCCTCCCGGCCGGGGCCGCGGGAGCAAAGGTCTTGAAATGAGACGGCTTAGGCCGACCGGAACAAGCCAGATGGAGAATCCAAACCCTTGCCCAGGCACCCGGCGGCAAGCCGAGGCGCATGGAGCATCCACGCCGAGCTGCCTCTCCCCTTGGGAGAGGACCGGGGTGAGGGGGGTTGGCGCCCGTTTCCCTCACCCTACCCTCTCCAAGAGGGAGAGGGTTTCATGACCCAAGCGGGAACCTCCTGCGCAGAGGTTTTGGTACTAAAAAACCTGTCTAGAATCCACAGCTTACCCCCGCCCGGTGGCCACCTCGGCTCCCGCGGGCTCGTACCCCAGGACGGGGGAGAGCCAGCGCTCCACCGTGGGCAGGTCCATCCCCTTCCGGCGGGCGTAGTCCTCCGCCTGATCGCGCCCGATGCGCCCCACCCCGAAGTAGCAGGCCTGGGGATGGGCGAAGTAGAAGCCGCTCACCGAGGCGGCGGGCAGCATGGCGAAGCTCTCGGTGAGCCGCATGGAGGCGCGCCCCTCGGCGTCCAAGAGCCGGAAGAGCAGGGCCTTCTCGGTGTGGTCCGGGCAGGCCGGGTAGCCGGGCGCGGGCCGGATGCCCTGGTAGGCCTCCCGGATGATCTCCTCGTTCGAGAGGTTCTCCCCGGAGGCGTAGCCCCAGAACTCCCGCCGCACCCGCTCGTGGAGCCGCTCGGCGAAGGCCTCGGCCAGCCGGTCCGCCAGGGCCTTCACCATGATGGCGCTGTAGTCGTCCGACCCGCGCTCGAATTCGCGGACCAGCTCTTCCGAGCCCAGCCCGGCCGTGACGGCGAAGGCGCCGATCCAGTCGGCGTGGCCGCTCTCCTTGGGGGCGACGAAATCCGCCAGGCAGAGGTTGGGGCTGCCGGGCGCCTTGGCCATCTGCTGGCGCAGGAAATGCGCGGTGGCGAGCGGCCTCCCGTCCGGGCCGTAGATCTCGACGTCGTCCCCCGCGGCGTTGGCCCGGAAGATGCCGAACACTCCCGAGGCCCGCAGGAGCTTCTCCTCCACGATGCGGTCGAGGAGGGCCTGGGCGTCCCGGTAGAGGCTCCGGGCGGCCTCGGCCGCCGGCCCGGCGTCCAGGATCTTCGGGAAGGTGCCCGAGAGCTCCCAGGTGGCGAAGAAGGGCGTCCAGTCGATGCGCGAGCGGAGCTCGGCGAGGGGGTAGTCCTCCAGGACGCGCACCCCGGTGAAGCCGGGCGCGGGGACGGCCTCCCAGTCCGCGGCGAGGCGGTTCCGGCGGGCCTCCTCGAGGGGGAGCATCTCGACCCGGGCGCGGCGGCCCGCGTGCTGGGCGCGGATGCCCTCGTACTCGGCCTTCACCTTGGCGGTGAACGCCCCGCGCTGCTCCGGGCTCATGAGGCTCCCCAGCACGCCCACCCCCCGCGAGGCGTCCGTCACATAGACGGTGGGGCCGCTGTACTGGGGCTCGATCTTGACCGCCGTGTGCACCCGCGAGGTGGTGGCCCCTCCGATGAGGAGGGGCACGGTGAAGCCCTCCCGCTCCATCTCGCGGGCCACGTGCACCATCTCGTCGAGCGAGGGGGTGATGAGGCCGCTCAGGCCGATGACATCCACCCGCTCCTCGCGCGCCCTCTCGAGGATGCTCGCGCAGGGGACCATCACCCCCATGTCGATCACCTCGTAGTTGTTGCACTGGAGCACCACGCCCACGATGTTCTTGCCGATGTCGTGCACGTCCCCCTTGACGGTGGCGAGGAGCACCTTGCCGTTCGAGCCGCTCGAGCCCTTCACCTTCTCGGCCTCGATGTAGGGGATGAGGTGGGCGACCGCCAGCTTCATCACGCGGGCGCTCTTGACCACCTGGGGCAGGAACATCTTGCCCGAGCCGAAGAGGTCGCCCACGATGTTCATCCCGTCCATGAGGGGGCCCTCGATGACCTGAATGGGCCGCGCGTAGAGCCCCCGGGCCTCCTCCGTGTCCTGGACGACGAACTCCGTGATGCCCTTGACCAGGGCGTGCCCGAGGCGCTTCTGGACGGGCCACCCGCGCCAGGCGAGGTCCTCGACGCGCTCCCGGCCCTTGGCGCCTTTCACCTTCTCGGCCGCCTCCAGGAGGCGCTCGGTGGCGTCCGGCCGGCGGTTCAGGAGCACGTCCTCGATGCGCTCGAGGAGATCCTTGGGGATGTCCTCGTACACCGGGAGCGCCCCCGCGTTCACGATGCCCATGTCGAGGCCCGCCCGGATGGCGTGGTAGAGGAAGGCCGAGTGCATGGCCTCGCGCATGGCGTTGTTGCCCCGGAAGGAGAAGGAGACGTTGCTGATGCCCCCGCTGGTGAAGGCGCCGGGGAGCTCCCGCTTGATGCGGCGCATCGCCTCGATGAAGGCGACGCCGTAGCCGTTGTGCTCCTCGATGCCGGTGGCCACGGCGAAGACGTTCACGTCGAAGATGATGTCCTCGGGCGCGAAGCCGGCCTTCCCGGCGAGGAGGCGGTAGGCCCGGGCGCAGATCTCGAACTTGCGCTCGGCCGTGTCGGCCTGGCCCCGCTCGTCGAAGGCCATGACCACGGCCGCCGCCCCGTAGCGCCGCACGAGGGACGCCCGGCGGAGGAACTCATCCTCTCCCTCCTTGAGGCTCAGGGAGTTGACCACCCCCTTCCCCTGGACGCACTTGAGGCCCGCCTCGATGACCTCCCATTTGGAGGAGTCGATCATGACGGGCACGCGGCAGATGTCGGGCTCCGAGGCCACGAGCAGGAGGAAGGTGGACATGGCCGCCTGGGAGTCCAGCATGGCTTCGTCCATGTTCACGTCGATGACCTGGGCGCCGCTCGCCACCTGCTGGCGGGCCACCTCCAGGGCCTCGGGGTACTTCCCCTCCAGGATGAGCTTGGCGAAGCGCGAGGAGCCCGTGACGTTGGTGCGCTCCCCCACGTTCACGAAGCCCGTCTCGGGCCCCGCGTTCAGGGGCTCGAGGCCGCTCAGGCGGAGGCGCCGCGGCACCTCGGGGAGGGGGCGCGGGGCCACGCCCTTCACGGCCTCCGCGATGGCGGCGATGTGCTCGGGCGTCGTGCCGCAGCAGCCCCCCACGATGTTCACCAGCCCGCTCCGGGCGAACTCGCCCAGGAGATCCGCCATGTAGCCGGGGCTGTCGTCGTAGCCCCCGAAGGCGTTGGGGAGCCCCGCGTTCGGGTGCGTCGAGACCGGCACCCCGGCCACCCGGGCGAGCTCCTCGACGTAGGCGCGGAGCTGCTTGGCCCCCAGGGCGCAGTTGAGGCCCACGCTCAGGGGCCGGGCGTGGGCCACCGAGTTCCAGAAGGCCTCGGTGGTCTGGCCCGAGAGGGTGCGCCCGCTCGCGTCGGTGATGGTGCCCGAGATCATGAGGGGCACCCGCTCGCCCCGCTCCTCGAAGAGCGACTCGACGGCGAAGATGGCCGCCTTGCAGTTCAGGGTGTCGAAGACCGTCTCGATGAGGAGAAGGTCCGCCCCCCCGTCGAGGAGCCCCCGGGCCGCCTCGGCGTAGGCCTCGCGCAGGGCGTCGAAGGTGATGTTGCGGAAGCCCGGGTCGTTCACGTCCGGGGAGAGCGAGGCGGTGCGGTTCGTCGGGCCGATGGCCCCCGCCACGAAGCGGGGCCGGGAGGAGCGCGCCTCGGCGGCGCCGGCCGCCTCGCGCGCGAGCCGCGCGGCCGCGAGGTTCAGCTCGTAGGCCAGGGGCCCCATGCGGTAGTCGGCCATGGAAACCGCGGTCGAGTTGAAGGAGTTGGTCTTGAGGATGTCCGCCCCGGCCTCGAGGTAGCCCTCGTGGATGCCCCGGATGAGGGCCGGTTGGGTGAGGCAGAGCAGGTCGTTGTTCCCGCGCACCTCGACGGGGTGGTCCTTGAAGCGCCCGCCCCGGAACTGCTCCTCCGAGAGCCGGTGCCCCTGGATCATGGTCCCCATCGCCCCGTCCATCACGAGGATGCGGGAGCGGAGGAGGCTCAGGAGCTCTTGCGTGCGCGCGCCGCGCGTGGACATCGTAACTCCTCGGGGCGTCCGGGCCGCGCCCCGGCGGAAGGGCCGAGAGACATCCAGGGCGGCTCCCCCCGCTCTTTCTTGAAAATCGGGGGCGCCGCATCCGCCTTTATAGGCCATCGCGGGCGGAATTTCAGCCCCTTGGAATTTGCGCAGGGGAAACCGGGAAAATGATGCCCGCCGCTAGCCCATCTTGGGAGGCTTCCGCCACTCCTCGACGAAGGCGTAGGCGTTGTGGTCGTGGATGGACTCGAAGTTCTCGACGTGGACCTGGAACCAGCGGATCCGGGGGTCCCGCCTGAGGCGGATGGCCGTCTCGCGCACCACGTCCTCGACGAAGCGGGGGTTGTCGAAGGCCTTCTCGGTGACGAACTTCTCGTCCTCGCGCTTCAGGATGGGGTAGAGGGCGCAGCTCCCGGACTCCTCGGCGATCTCGACCAGCTCCTCGATCCAGAGCTCCCCCTCGAAGCGCACCTTGACGTGGATGTTGCCGCGCTGGTTGTGGGCCCCGCGCGTGCTGATCTCCTTCGAGCACGGGCACAGGGTGGCCACGTTCACCTTCACGCTCAGGACGAAGTCGTCCACCGCTCCGGCCGAGGCGTCGAAGCCGCACTCGTAGGCCATCATGCCCGAGGCCCCGGTGACGGGGGCGTCGCGCTCCATGAAGTAGGGGAAGCTCACCTCGAAGTGGGCCGTCCGGGCGTCCAGCCGCTGGAGGATGGCGGCCAGGATGCCCCGCACGTGCTCCACGCCGACGACCCCGCGGTGCTCGTTCAGCACCTCGAGGAACCGGCTCATGTGGGTGCCCTTGAACTGGTGGGGCAGGTCCACGTACATGTTGATCGTCCCCACCGTGTGCTGGGACTTCTTCGCCCGGTCGCGCACCACGATGGGGTAGCGGATGTCCTTCACGCCCACCTTGTCGATCTTAACGTTGCGGAAGTCCGAGCCGCCCTGCACGTCGGCCAGCTCGGCGGACTCCAGCGGAATTTCCGGCATCAGGGGGATTTCCTCTCCGATCAGCGTTCCGGATGGAGGAGCCGGCGGCGGTCGATCTCGGCCATCTTCTCCGAAACGGCACGCGCGAGGTCGATGCCGCGCGCATTCGAGTAGTTGAGCAGGGCGATCAGGACGTCGGCCGCCTCGTCCCGGAAGGCCGCGTCCCCGACCTCCCGCCCCTTCCAGGCCTTCTTCTCCAGGTTGGCGAGCTCGCCCGTCTCCCCGGCCAGCTCCAGGGCGAAGAAGCGGGGCTCCCGCTCGGGGAAGGCGGCGCGCTGGTAGGCGTCGAACTCGCCCTGGAGGCGCCCGAGCCCCTCGTAGGAGCGGGGAAGGCGCGAGGTGCCCTCATCCATCATGCGAAACGGCCGCCTCCTTCGGCGCGCCGCGCCCGCGGCGCAATCCCAGCGGCAAATTGTCTCACCCGCCCCCCGCCCCCGTCAACGCGAGTCCGGAAACAGGAGGGCCTCCGCGGTTTGACGGCCTCCGGGCCGGGAGAATACCCTTCGGGCCGGGTGCGCGGGGCGGGCTCCGCGCCTTTTTCCCCACTCCAATCCGGGCATTCCGTTCGAGAACCGAGGAGACTCGCCTTGCCGAATATCGACCTTCACCACCACATCTACATCCCCGAGGTCGAGGAGGTCGCCGCCGCCGAGCGCAGGCGCCGGCCCCAGCACGCCGACAGCTTCGAGAACTTCTTCCCGCCCGTCTCCGCCGAGTACAACCGCAAGATGACCCAGGAGAAGTGGGGCAGGCAGCTCCGGGACGCCGGGCAGAAGCTGGCCGACATGAAGGCGGATCGGCTCGACATGGCGCTGGTCTCCCCGCCGCCCCCCGCCTTCTGCTACTGGATCACCGGAAAGCTCGGGGAGGAGGTCGCCCGCATCACGAACGACGGCGTGGCCGCCTTTTGCAAGAAGGACCCGGCCCACTTCCGGGGGCTGGCCAACGTCCCCCTCCAGAACGGGGGGGAGGCGGCCGCCGCGGAGCTCGAGCGGGCCATGAAGGGGGGCCTCCTGGGCTGCATCATCCCGGACCGGGTGGGCCCCCACGCCCTGGACGAGCCTCAGTACGAGGCCTTCTGGGCGGCGGCCGAGCGGCTCGGGGCCTTCATCTTCATCCACCCCGACTTCGCCGACTTCAAGCCGCTCTACCCCTACTACATGGCCAACTGCGTGGGGAACCCGCTGGCCACCACCGTGGCCGCCGCGCGCCTCATCCTCTCGGGGCACTTCGAGCGCTACCCGGGCCTCCAGGTCATGCTGGCCCACGCCGGGGGCAACCTCCCCTGGGCCGTCGGGCGCATCCAGCACGCCTGGGAGGCGCGGCCCGAGACGAAGGTGCACACCCCGCACCCGCCCCGCCACTACTTCAAGAACCTCTATTTCGACGTCATCACCTTCAGCCAGAGCGCCCTGCGCTGGATGGTCGAGGAGCTGGGGGCCGACCGCGTGGTCTGCGGCACGGACTACCCCTACGACATGATGCAGGAGCGGGTGGTGGACTTCGTCGAGGGCGCGGGCCTGAGCGCCGCCGACCAGGAGAAGGTCCTGCGCTCGAATCCCGCGAGGCTCATCAAGCTGTAGCGAACCGGCCCGCCGGTTCGGGAGGGGGCGAGGGATTCCGTAGGGGCGATGCTTGTCATCGCCCTCTTCGAACGGGACCCCGCGGGGGCGAACACAAGGTTCGCCCCTACAGAGTCTTTCTCCGTTCCCCCCATCCCGGCCCTCCCGGAGGGGGAGGGTGAATTCGTGGAGGGGCATAATTGCCATATGCCCCTACCCGCCCGCCGAGGTTCATGCATGCGGGCGCGTGACTGCCCGAGCGGATTTGTCCAAGGAGACCCCCATGTACACCGCCACCAGGGACCTCGTCCTCCCCACCACCATCACCGGGAGCCTCCCCCGGCCGGCCTGGTACACCGAGAACCTCCACGGCCGCCCCTTCCGGGTGGCGATGGCCGAGAAGAACTACCGCGAACAGTACCAGGACTCCGTCTCCTGCCTCATCCGGGACCAGGAGCGGGCGGGCCTCGACATCGTGACCGACGGGGACAACCGCTTCGACACCGACGTGGGCGGGCGCTCCTGGGTGGGCTACGTGGTCCAGCGGCTCCAGGGCTTCTCGGGCTACGAGACCTCCCGCAAGCACGCGGGCTGGGGCGGCTCCTTCCCGGGCGAGATCATGTACGAGGTGCTGGAGGCGCGGGTGCTGCCCAAGGTGACGGGCAAGGTGGGCCCCGGGCCCCTCGAGTACCCCCAGCTCTGGCGCACCGCCCAGCAGATGACCCGGAAGCACGTCAAGTTCGGCTCCATCAGCGCCGACTGCCTGGAGTCCATCGTCTCGAACCACCACTACAAGAGCCGCCGGGAGCTCGTCCTCGACCTCTGCGAGGTGATGCACGGGGAGTTCGCGCGCCTGGCCGGGGCGGGCTGCTCGGTGTTCCAGGTGGAGGAGCCCTGGGTGCACCGCTTCGAGCACCACAAGGAAGACCAGGAGATGACGATGGAGTTTTACGTGGACGCCTTCAACAAGAGCGTCCGCGGGCTCCGCGGCAAATTGGAGCTCTGGTGCCACACCTGCTGGGGCAACCCCGCCCAGCAGCGCTTCTACGACGCCGCCAAGAGCTATGCCCCGGCGCTTGAGTACATGAACGCGCTCGACGTGGACGTCTTGACCTTCGAGTGCGCGAGCACGGGGGGCATGGACCTCGAGGCCATCGGGAAGAAGATCACCAAGCCCAAGGTGGCCATCGGGGTCATCAACCACCGGGGGCTCCAGGTGGAGCGCCCCGAGGAGGTGGCCGGCCTCATCCGGAAGGCGCTCCAATACATCCCCGCCGAGCGGCTGTGCATCTCCACCGATTGCGGCTTCGGGCGGGAGGGCATGAGCCGCCGCCACGCCTTCTACAAGATGGTGGCGCTCGTGCGGGGCACGAATATCGTCAAGAAGGAGCTGGGGCTGCCCGAGACGTACATCCCCGCCGCCGAGAGCCGGTTCGCCCTGGCGGATGAGGAGTAGGACGAAACCGGGAAACAAGAAGCAGATTCCTCGGGCCTCGGCCCTCGGAATGACATCAAGCAGCGCCTGATGTCATTCCGGGCGAGCCGTGCGAGCGAGGAATCTGCTTTTTGCTTTAACGCATCTTCTACCGCATCCGCGCCGCCACCCCTGCCACGAAATCCCGCGTCTTCTCGGCAATCTGGCCCCACTCGAACTCCCGGGCCAGGGCGGAGGCGCCCTCGGCGAGCTTCTCCCGCCGGGCGGGGTCGCCGAGCAGCGCCGGGACCGCCCGCGCCAGGGCCCCGGCGTCCCCGAAGGGCACGGGCTCGAAGTTCTCCCCCTCCCGGAAGTGCCGCGTCGGGAGGCGCGGGGGGGTACTGACGACGGGCAGGCCGTGGGCCAGGGCAGCCATGAGGCTCCCCCGCCTCGTGGAGATGCCCCCCTCGTAGGGGGCGAGGAAGAGGTCGGCGCCGAGCAGGAGGGCGCTCGCCTCCTCCTCCGGGAGATAGCCCGTCCAGATCACCTCCTCCGCGAGCCCGAGTCCGCGCCCCCGCGCCTGGAGGCCCTCGTAGAAGCCCCCGTCCCCCTCGCGCCTCGCCCCGATCATGAACAGGCGGAAGGCCCTCCCCTCGCGCTTCCAGGCCCCCGCCGCCTCGAGGATCTGCTCGGCCCCCTTCCCCGGGTAGTAGAGCCCGAAGTGGGCGAGGAGGGCCGCATCGGCAGAAATTCCCCTCTCCGCGATGAGCCGCGCCCGGGCCTCCCGGCGGGCCCCGGGGTCCCGGCGGGGGGGCTCGACGTTCGCCCCGATGGGGATCTCCACTGTCTTTCGCAAAGAAGGCCGGAGGTACTTGCCGAGGAGATGCGAAACCTCCTCGTTCGTGGCGATGAGGGCGTGGGCCGAGAGGATCATGAGGGCCGCCCCGAGCATGGAGCCGGGGGCGGGGACGCCCACCGTGTGGAGCGAGACGACGGCCGGGATGCCGGGCGAGAGCGCCCGCATGGCGAGCGGAAGAGAGTTGATCCATCCCGGGCCGGGCGGGTAGAGGTCCGGGGCGTACTGGACGAGGAGGGCGTGGGCGCCCTCCTCCCGGCAGGCGGCGGCCACGGCCCCAAGCGCTCGCGGCCCCCACTCGCGGGCGATCCCGCGCACCTTGCCGCCGGGTATGCGCTCCGCCCCCCGGTAGCCCGTCCCGGTGAGGACGGCGATCTCCGTCCCGCCCTCGGCCAGCGCGGAGGCGAGGCGCCGGGTGAAGTCCCCGACGCCGCAGGGCCGCTCGCCGGGCGGAAAGCTCGGGCAGAGGATGCCGATGCGCAGCGGCACGGCGGCCCGCTAGCCCGCCTGCGCCTGGGAGGCGGCGGTGACCCGCTCGCGGCGCGCACGCTCGACGCCCAGCGCCGCCCGCAGGCCGTCCCCGCTCAGGGTCTCCTGCTCCAGGAGGCGGAGGGTGAGCTTCTCCAGGTCCCCCCGCCGGTCGCGGAGGATGTTCTGCGAGCGCTGGTAGGCGGCGGAGATGATCTTCTCGACCTCCTGATCCACCTCGCGCAGGGTGACCTCGCTGATGCCCGAGGGGCCCGTCTGCGGGGAGAAGGTGTTCCCCAGGAAGAGGGGCCGGGACTCGGTGCGCAGGGACTGGGGCCCGAAGCGCGCGCTCATCCCGAACTCGGTGACCATGGAGCGCGCGATATCGGTCGCCCGCTGGAGATCGTTCTGGGCCCCGGTGGAAACCTCGCCGAAGATCTCCTCCTCGGCGGCCCGGCCGGCCAGGAGGACGGCGATGCGGTCCTCCAGCTCGGTGCGGGAGAGGAGATAGCGGTCCTCGGTGGGCCTCTGGAGGGTGTAGCCCAGGGCGCCGATGCCGCGCGGGATGACCGAAACCTTCTGGACCGGGTCCGCCGTCCCCACGAGCTCGGCCACCATGGCGTGCCCCAGCTCGTGGTAGGCCACCCGCTTGCGCTCCTCGGGCGTCATGATGCGGGACCTCTTCTCGAGGCCCGCCGCGAGGCGCTCGAAGGCCTCCTCGAAGTCCTCCATGGCGACGGAGTTGCGGTTATGCCGCGCGGCGCGGAGCGCCGCCTCGTTGGCGAGGTTGGCCAGGTCCGCCCCCGAGAGGCCGGGCGTCATCTCGGCGATGCGGTCCACGTCCACGCCCGGGGCGAGCACGATCTTGCGGACGTGGACCTTGAGGATCTGCTTGCGGCCCTCAAGGTCGGGCCGATCCACGAGCACCTGCCGGTCGAAGCGGCCCGGGCGCAGGAGGGCCGAGTCCAGGATCTCGGGCCGGTTCGTGGCCGCCAGGATGATGACGCCCTTGCGGGTGTCGAAGCCGTCCATTTCCACCAGGAGCTGGTTGAGGGTCTGCTCGCGCTCGTCGTGTCCGCCCATGATGCCGCTCATCCCCCGCGCCTTGCCGAGCGCGTCCAGCTCGTCGATGAAGACGATGCAAGGGGCCTTCTCCATCGCCTGGGCGAAGAGATCGCGCACCCGCGCGGCCCCCAGCCCCACGAACATCTCGACGAACTCCGAGCCGCTGATGCTGAAGAAGGGCACCCCGGCCTCCCCCGCCACCGCCTTGGAGAGCAGCGTCTTGCCGCAGCCGGGAGGCCCCACCAGGAGGACGCCCCGGGGGATCTTCCCGCCCAGGCGGAGGTAGCGGTCCGGGTTCTTGAGGAAGTCCACCACCTCGGCCAGCTCCTCCTTGGCCTCGTCCACCCCGGCCACGTCGGTGAAGCGGATCCCCACCCCCTTCTCGGCGTAGATCTTGGCCTTGTTGCGACCGAAGGCCATCACCCCCTGGCCCGGCCCCATCCGCCGCAGGACGAAGGCGTAGATGGTGAACAGGATGGCGAGGGGCAGGATCCAGGTGCTGATGAAGGTGACGACCCAGGGCGGCTCGTACTGGCCCTGGAAGGTGACGTTCGCCTGCTCGAGGAGGGGGATGAGGTTCGAGTCCTCCACCCGGGGGGTCTCGAACATGCGCTTCTGGCCGTTGGCGTCCGTGGCCTTGAGGCGGCCGCGCAGGCGGTCGGAGAGGATGTCCACCCGCTCCACCTTCGCCTCGCGGACGAGCCGGCGGAACTCGTTGTAGGAGATGCGCTGGAACTGCGCGCCCTGGAAGAAGAGCGACTGGATCAGGTACATGATGAGGAAGATGAAGAGGAAGTACAAAAGGGAGAATTGGGCTTTCTTGTCCATTCGCTCGGCCCTCCTCATCCGGCCGGAGACAGAAGGCACGCTCCCGACGGCGAGCGCTCCCGCCAGCATAGCAGATTCGCGGCCTGTCGCCGATAAACGGGAGGCCTAGTAGGGGCAGGCCCCCCCGCCCCGCGCGGCTCGCCGCGCGGGGACCCCAAATTTGATGCCTGCCCCTCGTTCTCAGGCGATAGGGGCGGCCACAGGGGGCCGCCCCTACGGAATGCCACACCGTTCCCTGGAATCCTCCCCTCACACGATGTGGAAGCTCCGCTCGGGCGCGCCCAGGTGCTCGAAGCCGTCCCGGGTGACCCGGACGGTGAACTCCGAGTGGACGCCTCCCTGCCCGAAGCGCCCCGAGGGGAGCTCCACCGAGAGCACCGCTCCGGCCGGGAGGGGCACGTCGCTCGTCGGGGGGAGGAAGGGATCGGAAACCGGGGAGGGCTCGCTCAGGGTGTAGGGGAACTCGCGCGCCTCGATGCCCATGGTGTGGCCGCAGAAGGCCCCGCCGTAGCCGGGCATCCCCCCCTTGCGCGCCCCGGCCACCGCCGCCCGGAAGATCTCCGAGGGCTTCGCTCCCTCCTTGATGACCGAGAAGGCGGACTCCAGCCCCGCCCGGATGGCCTGGTAATTCCGCCGCTGCTCCGCCGTGGGCTCCCCGAAGGCGCCGCAGCCCCCCACGTCGGCGCAGTAGCCGCCCAGCCGCATCCCGGCGTCGAAGAAGAAGAGGTCCCCGCGCCGGAAGCGGTAGTCCGAGGGCGGGAAGATGGTGGCCGAGCGCCGGCCCCCCGCCAGGTGGAGCCAGCTCCACCGGCCCCCCTCCTCGGCCACCCGGCGGTAGTAGTGCAGGGCCACCTCCTTCTCGCTCCGGCCCTCGGCCAGGGCGGCGTGGAAGGCCTCGACCGCCCGCTCGTTCGCCATCGCCGCCGCCCGGATGCGCCCGGCCTCCTCGTCCGTCTTCTGGAGCCGGATGAGGCGGAAGAGCCCCGCCCCGTCCAGCCACTCGGCGCCGGGGAGGGCGTCCGCGAGCCGGGCCCGGGTGGCGGGCCTCACCCCCTCCTCGTCGAGGGCGAGGCGGCCCTTCGAGAGCCCCCGGTCCCCGAGGACCCGCAGGAGGGCCGCCGCCGGGTTCCCCTCGCGGGGGGCGCCCCCGCCCGGGAGCAGGCGCAGGAGGCGCTCCTCCTCGGGCGTCCGGGGCTTCTCGCCGGCGGGGATTTCCATCGCCGAGGGGGGGCCGTAGCCCCGCGCGTCCCCGATCCAGGAGCCCTCGGCGGCGTAGTAGGTCTCGTCCTGGCGGGAGACGATCAGGGCCGGGGGCCGATCCTCCCGGCGGAAGAAGACGGCGAAGGTCTCGGTCGCCGAGTCGCCGTAGGTGGCCTGGGCCCAGCCGCTCAGCCCGCCCAGGTAGAAGACGTTGTGGCGGGAGGACGCCACCAGGGCGTCGAGGCGGTGGCGCTCCATCAGCTCCAGCGCCCGCTCGCGGTTGAACAGCATCGAGGGCTCCTCATGAGGACAAAACCGACGCCAAGGCATGGGTGCGATACGCCCCCACGAACCTAGCAGGAGGCGCCGGGGATGGCGAGGCGGAGAGGGGGAGGTTGGGAGATCCGCAGGGGGCGCGTCAGGCTGCCTCAGGGCACCGCGACCAAGGTCCATTTCTGGTTGCCGCTTTTGCCGTGGCAACGGTGGGTTTCGAAGAGTTGCCCATCGATCAATCGGTCCGGCAATCCCGGTAGATTCTCTCCTTCCCGGATTCGATGAACCCCGTGCGTCCCTTAATCCACAACGTCGTGGTGCCGTCGCCGTAGCGCGCGCCCGAGCCGGAGATGGCGCGGGGGAGCACCATGGGATCGGCCACTCCGGGGAAGCGCAGGATGGCGCTCTTTCCGTCTGCCGCGTACACAGCCACGAAGGACTTGCCCTCCGCGCAGGCGTAGCGGAACTCCCTAGTTGTTTTCGGGGCGGGCGTGACACACCCACCCAAACCAGCCAGCAGGAGAAGGAGCGTGATTACCCTCATGGGCACGCTGCCCCCATCAAAAAACCATGTCGAGGTCGGAGAGGAGACGAACGCCGGGCCCCACTCTTCAAAACATCTCAGGAGATCCTCCTCCCACGCCTGCGAGTGCGGCATCATATGACGAAAGAGCCGAACCTCTCCGCCTAGTTGATGAGCGGCCGGCAGGCGGGCACGGTGTTCAGCTCGGCCCGCATGTCGTTCGTTGCGCTATGGACCTTCATGACGATTCTGTACGCCGTGCGGATCTTCTTGAGAAAGTCGTATACTTTCTTGATTCTCTGCGCCACGGTCACCGCCTCGGACGTTCCTTCGGTTGCAACGGCGGCGGCTAGCTCGGCCAGAGCGAATACCTCGTCGACCTTTTCGGCAAAATATATGTTCCCAGCCAATTCCATGGCCTGCATATATGGCTCCGGGTCGGGTTGCGTGTTCTTCTTCAGCCCCGCCTGATAAATTTCGTTTCGGACCTTCGTCCACAACCCGCTTACGCAGTCCGCCGCGGCCTTCTGCGGGAGCGCCTCGACGATGGCGCACAGCTCCCGGTAGCCGGCTTTCAGGTCCAGGCAGGGTTTATGCCAGTAGGCGTGATCGAAGGCCTTCGCATACTGTGCCTTCCGCTTCTGCGCCTCCTTCGCGCCTTGCTTGAACATCTCGGGCGCATTGGCCACGAACGAGACTTCCTGCAGGATACCGCTCGCGTAGGGGAACACCCCGCAGTAGAAGCCCGTTACGAAGTGGTTGGAGCCCCTCAGGGCCAGTTCGCCCGTCGCCCCGAGATGATAAAACTTCGCCGCGGTCATGGCCGATTCATCGCCCATGGCATTCAGGAAGCCCGCGCAACTCTTGTTCACGCTGTGGACCGCCCTGTCCATGGAGTCGACCGAGGCGGATACCGCGTTCTTCCCGGGAGGAAGCGTATCGCACCGGTTGTCCTTGAAATTCTCGTAGAGGCCCTTGTCGCAGGAGGGGACCCTCTCGATGAGGTAGCAGGGGCGCTTGCCCTTGCCGCCGCAGGTGCTCACGGGCGCGACGTGCTTCGCGTGCTTGAACTGCTCGTAGCCCGGCTTCGAGCAGGCCTTGGTGGAGTTGATGTGGTAGGCCGTCCGGTGCCCCCCGCCGCCGCACGACCAACACGCGCCCCCGTCGTAGAGGTCAAAGAACTGCCCCTTCGGGCAGGAGAGCCCCTTGGCCTTCTGATGCCGGGTGGCGCGGTAAAGGTGCTCGGGGACCCACCGGGAGCAGGACTTGCCGTCGGTCACAGCGTACGCCGTGCGGTTCCAGCCCTCGCAGGTCCAGCATTCGCCTTTGTCGCGGGGGTCGTAGAAGCTGCCCTTGCCGCAGGAGAAGAGGGTCGCTCCCTCGGCCGGGCCCGAGACGGTGAACAGCAAGATAGCGGAAAAAGCCGCTGCGGCCATATAAGCCGTGCAGATTATTTTTTCCATCGCTCCTCCCTTTTTTCGCTTCCCGCGATTCCCCGAACGAACCATCTTTGCGGCGCGCCCGCGACCTTCTCGCGGGCCGGGAAATCCGCCCGGCCGCGCGCGGAATGGGGGGCGGGGCCTCCCGCCGCCCCCGTCTATTTTTCCGCCACGGGGACTCCCTTCATTCCCCGGGAGATGTCGACGTAAAAACCGTCGCACTTGTGGTTTTCCACGCGGAAATTGGGCGGGAGGCAGGCGTTGGGCTTGTCCACCGGCGCCGTTCCGCGGTCGAACCCCTTGGGGCAGGACCAGCACTCTCCCAGATTGCGGGGGTCGAAGAAGCTTCCGCTCGGGCAAAGAGCGGACTTTCGGATGAACTTGGCCCGCTTGAAGGTTTCGTAGGCCGGGCGCTCGCAGGCCTTGTCGCTGTCCACGGCGAACACCGTCCGCTTGTTCCCGTCGCAAGAGTAGCAGGCGCCGAGGACCCCGTGTCCGCCCTTGACGTCCCAGAATTCCCCGCGGGGGCAGCCTTGGCCGACGTGCGTGTTCTGCCGCTTCTTCTCCGCCCTGTGGTAGGAGGCGGCCACCGTCCTCGCGCAGGCCTTGCCGCTGTCCACGGCGTGGAACGCCGTCCGGTTCCAGCCCTCGCACGACCAGCACTCGCCCCCGTTCCGCGGGTCTGCGAAATTGCCCTTGCCGCAGCCGGGCTTGCTGACGTAGGTGGCCCGCCGCACGTAGTCGGGGTACTTCCATACGCGCCCGACGTGCCGCCCGGAGTTCCCGACGGGGTCGCTGTCCCGCCGGTGGTTGTCGACCATGCCGCGCGTCGCGGCGGAGACCGCCGCCATGCCGGCGGAACCGGGACCCGAGACGAATTTCAGGGCGCCCGGGGCGTTGAAGGTGATCCCCTTGAGGGTTCTCTTTCGGACGGTGACGGCCTGTGTGAGAAACCCCCCCAAGGAGCAGCCCGTCACCGTGATGTCGCGCGTGCGGATCGGCCGGTTACCGTGGCTTTTCTGCCTCATGCGGGACACCATATCGATAAACTTCTCGGCGTCGGTCACTTGGCGCCACAGGAAATCATTCCCCTGCCCGCTGATCTGCGAGTCCACGATTCCCATGTCCGCCATGACGTCCCGCGGGTCGTCCGTCTGGGTCCCCCGGAAAGCCACGAGAACGCTGTCGGGATGGGCGGCGTTCTCGTAGGCGCGGGCCTCCACCCCGGAGGGGAAGCGGGTGAGCTCCGTCAACGGCTTTAGTGAGACCGGGAGGGATACCTTGTTGTCCTTGCTCAGGTATAGAGAAGCGGCGAGAAGTGTCTTAAGGTCGTACTGTTGCGCGCCGTATGAGCAGGGAGGGGAGAAACCCATGAAGCCAAACAACAGCAAAAAGCATGCAACGGAGGCGACACGGAGACATAAGGAAGGCGATCTTTGTCGCATGGCTTACCCTTTCTTCAATCATAATCCGTGCACGAAACCCCCCAATAGCGGCTAGTTCAGGTGGTCCTTAACAAAAAGCGTGGAGCGAGAGAGCAGTTGATCAGGAGCCCCCGCCGGGCGGAGGCGTGTCCCCGCCAGCGGGAGTTTGATCACCCCCATCCGGAGGACTCGGAGGAGATCCCTCCCCCGAGCCGGGAGGGGATTGCCCCGCTTGTCCGGGAGGGGGCGGCGGCGCCGGCGCGGGGGGTGGCGGCGGCGCGGGGGGGAGGCCCACCAGCCCCGTCGACGACTTGATGGTCTGGATCAGGTCGGTGATTTCTTTTTTCGAGAGGGTCTCGCCGATGGTGATCTTGGTCTGCTGCGCTTCGGCAAGGGCAATCTTTTCGATCAGGGCGATGATTTTCAGGTAAAGGCTGATGAAGGTTTTCTGATCGATGTCATGGTTGACGCTGGCTTCGCACAGCCGGAACAAGAGCTCGCGGGAGAGCAGGACGGAAGGGGTGCGGCCGGTGAGTTCCCCTTCCGTGAAGCCGGACTCGGCCCGGGAAGCTTCTTGATCCTGGGAACCCGCCCTTCCGATGAGGGCGATGTTGAAATCGATATCGATGTCCTGCTGCTCATCCACCTTCACGTCGGGGCTCGGTTCGGCGCAGATCCGCAGATACGACCTGTCTGTCTTGACCAGGGTGTGCCGCTTGCTGGCGTCGGTGTAGATGAGGCGGGTGGTGCCGATGTGATGGATCTCCGCTTTGGGAGGCGCCGCGCAGGCGGAGAGCACCAGGGGCAGCAAGGAAAGGGCGAGGAGAGCCGGAAGTCCGGGGCGTGCCTGACGAATCCGAGCGGGCGTGGGCACAGGCACTTCCTCCGAGTCATAACCAGAATCGATATGAAATTAAAGTAACAAAAATTCAAAGACGAAACTACTATTTTTTGCTTTTGGCCGGTATTATCTTCATCTTTCTCGCCTCAAGTGGCTCAGTCTGATTTTCCCCACCGGCGGATATTCCTGCGGTCGGCCGAGCAGACCGTGCGGCCCCCTGCCGCCCCAGGCCCGGCGGCAGCCCGGGATCTGCTTTCCTTCCCTGTCATTCGATCTCGTCGGTGTTGATGGCCATGAACTTGGGCGTCGGCTCCATGGGCGGTCTCCTCGGCTGCGATGGATGGATGAAAAAAGGAATGGAAGAGGCGCCGGCGCTCCGGCCGGCGGGGCGATCCTAGCACAGGCCGGGCGCCGCGCTCTCCCCGCGCGAAAAAGCGCAAGAACCATGAAGGTGCGCGAAATTGCGCGAAATTGCGGTAAGTGGCTTTCCCCGCGCCGGGCCTATATTCCCGGCGGGAGCGCCGCGCGCGCCCTCCTCCCCCAATCAGGGGGCCGGAGGCGTCTCGCGAATTGAGGGGAAAAGCACCCCAAAGCCACCCGCAAGGAAGGAGGAAGCATAAGGGGAATGGGGGGCGGAGGCAGTCGTCACGGATAATAACGGATATTGAGGGGTAAAGGATGGATAAAGACCCAAAACCCCTCTGTGGTCCGACCACGGGGGGAGAAGGGAGGGGAGGATCGGCCTGCTGACGCTTGGTGAGGGCCAATGACAGATAAAGACTCTTTTTCCCCTCTGATCTTGCCGCGCCGGGACGGAAAAAGATCGGATAAAACCCCCCTTTTGCCGCCGGTCTGACCGCGCCCCTTTCCGCCCTCCCACCCCGCCCCCCCTACACCCGGTCCGCCAGCCAGTCGTACATGAAGCGGACGGCGTTCAGGGTGTTGTCGTTCTGGCAGTGGTTCTCCCCGAGGGTCTCGGGGGTCCACATCTTGAGCTCCTTATCGGCCGAGCCGAGCTCGCGGTAGGTGCGGCGGGCCGACTCGGGGTGGACGATGCGGTCCTGCTCCCCGTGGCTCACCAGGGTGGGGCAGCGCACCTTGGGGAGCACCCCCTCCAGGGTGTAGGCCTTGAGCTTCTCGCGGCAGCCGGCGTCGTCCTGGGCGCCCAGGATGTACTGGAACTGGCGCTGGATGGGGGGGTAGAAGTCGTAGACGTCCTTGAGCCAGTCGTAGCACGCCCCCCAGAGCACCATGGCCTTGATGCGCCCGTCCACGGCGGCGGTCTTGGGGCCGAAGTAGCCCCCCGCGCTCCGCCCCACGAGGCCGATCCGATCGGCGTCCACCTCGGGCCGGGCGCAGAGCCAGTCCAGCATGGCGATGACGGGGACCTCGTAGTCCGGCCGCATGTAGAGGCCCCTCAGGCGCACCGCCGCCCCCTGGCCCGGGCCGTCCACGATGAGGAGGTGCATCCCCCGGTCGAGGACCTCGCGGCCCCCCAGGAACCAGAGCTCCTCGGCCGTGGTGTCGGCCCCGCCCACGAGGAGGCAGGCCGGCCGCCTGCCTTTGCCCGAGGCCTGGATGAACCAGCCGGGCAGGCTCGTCCCCTCGTAGGGGATCTCGGCGCGCTCGAAGGGCGGGTCGAAGAGCGCGGCCCCCTTCTCGAACTCGGCCGCGCTCCGCTTGTAGGCCCGGATCTTGCGCGGGTCCCCCAGGAGGTAGAACTCGGAGGTGCGGAAGTAGTTGGAGGCCCTGAGGTGGGCGGCCCGGGCGGTGAGCCGGTGGCCCCTGGCCATCTCCTCCCCGGCGAGGCGCGCGATGCGCTCCCCCAGCTGGTAGAACTCGCGGTGCCAGGCCTCGGCGTCCCCCGCCTGGATGTCGCGGGCGGCGCTGTGCAGCTCATGGAAGTCCCCGCCCCCGTAGTGGGCCTCCGAAACCAGGCGGATGAACTGCCAGGACATCGTCCAGTCGGACGGCCAGAACTGGAACACGGGCATGGCGTCTCCCCCCTGAGACGAAAAAAGCCGGATCGGACGGCGCATCCTAGCAACGCCCGCCCACGCGAGAAAGCGAGGCGCGCTGGTGTTGCGCGGGGGCACGGGACTACAATCCGGCGGCCTGAATCCCCACGTCCCCGAAGTCCCGCCCCGGCCCCGGCCGAGGAGACCCGATGATCGAGACGGCGGCCCTCTTCGCGCTGTGCGCGGCATTCCTGCTGGCGCTGCGGGACATCTTCGGCCGCTTCGGGGTGCGGGGGCTCGACCCCATCGTGGGCACGGCGGTGAGCGCGGTGGCCGGGCTCCCGGTGCTGCTCGCCATCTCCCTCGCCCTCGGGGACTTCGCCCGGCCCTGGCCCGCGCGCTCCTGGACCATGGCCAGCATCGCCCTGGCGGGCATCCTGCGGATCACGGCGGCGCGCACCCTCCTCTTCGCGGCCTCCCAGCACATCGGGGCGGCGCGGGCCGGGACGCTCGGCACGACCAGCGCCTTCTTCTCGATGGCGCTGGGCATCGCCTTCCTGGACGAGCGGCTGACCCTCATGATCGCGGCGGGGGCCGCCCTCGTCATCGGCGGGAGCGTCCTCATGGCCAGGAGCCGGCCGGGGGGAGCCTCCCCCCAGGCGGAGGGGCTGAGCTACCTCAAGGGGGTGGCGCTGGCCCTGCTGAGCGCCCTCGTCTTCGGCACCTCCTCGGTCCTGGTGCGCCCGGCCGTGAACGACTTCGCCTCCCCGAACCTCGCCAACCTCTACGCCAACCTCTTCGCGGCGCTGTGCTTCCTCCCCTTCTGCTGGGGCCGCCTGGGCGCGACCCGGATGGGCGAGTGGTCCCTCGGCGCCTGGGCCTATCTCATCGCCGCGGGCTCGGCCGCGAGCCTGGGGGTGACCTTCATGTACCTCGCCCTGGCCCGGGCCCCGGTGGTGTTCGTGACCCCCATCTCGCAGTCCCGGCCCTTCTTCCTGGTGCTGGTCTCCTGGCTCTTCCTCCAGGCGCACGAGAGCGTGAACCGCCGCGTCGCCTGGGGCGCCGCCGCCATCGTGGTGGGGACGGGGGTTTTGATTCTGAGCAGGTAGGCGGGAGGCACGGGGCTTTCATCCCAATTCCCTGTTTAACAGGGAAGATACAGGGAATTCTTCCCCGATGGGCCCGCCCAGATTCGGGGCGGGAGCCCCCAAACCCTTCCTTTTCAATTGCATTCAAGGAACGGCGGCCGGCCGGGGCGCGGCGATAACAGGGAATTAACAGGGAATGATCAGGGAAAACAGCCGGCCCCGAGGCAAGAACCGGGGGGGCCTACCCCCGAAGGGCGCGGCGGAGGGTTTCGGCCACGCGGTCGATCTGGGCTTCGGTCATCTCGGCGAAGAGGGGGAGGGCCAGGACCTCTTTCGTGGCCCGGGAGGCATGAGGGAGCTTTAGGCCGGGCGGGACGGCTCCAGCGAAGGCCTCCTGCTCGTGCAGGCAGCCCGGATAGTAGACGGGGGCGGAGATCCCCTCGGCCCGCAGCCGCTCGGCGACGCGGTCCCGGTCCTTCACCCGGACCACGAAGAGGTGGTAGACGTGCTCGGCCCACGGGCGCGCCTGTGGAGGCACGAGCCCCTCGGCACCCTCCAGGCGATCCCGGTAGGCCTGGGCCCAGCGCCTGCGCGCCTCGTTCCACGCGTCCAGATGGGGGAGCTTCACCCGCAGGATGGCCGCCTGCAGGGTATCGAGGCGGCTGTTGTAGCCGATCACCCTGTGGCGGTACTTGTCCTCCTTGGAGCTCCCGTGGTTGCGGAGGTAGCGGAGCTTTTCGGCCACCTCTCCGTCCCGGGTCACCACCATGCCCCCGTCGCCGCAGGCGCCCAGGTTCTTCGAGGGATAGAAGCTGAAGGTGGCGGCGTGGCCCAGCCCGCCGGTCCTTCTTCCCTTGTAGCGGGCGCCGTGGGCCTGGGCGGCGTCCTCCAGGACGGCCAGCCCGCGCTCACCCGCGAGCTGCATCAGGGGTTCCATGTCGGCCGGGTGGCCGAAGAGGTGGACCGGGATGATGGCCCGGGTCCTCGGGGTGAGCTTCTCCCGGACCGATTCAAGATCGAGGTTGAAGTCCTCCAGGCTCACGTCGGCGAAGACGGGCGTGGCCCCTACATGGACCACGCATTCGGCCGTGGCGATGAAGGTGAAGGTGGGGACGATGACCTCGTCCCCCGGCCCCACCCCCAGGGCATCGAGGGCCAGGACGAGGGCGTCCGTCCCGTTCCCCACGGCGACGGCGTGGGGGACCTCGCAGTAGGCGGCGAACTCCTCCTCGAACTGCCCCACCTCGGGCCCCTGGATGAAGGCCACTGAGTCCAGGACCTTCCGGATGGCCTCCTCCACCTCGCCCCGGATGCCCGCGAGCTGGGCCTTCAGATCCATCAAGGGGACGTTCAAGGCGTCAATCTCTCCGCGCGCATATGCCGAAGAATGTTGCAACGCAAGGTGCTAGCCCGCCCCGCCAGGGGGTCCGGCAATCCCCGCCCCATCGGCTCCCTCGCCCCAACCAAGTCAAACCGAACGGACGGCCGAACAACCCGACTTCGGCCGCAACCTAGCATGGGGGCGCCGGGGATGGCGAGGCGGAGGCCCCGCCTCAAGGGGGGAGAGGGGACTGAAAGCGCATCGGGGCCAGGCCGCCCGAGCCCCCCAGGAAGCGGCCTTCGTCCGTCACCGTGCGGCGGGTCTTGAAGGTCGGCACACGCTCCCCCTCCAGGATGCCCAGGAGGCTGAAGTTGACGAATATCTCGCTCTTGTCGCGTGTGTCGGTCAAGGTCAGGGCGACCCCCCAGCAGCAGCTCTGGTAGCGCAGGATGATGCTCTGCTCGAGGGTGGCTCTCTCGACCTTGTTGAGGCGGGTGAGGTATTCGATGAACCACCGGCGGCCGAGGGCGACCCCTCCTGTGAAGTTGATGAAGCTCTGGCCGGTGCTGAACGGGAACTCGTTGCGCTGGCGCGACCAGGTGCGGTCGACGTTGAGGAACCAGTTGCGCCCCCCGTCGAGGAGGATTCCGGTGGAGTGCAGGTCGATCTCCTGCTCGTATTGATTGTAGAAGGTCTGGTGGAAGAGCCGGATCTGGCGCGTCGGGCGGGATGTGACGTCGAAAAGGATGAAGCCGAAGGGGCGTCGCTCCCGGGTCTCCAGGTCCTGGGTACGCCGCGCCTCGGCGACATCGAAGGTCTGGCTCAGGGCGATGCGGGCGAGCTGGCGGGTTTCGAAGCCGCCTTCTTCCTTCTCGAGCTTGGTCAGGAACCGGTTGACGATCGCATATGTGATGGTGTTCTGGTCCTGGAGAGAGTCGACTTCATCGAGCGGGATGATGAGCCGGCGGTCCTCCGAATCCATCGCCGGGCTGTAGAAATAGACCGTCTCGAGCCCGATGATGTGCTTGAAGTCCTGCAGCGGCCCCACCCGTCCCTCATAGACGCGGCTGAAACGGGGGCCGAGCACGTTGAGGGAGGCGAACCACATCTCGCGGGAGAGTATCTCCTCCCTGCGCTCCGCGTCGGTGGGGTTCGAGCCCACGGACGAGTTGATCTTCTGGACGGTCCAGAAAGTTTCACGGATGCCGAACTCGGGGGTGACGCCCAGCCAGGGGACGGTCTGCAAGGGCAGGGAGACGGAGGGCTCCAGATGCACCCGCTGCAGCTCGATGGAATTGCGGTTCAGGTCGCGGCGGAAGGCGGTGTAGGAGCTGATCAGTTCCTTGTAAAAGTCCGATGTCCCGATCCGCGACGAGAAGATGTCCAGCCTGACCTCCGGAAGCTTCTGGAAGAGCTGCCCATCGCTCTCGTCGAGTCCTTCCTGGCGCCGCATCCCGACTTTGAACTGGGTGTCAGCCCGCGGAAAATTCCGGGTGTACTGGATGGTGGTGTCGGTGTTCTGGCGGACCCGCTCGACCAGATCCCGCTCGAGGGAGCGGTCGATGACATCCCGCCTGGCCAGATCGATGAAGGCGTTGAATGAGGAGGCCGTCTCAGGGAATAGGGTGAGGTGATCTACCTTGAGGTCCCAGAACTGCCCTTTCTCAAGCTTGTCCCTGAGGAAGCTCCCCTGGACTCGGCCGCGGGTGTTCCCGCTCAGGATGTAGCGGTACTCGCCCTTGTAACGGATGCCCCGCTTGCTCAAGTAGTCGAAACCCAGGGTGGCGTCGGACCACTCGTTGATGGCCCAGAAGAAGGCGGGCGAGAACTCGAAGCCGTTGCGGTTCCCCGCGCCGAATTGAGGAACCAGGAAACCCGTCGCCCGCCGCGTCTTCACCGGGAGGACGGCGACCGGAAGATAACCGACCGGCACGCCGGCCACCTCCACCGCGGGGCCATCGAGGATGGCGTAGCCCTCGACCCGGAAGGTGGAGCGCTTGAAGCGGAAGCCCCAGTCGGGGCGGTCTCCCTCGCAGGTGGTGAAGGTGCCGTCCACGACCTCGTAATGATCCTGGGCGAGGCGGCGCAGAAGATCGCCCGTGATGTAATAGGTGCCGCCGAGGTAGCCGCGCGCGTCATAGATGACCACCCGCTCGCTGTCGAGGTTGAACTCGATCCGGGTGCCCACGATCCGGTCGTTCCCGGCCTGGAAGACGATGTTGCCGGTCGCCACCCCGTCGCGCGTGCCGGACTGCACCTCGACGAAATCCGCCTGGATGCGCTTGTCCCCGAAGCGGATGTCGGCGAAGCCCCGGCCGACGACCCGCTGGCGCTCCCGGTCCTCGGTGAGCTGGTCGGCCGAGATGGCGGCGGCGGCGGTCGGATCCTGCAGGAAGCGGAGCCCCTCCTTTCTCTCTCCTTCCCTGGGAAGGGGGGAGCGGGGCTGGGGGAGAGGGGCCGAGGGGGGGGCGAACTGGGCCGCGGCGGGAGCCGCGTACAAGACAAGAGCCATCGCCAACGCAAATAGCATGCGCCTCCGGCGCATGGAGGCGCAATTTCCCTTAGCCTCGGCGGCTCGAACGGGCACGTTCCGATCCTGGGCCGATGGGGCGGATTCCGAGTATGAGCCTGAGACTCAATGCATCTGAACGGGCGCATTATGGGACCATAGCGCCGGGACCGCAACGGATATGCGTCAGCCCGAAACGGTGAAACTCAAAGTCCCACCGGATGCCCTCCCAGGCCTCGTTCGGGCCGAAGACCTCAGGCAACCCTTCCGCTAAGAGCCTTTTCGGCGGAACAACCAGAATACCTGCTGATCCCAGCCCCGCTCCAGGATGAGCCTGTCCTGGCCTCCGGCCGCGAACCAAGGATCTGGCCCTGCCCGTTCCACGCCTCGCGACGCCTGAGCGCGGCCCGCCGTCCCCAGCCCGAGCCGCCGGCGCGCCGCCTGGATGGCGGACTCCCCCTCGAACGGCTGGGGGGTCGAAATGAAATAGAGCCGGTAGATTTGGCCCCTCTCGGCCATGCGCGCGTGGAAGGGGAGGAAATGGCCCGGCTCCACCCGCCGGGACCAGCCCTGCCTTCCCGGATCGGCGGAAGAGAAGATTTCCTCCGCCTCTCCATTCCGGTTGATGACGAAGGCGTACACATGGCGGACCGACCGGGCCGCCAGCCGCCCCACCACGAGCGACCTCGCTCCCACCACGTTGCGGACGGCGAGGCTCTGGCGCTGGCCCCGCGCGTCGATCTCCTCCAGCCTCACGTCGAGCGCCGGCTCCCCCCAATAGGGCGGGTGCTCCGGAGCCGAGCGCGGGTTGGGCTCGACCCGCTCCCTGAGCGCCTCCCTCACCGTGTTCTCCGGAAGCTCATCCCTCGCATAGGCGAGATACCGGCGCCCCCGTTCCACACGCTCCGGCAGGCTGAAGACATCCTCCAGGCCGCGGCTGTACCTGACATAATAGAAGGCCTGGGGCGGAGCGTTCAGCACCACGGCGGCCCAGATGCGGACGCGCCCGGGCCCCAGCGCGTAGGCGCCGAAAACGGCCGCATCCGCCCCCAGGATGGAGGCCGAGTAAACGGCGGATTCTTCTCCGTACGTGCCGCCCTTTGCTCCGGCCCAGAGCCCTTGGAGAGGATGATCCCCATCCAGCTGGGCCGACAGCTCTTCCGGACTGGGGGGCTCCGCCCGGCCCTCGAGCTTCGCCCGCTCGATTACATCCCGCCAGTCCCCTATCGTCACGGCTTCCGGCGGATTATCGAAGTCGCCTTGATCCTCAGGGATCGATAACGGAAGGCGGAAGGATTTCGCTTCCTGCCAAGCCACGCCCTCGCCTCCATCCACGATGCGGAATTGGCCCGAGGCCCCCAGCGCCCGGCGGACGGCCTCCTCCACTTCGCGGCTGAAGGCCGTCCGGACGCCGGTGCGCGCCTCGGGAAATCCCGCGACCACGACCCGAAGCACCGTCTCCATCTCCTTGCTGGGATCCGGGCGGGCCTTGAACCGGCTGACATTCTTGAAATCCGACTTGCGCAGGCCCTCGGCCAGGCCGGCGGCCAGGCGCGCGCCCAGCGCCCGGACGGAGTCGGGCCGGCCCGAGGCCTCCTGCCATGGGATCGGCAGATAATTCGCGCAAGAGATGAGGAGGATAGGGGCGAGCCAGAACCAAAGCCGAGGGAATTTCATCCGGGCTCCATCCTAGGAGAGCATCGGGAGACGCCTTCGTAGAAGAAAGAAAGGCTAGACTCGACTCGCCCTTCCCGTCGGGCAGGAACCTGCTCATGTGCGATCAACCGCATCCTTAGAGGCCGGCCTCGGAGGAACCGCCCGACCTTCAGCGTATCCCAGATCCCGCGCGCGGGCCTTCCGCACTTCCTATCCCTATCCGTCAGGAATCTTCAAGGCAGGAACCCAAAAACGAAGACGAAAAGATGAGAGGTCCCACAGGGCGCATCCTGCCATGGGGAGAATTCCCCCACCACCCCGGGACGGCGAAGTCGATGCAGCCCTCGGGTGGCCTCCCCAGGGGCTTGGACGGCTCCTCCAGCCTAGACGTTCTCTGAGCCCTGGCCCGGCTGGGCATCCGCGCTAGGCTCCGGTTGAGCCGGGACCGCGGCGGCTTCCTCCTCCCGCGCCATGCCCTCGAGGACATACATCCTCGCCTTCGTCGCGGGCCCCATTCCGGACAGGCCGGCCAAGCGGTCGAGCCGGGCGCGGTCCGCCTCGGTCAGGCGCACCTTGATGCCCCCCCTGAGGGCCCTCTCCCCTTTTGGCGGCTGTCCCCTTCTGGCGCTCATGGCGGCCAATGTAGAACGTATTTTATTGGAGTGCAAGTAATCATTTGCCTGGAAGAAACGGCATTCCCCCAGGTGTGCTTCGTTTTTTGAATAATCGCTGCCCAAGCTCGGCCCCAGGATCCATCCCCCGGGCGAAATCACGGCGACGGAACCAGCACCCCGACTGGCAGTAGCCGCGAAACGTGAATCGGCCCCAAAAAGGCCCGATTTTAGGCGATCTTGGGGCGGAAATTTCAGCGGAACATTTTTATTGGAGTGCAAGTATTCAGTTGATTTTTTTATTTGGAGTCCATGTATTATAAATAACTGGAGTCCACTTATCTGAGGAGAACCCCTTATGACCACCCCCAAGCCCGCTTCGGTCCCCCCGGCGGCCCCCCTCCCTGACGGTCCGAAGGAAGCCTCCCCCCGCGTCACGCCGGTCTTTCACCGGGACCGGGACGGGGGGTACTTCTTCGATGGGCTCTACCAGGTGGGGAACGGCTGGATCAGTCAACTGGAGTACGAGAAATACTACCTGGGCAGTGCCTGAGAGGAGACACCCCATGGCCACGGCGAAGGCGTTTCCCATCAAGGCCCTCCGGGCGCCCTTCCCGGAGAGCGCGATCCGGACCAAGCTGGAGCGGGATGGCCAGCCCCGCAGGGATGAGCGGGGGAATCCCATTCCCTACCTGGAGGCCCGCACCGTGACCGAGCGGCTGAACGAGGCGTTTGGCGGCAGATGGTGCTTTGAGATTGTGAAGCACCAGATCGGCCGGGACCAGGTGTGGGTCCTGGGAAGGCTTTCGGCCTGCGGGGTGACCAAGGAGCAGTTCGGCTCAGCGGAGATCAAACGCCGCTTGGAGATCCGAGAGGTCATCGACATCGGGAATGATCTGAAGTCGGCGGCCTCGGACGCCCTGAAGAAGTGCGCCTCGCTGATGGGGGTTGGCCTCTACCTCCAGGACAAGGACGCGCGGAGCCGGGCGGAGGGCGCAGGCGCCAACGGATCGCACGCCAACGGCTCGCCCGGGAAAGGGGAGGCATGGGGGGATATCCCCGTCACCGAGGAGCAGGCGAGGGAGTTCTGGAGCAAGGCGCTGGATGCCGGCTGGGACCGAGAGCGCATCCTGGACTCCGTGGAAAGGCTGACGGGCGCCCGGGAGCTTCGAGCCCTTCTGGAATCCCAGCTGGACGCGTTGCTGCAGGAGATAGGGGAGCCCGGGGAGGATTGAGGCGCCTTCGAGTAGACCCCCTTGAGGTCCGGGGATTTTCAATGGGGTCCGGATTCCCGCCTTGGCCGGCTGGAATGGCATACAAGGGGAAGCCCGCCCGGCAAGCGAACCAGACATGGGCCCTACTCTCCAGCCGGAGAAGACCGCCGGGCGAGGGGTTTTCGTGTATGATTCAAATTGAATGCTAGCATTGTTTCTTCTTCCGGGTTTGGGAAGGTCCTCCGACGCCCGGCCAGCCTCTCCCCAACGCCACCATTGGGGGACTCAGCCCGCCGGTCGAATGGTCCAGGCGAAACCCGGCGCGAATGACAGATTCATTTCCTTCAAAGGAGAGCGGAATGAAGTTCACCCGGATCACCGTGAATCCCCAACAGATGGGGGGCATGCCGTGCATTCGGGGCCTTCGCATCCCGGTGGCGGCGGTGGTGGGGATGATCGCAGACGGAATGACGGAGAGTGAGATTCTCAAGGCGTATCCCGACCTTGAGTCCCCCGACATCCATGAAGCGCTCCAGTATGCGGCCGAAGCCGTGCGCGAGCGCGAGTTGCCGCTGACGATTCCGTGAAATTCCTCGTGGACAATGCGCTGTCGCCCTTGATCGCCGAGGGACTGAGGCGGAGCGGGCATGACGCCGTTCACGTCCGTGACTATGGTTTGGAAGCGGCCGAGGACGATCGTGTATTCGAACGGGCGGCCGCAGAGGAGCGCGTTCTCGTCTCCGCGGACACCGATTTCGGCGCGCTGCTGGCCTTAAAGGGCGAGACGAGGCCTTCTGTGGTTCTTTACCGCCGCACGGCGGATCGGCGGCCAGAGAGGCAGTTGGCCCTCTTCCTGGCCAATTTACCCGCCATCCAAGGCGCCCTGGAACGGGGAAGCGTGGTTGTCTTCGAGGAGACCCGCACCCGTGTCCGGCCGCTACCGATTGGTGAGGGAGGATAGGCGCACGAAGAAATTTCAATGGACCCACAAACACGCCCCGGGAGGACCTTGGGGCGATGCGCGAGAATCGATAGAAAAAAGGTAGAAGGGTAGAAGGAACAAACTAGACCCCGCTCGGGCGGCGCGGGAGCTTCGCTCCCTGCTGGAATCCCAACTGGACGCCCTGCTCGCCGAAATCGGGGGCGGGGAGGAGGGATGACCGGCGGGAACACCCGACCGGTTTCGCCCCCGCCCCGAAGGTGCTATGCCCCCCATCCCGGGGCGCCGGGTTGCCGGTAGCTCCTACGATTGGATGATGGGGTGGATCCATCGGCCGCGCTGGACCGAGGGGGCATTACGCGCGACGGGGGTTCCGCCGGGTTTCAGAATATGCCTGGGACTGGATCCCTTCCTTCGGGCATGCCGCGCGCCACTTACGACCGCCCTCGACGATGCGCTCGGCATAGATGAGGATCCAGGCGCATTCCTGGAACCGGGGATCCCGGATCCTTCTGGCCAGGGCGAGCCGCTCCGGCCAATCGACAGCGTGAAACTCCGCCATCGTTTCGTGGCCCCAGGGGGTAGGGGATCCATCGCATAGCCGCTCCTCCAAATGAAGAGAGGAGGGTTTCATCCGAGCCCCACCTTCAGTGCCCCGGGCACCCGGGAGCGGACCCCCGGGCGCCTCCGAACGACCGCGGCGAGGCTGCGCCACTCGCTCTCGGAATGGCCATCCGCGCGCGCCCTCTCGGGCGCCGCCTCGGCCGGCATCAGGACGGGAAGCGCGGTGGAGCGAATCCTTCGGATGGGTGTCTTCTGCTGACTCATCGCGCGAAACCATTCAACCTCCGAGAGGCCGACGAATTCCCTCGGGTCGAGGCTCAAACCGAAGACCGTGAGCTGGGCATCATCCTCGGATTCGCAACACAGTACGCCACTGGCCGGGAGTACGCGCCGAAGCGGTGAAAACGGACGGAAACCATCCGTGCTCGCTCCCGTCGTCCCGTCCCCCTCCGCGGTCCCTATTTCTCATGCACGCGGCTCGGGCCGTGGGCGCAGCCGCGCCCCGTGGCGGTGGAGCCGCACCAGACGCACTTGTTCGCGCCGCTCCCATGCCTGTGCTTCTTCACCGGGCTTTGGGGGCACGACCCGTACGCCGCCGAGCCGCAGAAGACGCACTTCTTCTCGTCGTTGTCGTGCTCGTGCTTTTTATGGGGGCTCAGGGTGCAGGAACCATAGGCCATGGAATTGCAGAACCGGCATCTCCCCATGACGTTCGCTCCTCCTCGGCAGGTGGCCGAGGCTTATAGGTACGGGTAGCCCTGGTTCAGGTCCTCCAGAACCGCGCGGTGCCGGTTGAAGAGGTCCCACAGGAGGTCCGCGACCTGCTTGGCGACTCTCCCCCCTTCCCGGTTGTCCTGGTTGATCGAAAGGAGGTCCAGAGAGACCACGCCCGCGTGCGAGAACCTCTTCCACCCCGCCCACCACGGCTCAGACTTATAGTCCTCCCGCGCGAGGGCGCCCGCCAGTTCCTGGTCGCGCGGGACCCACTTGTCCCGGGGGACCGCCCGGCCCCGGTTGACCCCGAAGCCGCAGCCCGCGGGTCCACCCGTCAGGTTCGCCGCGCCCACGCAAAAAACCTCCCCTCTCTCACGGAAAATTATCCCCGCCCATGAATCACATCCGGCGTCGACCTCATTCAGGTCAGGGCACCACAGACCCGCGAGGTCTTCCTGCTGAAGACTCCAAGCCAACCGATCACGGACCCCTCCCCAGAAATCCTCATAGACCCTGAGCGTCACCTCAGGCAGAACGCTTGCGATCTGGACCGCCGCCTCCAGGTTCTCAGGAACCGTCAGGTACTGATGGACTTCTTTGTTCATTGACCTCCCCTCCATAGCTCCTGTGCAGGTCCCGGCACACCCCGACGTACTGCCCCATGATGTATTTCAGGGCGTTCTCGCCCATGTCCTGGATGGACGCCCATAAGATGTCCGCAAGATCCCCGTAGGAGAGGCACTTGCATTCGGCCGCGATTCCGTCCGGGGCCGACACGGGCCGGTCCCCCCTCGGGGTCAGGAAGACCAGCGTCTTCTCCCCGCGCTGGGACGCGAGCCATCCGTGGTACCGCCCGATCTGGTTGTCGCCCTCGAGGGCATGGACCTTGTTCTCAATGGCGATGACGTGCCCCGGCAGCCAGATGCAGATGTCCAGCTGGCCCCAGTCCCCGACGGGCACCTCCCGCTGCACGACGGCCTGGGTAGTCCCGAGCCGGGGATCCCCTTCCTCCAGCACGCCCTGCAGGAACCGTCTCAGGAACCTCTCGCCCTGGTCGTGGCGCTCCCCGGGGTCGAGCAGGTATGCCAGGAACCGTGAGTGGAGGACCTCCTTGTCGCGGACGGCCAGGGCGTCGAACACGTTGAACCGGAAGGCGTCCCGGCAGCGGTCCGCCTGGAGCGCCTCCCAATGGGGGCGGAAGCCCCGGAGGAGCCGGTCGAAGCCGACCACCTCTCGCCGCCGGGCGGTGAAGGCGAGGCCGACATACCCTTCCAACAGGCGGGCAATCCGGTCGAGGGAGACGTTCTCTGGAGATGATCGGGTCACGCGGGTCCCTCCTTAACTTAACGGCCCTTGAGGTCGGACAGGACTTCCTTCAGCGCCTCCGGCTCCACCACCTCCACCCCCTCCCCCCAAGTGAAGAGGTGCCAGGCCATCTCCCTGAGCCCGCAGGCCCGGAACCGGACGACGAGGGAGCCGCCGGGCTCCTCGGCCGCCTCCTGCGTCGGGTGGAAGAGGAAGTTCCGGGCGTCCCGGGCCGCCTCGGGGGTGAACCTCCACACCACGTGGAAGGGCCCCTCCTCCTCCTGGTAGGTCCCGAAGGAGCGCTCGGCGTACGCCCGCAGCGAGAAGCCGGCCGGCCGCTCGAAGGGCGCCTCCGTCACCTCGACCCGCTCGATGTTCGAGAGGACGTACTGCCGGAGGCCTTCCGCCCCCTCGGCGACGAGGCGATGGCGGCTCCCGTAGAGGACCCCGCAGGGGCCGACCGTGCGCCGGACCCGGCCTCCTCCCTCCCGCTTGCGGTAGTGGAGCCTCACCTTCACCCCCCGGAGGATGGCCTCCCGGATCCGGCCGAGGACCCCGGGCCGGACGGCCTCCTGGGGGCCCGGCCGCAGGGCGAGGCCCTCCGCCTCCACCAGGGCCTCGAGGTCCGGCTCGACCCGCCGGGCGTCGGCGGGCCGCTGGAGGGCCCGGAGCTTGGCGGAGACGGCCCGCAGGGCCGCCGCCTGATCCCTCATCCCCTCGCGGTCGAGGGCCTGGGCGGCGCCCTCCAGGCCGGCCAGCTCCTCCGCGCGGAACCGGACCAGCCGGTCCAGGGTGCCGGGCGGGATGCGCCAGCGCTTGGTCCGCTCCCCGGTCTCCACCTCCTCCCCGAGGAAGAGATCGACGACCGCGTCCCGCATCCGCTCGGCGGTCCGCCGGGCCACCCCCAGCTCGGCCTGGATGTCCTGGAGGGAGAGGCCGCCCGGGCTCCCCTGCATCCGGAGGGCGAGCCGCAGGAGGGTCTCCATTCTCTCGTAGCGCATGGGTTCTCCCTCAGGCGAAGCCGATGGCCCGGGCGGGTCCCGCCTTCAGGGCGCACTCATGGGCGAGCATCCGGAGGAGCTCCGCGGGGTCCCCGAGGCCGCCCAGCACCTCCGCCCGGCGGCGGACGGCGGCGAAGTCCCCGGGGGTGAGCCGGGCGAGGGCGGCCAGCTCCCGGGGGGCCTCGCATCCGAGGTAGAGCGAGAAGGCGCGCCGGGCCTGGTCGGGGTCCAGGTAGCCGAACCGCACCTTGAGGGTGAACCGCCGGAGGGAGGCCGGGTCCAGGCGCTCCACGAGGTTGGTGGTGCAGGCGAAGGGGAGGGCGTGGGCCTCCATGCGGGCGAGCATCTCGTTCACCTGGGTGACCTCCCAGGAGCGCAGCGCCAGCCGCCGGTCCCCCAGGAGGGAGTCGGCCTCGTCGAGGAGGAGGAAGGCCCCCTCCTCCCGGGCCTCCTCGAAGGCGCGGGCGATGTTCTTCTCGGCCTCGCCCACCCACATGGAGAGGAGGTCGGAGGCCCGCTTCTCGAGGACCTCGAGCCCCAGCCGCTCGGCGAGGTGGCGGGCGCAGGCGCTCTTGCCCGTGCCCGGGGGTCCATAGAGGCAGAGGGAGAAGGACCCTCCCTTCCACCCGGCGGGGATCCCGCGGAGGTCGGGGTCGGCGTTCAGGAGGCCGGGGTCGAAGGGCGCCTCCTGGGGGGCCCGGCGGGGCGGGAGGGACTTCCCCCGGAGCGCCCGGGCCAGGGAGAGGGCGGTCAGCCGGAGGCTCCGGGGGTCCCCGGTCAGCCCGGCCGCCTCGACCGCCTTGGCCACCACCCCGGGCGGGACGTCGGCCTCCCGGGCGAGGGCGCTCACCTCCCCGGGCGGCAGATCGAGCCCTCGCTCCGCGAGGTGGCGGCGCCAGATCCGCTCCCGCACCCCCCGGGAGGGGGCCTTCAGCTCGATCACGAGGCTCATCCGCCGCACGACGGCGGGGTCCAGGGCGGCCAGGCTGTTCGTGGTCCACAGGGTTGGGACCGGCGCCTCCTCCAGGAGGCGGTGGATGAACACCTTGGACCCGGCGTGGGACCTCCGGAGGCGGGAGGGGCCCAGGAGGGGGGAGGCGAGCTCCAGGCCTCCCTCGAAGAGGTCCTCCATCTCGTCGAAGAGGAGGGCGGCGCGGGGGCTCTGGAGCAGCCGCTGGGCGAGCTGGAAGGCGCCGATCCGCCCGGAGCGGTTGTACTCCTCCTCCGCCTCGCTCTTCTCCCCGATGGAGTAGAGGTCGATCTTGAGGTGGTGGGCGATGACCTTGCAGAGCTCGGTCTTGCCGGTCCCGGTGGGGCCGTGCAGGAGGACGTGGACTCCCCGGGCGCGGCTCTCGAGGGCGCCGTGGAGCAGGCGGGCGGCCAGGTCCCGCTCCTCGGCGAGGTGGCCGAAGTCCTCCCACGCGAGATGGGTCCGGGCCACTTCGCCCAGCAGCCGGCGGAGGAGGTCGGCGTAGCCCCCCGAGGGGGAGAGGAGGGCGTGGCTCACCCGGGGGAGGACGTCGAGGTCGATCCCGTAGCCGGAGGGCTTGTAGAAGGCCCCCAGGCGCAGGAGGCCGGTCCGGACCAGGGCGGCCTCCGGCTCGAGGCGCCGGCCGACGTCCCCGGGCCGGGCGTCGAGGAGGAGGGCGAGCATCCGGGGGGCCTCGGTCCCGCAGCGGTACTTGAGGCCGGAGCAGAGGGCCAGGACCGCGGGGGAGGCCTCGGCCCGGACCCCCAGGCCCAGGATCTCGGCCTCCAGGCCGTCCAGGCCGAGGGCGTCGGCGAGGACCTCGAGGTTCTGCTGGAGGGGGCTGGGGAGGGAGGCCCGCAGATTCCCGAGCCAGCCGTCCAGGAGGCGGACCAGCTCCTCCAGGCTTCCGGCCTCCTTCCGCCCGGGGAGGGGGGCCAGTGATCTCCTGCGGTGGGAGGGGCAGGCTTCCTGGATGTGGGAGAGAGTCTCGTCGAGGATTTCGGACATCGGGGAGGAGAGGTCCGGGAGGGTGCGGAGGAGGTTCCGGACGTACCCCAGGGCCGTCCGGCACTCGTAGAGGTCATCCATGCCCCGCCTCCTCGACCCGATCCTGGCACGGGTATGCGTCAGGAATGGACGTATAGTGTCCCGGGGAAGTCAACCCTCGAATCGGGCCGGCCGGGGGAGGTTCGGGCGGTGCAGGCGCCACCCCCCGGTGGTTCGGGCCTTTTCGGCCAAATCCGGGCCGAATCCGAACGGCAATGCCTCCTTTGCGGCTGAAAATCCCCCCATTGTTACCATAGCGACGCGGAAATTTACACCCAGATGATACTTATAGTCCGTGGATGCATGGTCATCGGGGGTGCTCCGATGAATCCATGGCGAGGGACCGCGGGCAGAGGGTGCTGGAGGCGTTCGGGAAGCGCGTGCGGGCGCTGCGGCGGGAGCGGGGGCTCTCCCAGGAGGGGCTGGCCCACGAGGCGGGCCTGGACCGCACCTATGTGGGCGGGGTGGAACGGGGGGAGCGGAACATCAGCCTGCGCAACATCCAGAAGCTGGCCGAGGCGCTGGGGGTGCCGCCCCGGGAGCTGCTGTAGGGGTCACCTCTCCCGCCTCGGCGGATGGCTTCCCCCACGGCTCCTTGTCCATATCATTTTGCTGGCGGACTCAGGCAAATATATCCCGCGCCCGCTCCCTGGGAGTGGATGCGGGCCTTCTGCAGGAACTGCTGGCCGAGGCTCTCGCATTGGGCCTCGGGGACCTGCTGGAGAGACGGGTTCTGCGACATCGTGAACCACAGAACGAGGATGGCCATTGCCATGTCGATTCCTCCAGACAAGTAGAAATCCCTAGGCGTAACCCCAGTGAAGGCCTGAATGCGCCTCACTCTCTTCCTTCGCCGCAAGTGCCCACGTTCAACCCCCACCCCAGTTCATCCAGATCCGCCGGGTCATGCTGCCTGCCATACTGTTCCCCGCCCAATCAAATGGGCAATCCTGAAGCAAGCTGCTTCCCGGGCAGCGCACGGACCAAGCCGCGCAATAGCATGGAACAGGCAATCAATAGGGCGCCCCCCCAGAAGGCTCAAATCACATTCCCAGGAGAGGAGAGTCTTCATGCGCCATTCCAATAACCCGGATATAAACGACACTGAATTGCTCATCCTCGGGACCGCGCTCATATACACTTGAGAAATGGACAACCTGAGTTAAGCGTCAAGACTCGCCGTTTGGGTGGGACAAATAGCATTGAATATGAGGTTTAAGGAAAATAATTTTCTTGCCCGAAATGAACTCGCATCATTATATTAAAGCCAGTTGCAGGAGCGCACGGCACGGCAAAGGCTTTGGGTTCTGGGTCGTGCAGCAGTTGTGAAGCCTCCACAAAAACCGAAAAGAGAGCGCGCTCTCTTAGGGAACGTGAGCGTGCAGTTGCGGTCCAGGAGAGTAAAGAAGGGAGGATATGAAGGAAGAAGGAGGGAAGGGAAAAAAGAGATTGGCGACTTCAGTCAGTTAGAAAGAGATAACTCCACGCAGCGAGGCTGCTACCGGGAGTCGAGTACAGTCACGGCAAAACGGGAATTACGCACGCTTCATGCTTGTTTTTAACGCACATCCCTTCCGCATGAAAGAAAAAAACCAGTTCTCGCAAGACTGAGACGCCTTCCGCTCGCAACCTCATCAGCGAGCGGAGGGGAATGTCCGTCCAGGGGCTCATCCGCTCAAGCGGCGAGTCGCCCCAGAAAGGAGCGTCAGTGATGGAAAAGGAAAGGAAGTCGGAAGATGGCTTTGAGAAGTTCTCTTGCGGGCATGCCATCGAATATCTGCCGATCGCTTCGTTCAAACCCAACCCCAAGAACCCGCGGACTCACTCACGGGAGCAGGTTCGACAAATCGCCAGGAGCATCAAAAAACTAGGCTTCACCAATCCACTCCTCATCGCCGCCGATAACCGGATCATCGCCGGCCACGGCCGCTTCGAAGCCGCCAAGCTCCTCGGCATGAAGAAGCTTCCCGCCATTCGCCTGGAGGGCATGACCGAGGTGCAGATACGAGCGTACATCCTCGCCGACAACAAGCTGGCCCTGAACGCCGGGTGGGATGAGAAGCTTCTCGCTCTGGAATTTCGATACCTTCACGAGCTCGAGATCGACTTCAACCTCGAGCTCACCGGCTTTGAAACCGCCGAGATTGACAATCTGTTCGAGATCCTGGGCCCCGCCGATGAAGACGCCGCCGCAGATGCCGTCCCGGAAATCGATCCTGCCGAGCCGGCGGTCAGCCTGCTGGGCGACTTCTGGTGCCTGGGCAGGCACCGGCTCCTCTGCGGGGACGCCACGCAGAAGGAATCCTACCGGCTCCTCATGGGCGAGCAGCTGGCCCAGCTCGTCATCACGGACCCGCCATTCAACGTCCCGATCGGCGGCCACGTCTCGGGCCTTGGAAGGATCCAACACGCGGAGTTCGCCATGGCCTCGGGAGAGATGTCCAAAGACCAGTTCATCGCCTTCCTCTATAGCACATTCGTCCTTCTCGTGTACTTCAGCGTCGACGGGGCCATCCACTTCATCTTCATGGACTGGCGGCATCTCGACGAAATCCTGGCCGCCGCCAAGGGGGTCTACCCCGAACTCAAGAACCTGATCGTATGGAACAAGACGAACGCGGGCATGGGGACCTTCTATCGGTCCCAACACGAACTCATCTTCGCCTTCAAGAAGGGCGACTCCCCCCATATCAACAACTTCGAGCTCGGGCAACATGGGCGCCACCGCAGCAACGTCTGGACCTATGCCGGCGCCAACACGTTCCGAGAGGGGAGGCAGGAGGAGCTCGCCCTCCATCCGACGGTCAAGCCCGTCGCGATGATCGCCGACGCCATCCTGGACTGCTCCAAGCGCGGCGGCATCGTCCTCGACCCGTTCGCCGGCAGCGGCACCACCCTCATCGCCGCCGAGAAGACGGGCCGCAAGGCCTACGCCATGGACATCTCTTCGAAGTACGTGGACACCGCCATCCGCCGCTGGGAGGAATTCACGGGGGAAAAGGCAACCCTCGCCGAGACCGGCCAGACCTTTTCTGAGGTGAAGGAGGCGCGCGCCAATGGTCGGTAAGAAGAACGGCGGATACAAGAAACCACCCAAACACGCACAATTCCAGAAAGGCCAATCAGGAAACCCGAGTGGCCGCCCGAAAGGGACCAAAAATCTCAAGACGGACCTCGAGGAAGAACTTGGCGAGGAGATCCTCGTCAGGGAGGGAAACCTGGAACGGCACATCAGCAAGCAACGCGCGATGCTCAAGAGCCTGATGTCCAAGGCGGTCAAGGGGGACGCGCGTTCGGCAAATGAAATCTTGAAAATGGCCTTCCGCCTCCTGGAGACCGAAGAACCGGAGGAAGGTGAGCGCCTCACGGAGGACGATCGCTCCGTGCTCCGAGCGCACGAGGAGGAGATCATCCGCCGCTTCCTGGAGGCGAAGGGCACGCCACAAGCAGCAGAGGAATCCATTCAACCCGATGCGGCCGACACGGCCGCACCCAGCGAGGAGGTATAAATCATGCGCACCTCTGATTCGATCATCCTGAACGGTCTTCTGCGGTCGAGTTTGAAATATTTCACCCAGCGATGCTTCTACACCGTAAGCCCGGGAGATGTGTTCCTGCCGAACTGGCACCATGACGCCATCGCTTGGCGTCTCGAGCAAATCCTCAAAGGGAACATTCGGCGTGATGTCATAAACGTCCCTCCCCGTAATCTAAAGTCCCTCTACGGCTCCGTGGCCCTGCCCGCCTGGGCTCTTGGTCACGACCCCACGCTGGGGATCATCTGCGTGAGCTACGGAGAAAGCCTGGCCGCCAAGTTCTCCCGGGATTGCCGGGCTGTGATGCAGAGCCCATGGTATCGGCAGGCCTTCCCCTGCACCCGCATCAGCCAGCAGAAGAACACCGAGAGCGAGTTCTTCACCACGGCGGGAGGCTTCCGCCTGGCCACCTCGGTAGGCGGGGCGGTGACCGGGCTCGGGGCCGACCTAATCATCCTCGACGATCTCATGAAGCCGATGGACGCCCTCTCGGAATCGGCGCGCGAATCCGTGAAAGAGTGGCTCTTGAACACCCTCTTCAGCCGGCTGAACAACAAGGCCGAGGGCGTCATTATCCTCCTCATGCAGCGGCTGCATGTGGAGGACATCGCGGGCTATCTCCTGAGGACGGGCGGCTGGACACACCTCAATCTGCCCGCCATTGCCGAAGAGGCGGAGCGCATCCAGATCGGCGATAAGGAGTTTCACGAGCGTTTACCCGGGGAGGTTCTTCACCCCGAACGTGAGCCCCGCCATATCCTCGACGAGATCAAAGCGAACATGGGGACGTACCGTTTCTCTGCCCAGTATCTGCAGAATCCAATGCCATCGGACGGCGACATGCTCAGCTGGAGTTGGTTCCGGTCCTATCCACTGTTGCCCCCGAAGGGTCCCGACGACCTCGTCGTTCAGTCCTGGGACGTGGCCTCAAAGGTTGGGGAGAACAACGATTTCTCCGCGTGCACGACTTGGCTGCGGCGGGGGAAGGAGCACTATCTCATCAACGTGCGCCGCGTCCGCTACCATTTTCCGACCCTCAAGAAGCTCGTGATATCCCACGCCCGGGAGTATCAGGCGGATGTCGTTCTGATTGAGGATGCTGGCTCCGGCACTCCTCTGATCGAGGAGCTGCGCGAAGAAGGCATCGTCAAACCCATTGCCATTACGCCGCAGGGGAGCAAGGCAACGCGCGTGGAAGCCCAGTCGGCCAAGATTGAGCAGGGGCGGGTGTTCCTGCCCGAGGACGCGTCTTGGCTGGAGGAGTTCAAGGCGGAGGTGCTCCAATTTCCCCATGGCAAGCACGACGATCAGGTGGACAGCATGGCACAGTACCTGGCGTGGGCGGGAAAGCGCAACGAAGGAATCGGCGATCTGGCGCCGGAGGTCATTCAGGCTTTTCGGGAGGCCAACGGGGCCGATAGGTTCGAATACTGGTACGACGGCCAATTCATCAGTCTTCCCAACAGGTTTCGGTTCTTCTAGCCCCTGAATCAGTCCATCAGGAGCCCGCCCAGGGCCAGGAATGGGGGCCTGGGCGGGCTCCCAGCCCAAAAGGATTTTTGGCTCAAGGAGGGGGTGGCCCCGCATCGGCCATACCGAGGGTGCTTCATGCCAAATCCGGTCGCAGGGTAGCCCGATCTCCAAAACTTGCCCTCTAACCCGACTCTACTCGCGCGGGAGGAAGAGAGGAGACTTCACTCGGAGGTGGCACTCATGGCTCTTACACCCATGAACAAGGACGCCTTGCACCTCGCCGCTTCAGATATCCACTTCCTATACCAGCCTGCGGAGTGCGGCCTGCGGGTCCGTCTCCGCCACCTCGGCGAGCCCGAGGCGGAGCCGGGGCCCTTCGAGCAGCTCATATTCCGCCTGGGCGAGCGCCACGAACAGGCACACTTGGCTTCCTTCCCGGAAGTCCTGGACCTCCGGCAGGGCAGCCGGGAGGAACGGGAACGCCAGACACTGGAGGCGCTCCAAGGGGATCATCCTGTGCTCTACCGGCCGGTCCTGCGGGCGGTGGCCGCGCTGGGCGGGGTCCGGGTGGAGATCGTGGGAGAGCCCGACTTCCTGATTCGGGAGGATCCGGGGCACCTTCTCCGGGACGCCAAGCTCGCTCGCCGAATTGACCAGGAGGCTCACCCGGAGATCCTCCTCCAGCTCCAGCTCTACGGCTGGCTCTACGAGCAGGTTGCCGGGCGGCCCCCGGTCCGGCTGGAGATCTATTCGGGAAATGGTGAAATTGTCGTTATCCCCTACGATGGGGGGAAGCGGGCACTAGAGGTCCTCGAGCGGATCCTGGCGCTTCGGCTGGCCAAGGAGGAGCCCTACAGCCCGGTCGGCTGGTCCAAGTGCGGGGGCTGCGGCTTCCGGCGGCGCTGCTGGCCCAGGGCGGAGGTGTTACACGACGTGGCCCTGGTCGTCGGGGTGGACCAGGGTCTGGCGATCGCGCTGCGGGAGGAGGGAATACGCTCCTACGATGACCTTCTCCGGGAGTTCCCAGAAGCCCGCCTATCGGAGTTCAAGCGGCCATGGGGGCAGAGGTTCCATCGGGTGGGGAAAAGCGCGGCGGGAATCCTGCGGAATGCAAAGTCCCTGGCCTCAGGCCGGGAGCTGGTGTTCTGCCCGCTTCGACTCCCTCATCACCCGAACTTTGCCATGTTCGACCTGGAGGGCCTCCCTCCCCATCTGGACGACGTCGAAAAGATTTACCTGTGGGGCATGCAAGTGTTCGGGGAGAGGCCGGGAGAGTTCCGGGCGGCGACGGGGGGCTTCGGGGAGGAGGGGGATCGGGAAGGTTGGGAGGGGTTTCTGAAACTGGCGCGGGGGGTTTTCGAAGCCTATGGGAACATCCCCTTCGTCCACTGGGCTTCGTACGAGAAAACCAAGATCAAAATATACATGGAGCGCTTTGGGGACTGGGAGGGGGTGGCCCAGCAGGTCCTGCACAACCTCCTGGACCTGCTCCCGATCGTGCGCGACTCGATCGCCCTGCCCCTCCCCAGCTACAGCCTCAAAGTGGTGGAAGAGTACGTGGGCTTCCGGCGGAGCCAGAAGGAAAACGGGGGAGACTGGGCCATCGCCCGATACATCGAGGCCACCGAAACCGAAGACGCTGTCAGGCGGGACGCGCTCATGGAGAAGATCCTGGCTTACAACCGGGAGGACCTGGAAGCGACCTGGGCAGTCCTGCAGTGGCTCAGGCAAAAATGAAGTCGGAATGGACCAGCGGGGCATGGGCAGGCCGGGAAGGAAACCATGGAAACCCCAGAATGATCGAGCTGTGGGAAGAGGAGCACCTCCAGGAGATATGGCCCCGCCACAGGCCACAGAAGGAGGGCTCTCGCCATGACCATCTTGCGGCCAGCTCTCTTCGGTATGGGAGGCGAAAGGGAAACATGAGTATCTACAACGGGTACTGGGAAACGGTAGCAGTCTTTTTGGGACTCCGGGGATTGGAAGAATTGACCGATCGAGCGGCTTGCCTCCGCCTCAACGGTCTAGATCGGAGCCCGGCGGACTTCAGGGAGTTGTGCACCACCCTCTACTGGAACATGCCGCCCCACTGGCCCAACCGAACACCCTCCAAGGAGAACTGGCACGGTTCCGGGCAGATCCGCCTCGATCCCGACGAAAGGAGGCCCGAGGTGCTCCTGGAGGGCGCCATCGCCAATCTGACGGAATTGGGCCTGATGGACGGTTGGGCGAACCAGATGCCAGTCGCCTCAGGCTTCTTCGAAGACGGAACCGACGACGGTAAGGCCGTCCATCTCATTCATTCGGCCAATGGCACCAGCCGCTTTTGGGAACTAAGGTGGGAATCCGGAACGCCTGTGCACGCCGCCTTTGAGCTCCTCGGGCTCGGGTTGATCTACCTGCATTCCCGCGTGAACCAACGTGCTTTTGGATACTTCCATCATCCCCTGATGAAGGTGAATATGCTCAGGACTCAGGTGGTCGCGCCCCCTTCGTTCTACGAGGGATATGACCTGCGATGGCTCCTGCGAGGGCTTAGAGAAGGAACACCCGCCCTTTTTCGCCAGGAAACGCGCGAAGACATCTGGATCATATTTGATTTCCTGGCTCTGCCCCGAAGCTTCAACCTTCCCTTCGCGACAGGGGAGGAAGTCTTGAGAAAATGCTCGGCTTCCGATGCCTTTCCGCTCGCGGAACTTCTATCTAGTGTGGTTTATCACCTTGATCGAGCGGTTGACGTTCCTTAGATCTGCGCTTCGGAAAGAATTTAGCGCTTAGGCTTTATCCGGGTTGATCGTTCTGGAATATCGTGCCCAGAACCACGCCAAACTCCGGCAATAGGGATCTCCCAGACTTTCATATCAAATATCATTGCGGCGTCACCCTCAGTCATCCAGATGTCGACAAGCCCATCGACGCGGCGACGGAGCCTTCGGCAGAGACGGCCCTCGCCGCGGGCTGGGTGGGAACGCTGGCGAACTCCCTCTGCCGAACCTGCTTCGCCTTCTTTCTTTGCCGGGAAAGCCTTTTGCACGTTATCGGCTTGGAAACCGCATAAGGTGCCGCCTCGAAGACCAAAGATGATATTTTCTTGATATGCCAGTCTACGACCCCGGCCAGTGGAAATTTCGTTCAGGAGCGCGCATCTGGAACTCGTCAGTTTCAGGGATGGGGTGGTGAGCGGCACGGACGGCAAGGAACATGAGAAGAGAAATAGACTGGATTCGGCGAACTCTCTTCATCGTTGCTTCCCATTCACCGGGGCTGCTCATGCCCTGGTTCGGTTGGAAACGTCTGCAAAGCAGGGAATCCAAGAGATGTCATCCCATCCCGCATGTCCTTGGGCGGCCGTCTATAGACCATTCTTCGACAGCAGGAAATTTCCGATCACGAGGGCGTCCATCTCGGAGGCCATGAAGGTGCGGAAGGAGTTGGCCGGAGTGTTGACGATGGGCTCCCCTCGGAGGTTGAAGGAGGTGTTGAGGACGACCGGGATACCTGAGACGGCGCCGAATCGCTCGATGAGCCGGTAGTAGAGGGGGTTGGTCTCCCGGAAAACGGTCTGGAGTCTCCCGGTGCCGTCCACGTGGGTAGTGGCGGGGATGACATCTCGCTTCTCCTCGCGGACGGGGGCCACCAGCAGCATGAACCGGGCCGGGTAATGTCGTTCGGGCTCCTTCAGCTCGAAGAACTCCCCCGCCCGCTCCGCCAGCACCGAGGGGGCGAAGGGCCGGAAGGGTTCCCGGAACTTGATCTTGGTGTTGACGATCTCCTTCATCTCCTCCCGCGCCGGATTGGCCAGTATAGAGCGGTTGCCGAGGGCCCGGGGTCCCCACTCGAAGCGCCCCTGGTGCCAGCCCACCACCTCGCCCCGGAGCAGGCGGTCCACCACGCGTTCGAGGAGCTTCTCCTCGTCCCCGATCTCCTCCCACTGAGCGCCCGCCTCCCGGAGCTGGCCCGCCGCCTCGGCCGGGCCGTACTCCTCCCCCCAGTAGGCGTGCCCCATCACGGGTGAGCGGGGGAGGCCCAGCACGGCGTTGTGGACATAGAGGGCGGCCCCTAGGGCCCCTCCGCCGTCCCCCGCCGCGGGCTGAATGTAGATCTCCTTGAAACCCGACTCCCGGAGCAGGCGGCCGTTCGCCACCGAGTTGAGGGCCACGCCTCCCGCCATGCACAGGCGGTCGAGCCCGGTGCGGCGGTGGAGCTCTTTGGCCATATCGAGAATGAGCTCCTCCGTCACCCGCTGGATGCTCGCCGCCACGTCGGCGTAGTGCTCGTTCAGCCGGCAGGCCGACTCGAAATCGGGCGGCTTGGGACCGTAGTAGGAGGGGTAGCCGGAGCTCCGGGTGAAGAACTTGCTATCGGGCCTGCGGGGGGGGCCCAGCAGCTCCACGAGCTTCGGGCTGAAGCTCTGGGTGGTGGAGCGGTGGAAGGCGAAGTAGTCCATGTCCAGCGAGAAGGCGCCCTCGCCGTGGCGCTGGACGGTCTTCCAGACCTCCTCGACATACTTAGGCTGCCCGTAGGGGGCCATCCCCATCACCTTGTACTCGCCTTCGTTCACCTCGAAGCCCAGGTAGGCGGTAAAGGCGCTGTAGAGGAGGCCTAGGGAATGCGGGAAGCGCTGCTCGTTCTCGAGGATGAGCTCGTTGCCCCGGGCCCGGCCCAGGGTGGTGGTGGTCCACTCCCCCACCCCGTCCACGGTCAGGACGGCGGCCTCCTCGAACGGGGACACGAAATAGGCGCTCGCGGCGTGGGAGAGGTGGTGCTCGACGAACAATATTTTCTCCAGGGGGACCCCCAGGCGCTTGTGGATGATGCCCTTCACCCAGAGCTTGTCCCCGAACCAGTTGATCATGGCCTCCCGGAACACCTTGAGGGAGCGGGGGTAGGTCTGGAGGACGGTGAGCAGGATGCGCTCGAACTTGAGGAAGGGCTTCTCGTAGAAGACGACGTAGTCGAGGTCGCCGGCCCGGATGCCCGCCTTCCTCATGCAGAACTCCGCCGCCAGGGCCGGATAGCCGAAATCGTGCTTTACCCGGCTGAAGCGCTCCTCCTCGGCGGCGGCGACGAGGACCCCGTCCCGCAGGAGGGCCGCCGCGGCATCATGGTAAAAGCAGCTGATGCCGAGAATATGCATCAATTAGCCCTGCCGCCCTGCGTCCTGGAGGGAGGGCTTCGCGGCGGAGCGCGGCAGGAATCCCGCCTCTTCCTTCAGCCGCAAGGGGTCCTTCGCCAGCCGGAAGGGGATGGCAACGCACGGGAGGAGGAGATAGTACAGGACCGTCGTCAGGACCAGAGAGTTGATGCGCGCGATCTTATGGGCAACGCGCTTCCATCCCGCCCATAGGCGCTTCAGGAATGGCATCCCGGCTCCGGCTAAAAAAGGGTGTAGACGAAGGGGGCCAGGGCGCTGGATTGGGCCAGGAACATCAGCCCGGCGAACAGCAGGAGGACCACCACCACCGGGGCCATCCACCACAGCTTGTTCGCCCAGAGGAAGGCGAACAACTCACCCACGGTAGCGATTATCGCGCGGGCCATCTCACTCCTCCTGTCCTCCTGCGACAGCCAATCGCCGATGGGCGGGCGAGCAAGGGCACCTGGCAACGGACAGGGAAAATACCCCATCCGCACGCCGGGCTCAAATGACCGCCTGCATCCTCCGGCAGGGCACTCCCACCTCGCCACAGCGGACGAAAAAGTCGAGGAGCGCCTCATCCTCGGCCGAGGGGATGGCGATGACCACCTCCTCGACGCGCTCCTCGATCAGGATGCGGCCGAGGTCGGCGCGGGTGCCCATGACCTCGACTCCGTACATCCGCAGGCCCCGCTTGGCGGGGTTATCGTCCAGGAAGCCGACCGGCTGGTATCCCAGCCGGGGGTTGTTGAGCATCTCTTTCACCAGCATCTCCCCCGCGTCCCCCGCCCCGACGATGAGCACCCGCTTGCCCGAGTTGCGGCGGATGCCCGGCAGCGTCTCGCGCAGCCCCCGGAAGAGGAGCCGGGTGCCCGAGAGGAGCATGAGGGTGATCAGCCAGTCGATGACGAAGACGGTCCGCGAGTAGCCCTTGAAATTCCAGATCATCAGGACGGCCAGGACGCTCAGCACGGAGGCGATGGTCGCCGCCCGGAAGACATGTATCAGGTCGGCGAAGGCCAGGTAGCGCCACATGCTGCGGTAGAGCCCCATGGCGTAGAGGGAGACCAGCTTCACCGAGATGAGAACGGGGAGGGTGCGCCACACGATGGTCAGGCGCTCCGCGGTGAGTTCGTTCTCGTAGCGCAGCAGGGTGGCCGTGTAATAGGCCAGGCAGATGCTCACCACGTCGAGGAGCATCTCGACGAAGGACCGCTTGTGGAGCACGGTGGCGAAGAGCACCGCGGGCGGGTTCGACTTGCGCTGGGCCATGACGGCGGGCAACTGAGCCTCGCCGATCTTCACCTCGCCGAGGAAGAGGCCGAAGACGACCGCGCCCGACACCAGGACCATCGAAACCACGAAAAATATCGAGATCGTGAAGTAGGAATAGAGAACGGCGGTCGCGCCCATGATGAGGCTGAAGGCGTAGATGAGCAGGACGGTGCGCCGCTCGCTCAGGCCCAATATCACGAGCCGGTGGGAGGCGTGGTCGCGCCCGCCCTGGGCGATGCTCTGACCGCGCAGAAGCCGGGTGAACGAGACGAACGTCGTGTCGAAGATGGGGACGCTCAGCACCAGCACCGGCACCATCAGGGTGGCCGCCAAGTCCCCGACATAGGAAGAGGTGGCCCAGACGGACAGGACGGCGAGAAGAAACCCGATGAACATGCTCCCGCAGTCTCCCATGAAGATGGAGGCGGGAGAGAAGTTGTAGCGGAGGAATCCCAGGGAGGCCCCCGCCAGGGACGCCGCGAAGAGGCCCACCAGGGGATCGGCGCTCATCACCGAGTAAACCACCAGCATGACGCTTGAGATCACGGCCGTCCCGGCGCACAGGCCGTCCATGTTGTCGATGAGGTTGAAGGCGTTGGTGACGGCGGCGATCCAGAGGATCGTCACGAGGACCGACAGAAACTTGTGCTCCCCCATGTTCAGCATGACGCCCCCGGCGACCACGATGCACGCCGCGATGATCTGGCCCAGCAGCTTGGTCACCGGGCGGAGCTTCACGAAGTCGTCCCAGAGCCCCACCGCGAAGACGATGACGGCGCCCGCCAACAGCGCCAGGAGGCGGGGCTCCCACAAGCGAGGCAGAAAAGGAGCGACGAGGATGGCGACGCTCAGGAAAATGGCGACCCCGCCGAAGAGGGGGGTGGGCTGCCGGTGCCAGCGGGAGCCGCTGGGCCGGGCCACCCAGCCGAAGTGGGCGGACAGGGAACGGGTGAGAGGGGTGAGGACGAGCGAGAGCGCGCAGGTGGAGAGGATGACAGCGAGGATCAGGACGAGCTTTAGGGTGAAGGTCGGCATCGTCCGCGTCTGCAAACTCCGGCCGGGGTTCCCCCGCGCGGCACCCGGGCGGGGCGCCCGGCATGGACTGATGTATTGACCGCTTCTCTTCCAATAACTTACAGCAACCCGCCCCGAAGAACAAGCCGCAGGCCAGAAAGTTCATGTTCCCGGCCGGCTCATCCCCCTCACCCGCCTTTGGCGGACATTCGCTGGCGGGCGGAGAGGCGTGTGCCCAGGAACCACTCGGCGAAGGCGGTGAACCCTTCTTCATGGGAGTAGCGGAGCCGCCTCCCCATCGACCCGGCCAACGTCTCCGCCACATATTCCGGATGGGCTTGGCTCATCTTGGCGAACAGCGGAAGTGGCGAGCACTTCGCCCGCCGCTTGAAAATTCTGGGCTTCCGGTGGGCACCGGCCTGCAACATGGCAATACCCTTCTTAGATGGGTGGAACATTGTCCGAGGATCCACTTTATGGGTGGCGCAGGATGTCAGGAAGAACGGCAGACGGCCGAGAAGCACCCAGGGAAACGTCACCTCGATTTTATTGTTTCCGCTGGAACACCAGAACCTCATGAAGGTTCCACCACCACGTTACAGTCTTCACAAGACGGAGCCGGCCTTCCGGATCGAAAAACCTCAAGGCGGTATCCCGCGGCAAGGGCTTGGAATTGTATCCGAGGATCAGCTCGGAGCCCTCGTCCATATAGTCCGGCGCCGAAGCGAACAGCCTCCCAAGGTACTTGTGCGGATCGACGTAATAGGGCAGGTTCCAGAAAATTACGTCGTACTTTCGCCGCTCCACGTTTTCGAACAGGTCCGACTGGAACACCTTGACGTTGAGCTGGTTCATCGAACAGCATTTCCTGGAGGACTCCACATAGCTGGGCTCAAGGTCCACCGCGTCGATCCGGTGGCGGGCACGTCTCGAAAGACAGCCGCTCAGGATCACGAAGGAGCCCACCCCGATCTCGAGAAGACGAAGATCCGGTGAGCGCCTAAGCCGATCGCGGACGAGATTCCGCAGCAGGATCGTGGTCAGATCGAAGTACAGGGCCTTGCCTGCCGGCGGAACGTCCAATCCGAAAAGGGATTTCACCACGAAGCGGGATCTGAAGAAGCCCCGGTGGAGCCTCCGCACCCAGCAGTTCTCGTCATGGGCGTACCTATCGTAGACGTATTGCTTCAGAGTCGAAAGCAAACCTAGTCCCTCATATCTTTACGCGCCGGCAGAAGATGGGAAGCCTTGCCCGCCTAAGACGCCAGCGCTTCGGCGAGTCGAGCCCTGCAACACCCATCGAATGGTCATGAATGCGCGCGGCTACGCCTTCTTGAGGATGAAATCGCCCATCACGAGGGCATCAAGCCCGGAAGAGTAAAAGCAGCGGAGCGCCTCGGAAGGAGTACAGATGATGGGTTCACTCCGCACATTGAAAGATGTGTTCAGGACGACCGGGTGCCCCGTGCGCTTGCCCAGATTCTCGAGCAGGGAATAGAAAATCGGGTTGACCTCATGCTCGACAGTCTGCGGCCGGACCGTCCCGTCCACATGGACGATCGACGGCACCGCCCCGGCGACCGAAGGCTTGATCGGATAGGCCACGATCATGAAGGAGGCCTCGTTGGGCCCGTCCAGGTAATCCTCTTTCCGCTCGCTCGCCAGGGAGGGGCAGAAAGGCCTCCATGCCTCGCGGTACTTCACCTGGGCGTTCACTTTGTCTTTGATGTTGGGAAACACCGGGCTGGCGAGAATCGACCGCCCGCCGAGCGCCCGGGGGCCAAACTCCATCCGGCCCTGGAACCAAGCGATGATGTTGCCCTCCTCCAGCAGCCGGGCGGCCTCGCCAGCGGGGTCATCGAGTTTGTCGAAGCGAAGCTTGGAATTCCGGAGGAGGCTGTAAATGTCGTCGTTGGAAAAGGCTGGGCCAAAATGCACGTGCCGCAGAGGCTGGCGTATCTTCTCCCCGAATTGCTTGGCCACGTACATCGCCGCGCCAAGGGCCGTGCCCGAATCGCTCGAGGCCGGCTGGACGAAGATGTTCTTGCAGCCCGACTGGCGGATAATCTCCCCGTTCATTTTGCAGTTGAGCCCCACGCCTCCGGCGACGCAGATGTTCTCGGCACCGTGTTCTTGCACGAGCTTCTTCGCGAGGACAAGAGCGGCGCGCTCCAAAAGTTCCTGCGCCGCCCAGGCGATGTCCACGTAGCCTTCCAGCAGGTACTTGCTCTCGACGCGGCCGTTCACTGTTGCCTTCTCTCCGTAGGATATCGGAACCGCATGGGGATCTACGCGGGTGAGAAGATCGACCAGGGCGTCGGTAAACCGGCTGCCGTAGTAGTGGCCTCCGAACTTCGTGTAGATTGGATCCACTTCGTAATATCCTTTTCCGATCTTCAACACCCGGGAAAGGGGTTCCACCCATTTGTTCTTTCCCTTCCTCTCCTCTCCCAGGGCGGCCAACCCCATGAGCTTCCCTTCGTCCCGGTAGGGGATGAACCCGAGGTATTGCGTGATCGCGGCGTAAAACCAGCCCAGCGAGTGAGGGATAGGGTAAGACTCCAGAACCCGGATTTCGTTACCCTCGCCCATGGCCAATTGCGTGCATACGTCCTCTCCGCTCCCATCAATCGTCAAGATGCCGGCGCGGTCGAAGCGGCTGCAAAAATACGTGCTGTAGGCATGGGCGAGGTGGTGGGGGACGAAGTCGACCGGCGGGACATCCCCGGCGAGGCCCGCAGCGCGGAGGCCCTCCTGGATTCTCGATCGGACCGCGGTCGGGTGGAACTGGAACAGGGTTTCGAGCGCCGTGATGAACGACGACGGATCTTTCCCCTTGTGGTAGGTCTGCCTTTCGCGGCCGCGGTACCGCAAATAGTTCCGGCCGAAGTTGCGGGCCATGGCCCAGGGATACTTGGACGTGTCCCATCCGAAAGCGATGCGGTCGATGTCCCTGAGCCCCAGCTTGGCGGATGAGAGGCAATAGGCTGCCGCCTTGGCGGGGAAGATGCCTTCGCTGCCCTTCAAGCGGGTAAACCTCTCCTCCTCGCCGAACGCGACAAGCTTCCCGTCCTGGAGAAGGCAGGCAGCGGGGTTTTCGCCGAATCCGTTGATCCCGAGAATTCGCAATCCCTACCTCCTGGCGCTCAAGACCGAATGCAGTGCCTAAAAAATCGGCCTAAAATAGCAGGAGAGAACCCCATAACCAGGGGTCGCTCCCTACCGGCAGATGCACCCAGCGGTTCACGATCCCAGCGAATTTGCGGCCGCCAATCCTTACCCTATGGGTATCGCGCATCTGAAAACATCACTGGGCGTCGGCCACTCCTTGTGACGCCACGTGTCCCGCTCCTTCTGCGGGGGCGGTATATGGCGTGACCATAAGGCATTAATTAGAAGAGGTCTTGGGACAGCTTCGAGGTTCTTGCCGCCATTTCTCATGGCAACAACCCCCAAATCGACCTCGCAATACATCCCCACCTAACGCGGATCCTCCTTCCGCAGAACCGCGAGAACCCATGCGCCTACAAGAAAAACGGTACAGAAAAGAGAAATCGCCATACCTGCCAGAAACCCAGGAGGACTGAAGCGGAATTCCACCTTATGAGTTCCCGCCGGTACTTGAACCGCCTTGAAGACGTAATTGGCATGATGAATCTTCACTTCTTTGCTGTCGATAGTAGCCCGCCAGCCAGGATGATAGGAGTCACTGAAAACAAGGATTTTTTCAGAAGGAGTATTCACTCTCAATTGCACGGTGTTGGGATGAAACAAGACCACCTGAATGGAAGGTTCCCCAGTGCCCTCCATGGACCTGACGGGGAGCTCTTCTTCGACGACAACCTCCCGCAGGGGATCGAACCCCGGAGCTCGAATCATCGACAGGGCGGCCTCAGGGCTTTCGGCTTTTCGTACCCGATCCACAAGGAGGAAGCGAGGGACTGCCTGCTTATTTCCATATATCTGATACATGTTCCCCTTGAAGACTGGTTCGAAATTCTCGCACGATAAGGGCAATGAGGACATAATGTAGGCGAGCCCGGCGACATCCAGCAAGCGCGAGCAAGCCCCTGCCGCCGAAATCCACACATACTCCTTCGCCCTTTGGAATTTCTTCCGGTAGTAGTCGTCCTTCGGGAGAATCGCCAAATTAAATTCTGTAAACCGCGTCCAAGTGAATGGAGCTCCCCGATTATAAATCGGAACTCCCAAGGTGACAAAGAATGTCCCCAGCATTGTGTTGTTGGATTGGAAGCGACTAAACTCAGGGTATCTCTGCATGAGCAGCTGGAATTGAGGACCTGACGTCAGGTCACTCGGCAGATTTCGTCCGGGATAATTTTCTGAGATGACATGCTTCTCAACCTCGCCAATACGATAGGCTACCATTCCCACCCGATCCAAGAGAGAGAGATTCCGCAGAAATCTTGTTTCCGGAAGATTTTCGAGCAAAAGGGCCCCGCGGTTGAACGGGTAGTAAAGTTTGCTCAGGGAATACTGGCTCGCCAGGGCCGCCACGGCGAAAAGAACCCCCAACCAATGAATCCGTTTTTTCTCCTTTCCTTGAACCCGTAGCCATTCGAATGCCCAGAGACTTAGAGCGATACCGACCGGGACGCTCAGCAAATAAGGAAATCTCTCCAGAGAAAACAGGTGGTGTAAGTAAAATTCAAGATGCTCTCTTGACCTGGCCGTGAACAACGCCGCAAATGAATATATTCCACCCCAATCGAATACAGAGACGGCAACCCATACTCCTGCCAGCCCGATACCTATTGTCGCGAAAAGACCGGTTGCAAGCAACAAATGACCTCGATAAACGGGAAACAGAAATCTGGCGACGCCACCCTGGGAAAAGGAAAATCTATCGCGGTACACCCGACCGCCGATAACCGCCAGGCAAGCCGCTGCGCTGAAGAAAAAGAACGGATCGGATCGGTGCCAGCCCGTTCCGCGTGTCAGCCAAACGATAGCACCCAGGACAGGCACATATTGATTGATCACGCTTAGAACCATGTAGCCAATCACGTACCAAAAGAAAAACATCTCTTGCGGGCGAAACGTATTTCGCGAGGCGGAGCCCAGGAAAAGGCACGGGAGAAGGAGAACGTTGAAATACAAGGGAAGGGTTTCCAAATAGGTTAATATTCCCGTCGTCATCATCTTCTCGTCAAGAAAGATCCATGACGTAAACGGGAAGAGAAGAGACTTCACCCATATCCACAGGGAGTAAGAACCGGTGAGCCGGTAGAGGTGGGAACGGTCACTACGCAGCGACTCCATTACGAAAGGAAAAATATAGTAAGCCACCAGCCCAAGAAACAGAAATAAGCTCAGTCCATAGAACGCCAAGAGCCGCAAGAACGACGAGGGGAGAACTTCCCTCCGGCTTAATTTCCGAAAGAGAGAATAAGCCGCCAGATAGATTAAACAAAACTGGACGAATGCAAGATTGGATATCCAATAGGCGAGCACCAATAACCCTGCAAGTAGGAACGAAGAATTCAGGGAACCTTTTTCATGAAATCTATCCGCCGCAACGAGAGCAAGAGGTATGACGCCGATCGCCCCAAATGAATTAAACAGATACTCGTTCAAGAGACCTGGCGTGAAGGCCAATAAACCCGAGGCCAGCAACCCCACGAGGGGCGGCACATGCAGCCTTCGAGTGAAGTACCAGAATGAAGCCACGAGTAGAAAAAGTACCTGAAAACCAACGAAGGCAACATGCGCCTTGTATGCATCTGAAATAAGGAAGAAGAAAATGAAGGAGAGATGAAAGGGATATTATGCCTATCCCTTTGGTGGCAAATTTGGGTGGAAAAAGACTTGGCTCCTCCTCCTCTCAAGGAAGCAGTCTCGAACACGGCCAGGAGCGCCGATTCGAAAAAATAGCAAAAACGAAAGATATGCAGACATTAAAAAGGTCCGAATAATAGAGACGGAAACCGAGACATCCAATAAGGCCACAACCGTCGGCACGGAAAAAATCCGGCGAGCCCGGACGACATCACCTAACGTCGCCCCCTTCAATCTTCTCGGAAAAGTCGAAAGCGCGCCTCGTCAAAACGTAATGCCACTCGGCATCCTCTGGCAAGAGAGACAAATAAGCCCCTTTCAGGCGTGCCCTCTGAAGAGAGTCGCCTTGATCCCCTCGAACTCCTCGACGGCGCGGGCGTACTCACCCGGCGTCCCGATGTCCACCCAGTAGCCATCGAAAGGATACACAAAGAGGCGCCGTTGAGATTCCAAAATCCTCGCAACAAGGTCGGGAAGGTCACACGGCTCTCCCCCCCGCAACAGCTTCACGATTTCCGGTTCGAACACGTATATGCCCATGCTTACTTTGTAATAGTGGGTTGGTTTCTCGCGGTAGGCGCTTAGCTCCCCTCTTTCATTGAGTTCGAGAATGCCCAGGTCCACCTGGTAGGATTTCCCGTACGAGGCGATGGTGGCCTGCGCCTTCGATTCAACATGTCTGCGGGCGAGGTCGGCGAAATCCAGGGACGTGAGGAGATCGCCATTCAAGACGAAGAACGGCTCGTTCAGACCGTCCACAAGGGCGAGCGGCCCCGCCGTACCCAACGGCCTCTCCTCTCGGGAGTAGTCGATGGTCATGCCCTGATAATGCCGGTTCGCGAAGTAGGCCATCAACAATTCGGCGAGATGACCTACCGCGAGCGTTACCCTTTGAACGCCGGACGCTTGCAACTGCCGCATCACAATGTCGATGATGGGGGTTTCCCCGATAGGCAACAGAGGCTTGGGAAAAGCGAATGTAAAAGGACGGAGGCGCGTCCCTTTCCCCCCGGCCAGGACGACAGCCCTGCGCACAAGCGCCGGTTTCTCCGAGGGAAAGGTTTTATCGAGCATATTCTTCGCTCTGGTAAAAATTGACGTTCCGGGATACCCAGTCAATTGTCTTGCGCAGGCCTTCTTCGAGGCCTATCTTCGGTTCCCAGCCCAGAAGGTTCCGGGCCAGAGAAGAGTCTGCGTAGAGACGTTCCACCTCGCTCGCTCCTGGGCGGATCCGCTCCGCATCCTGCACGACGCGGACCTCTTTCCCCATAAGCTCCGCGATCAGGGAGACCAGGTCGCCGATCGAAACCTCCTGGCCGTTTCCCACGTTAATCTTCCTTCCGAGAATGCTAGGTACCGTAGCAGCCATCAAAAAGGCGGAGGCGGTATCGTCGACATACGTGAAATCCCGAGTGGGATGAAGGCTTCCCAGATGAAGATCCTTTCCTCGAAGAATCTGGGTGATGATCGTGGGAATCACCGCCCGGGTGGATTGCCGGGGCCCGAAGACGTTGAACGGGCGGATCGTCACCACGGGCACGCCGAAGGACCGGTGGAAGCTCTCCGCCAGCTTGTCCGCTCCGATCTTGCTCGCCGAGTAGGGAGACTGACCCTGAAGCGGATGCGATTCGTCCATTGGAACGTAGCGGGCCGTTCCGTACACCTCGCTCGATGAAGTGTGCACCACCCGTTCTACCCCCGCCGTCCGGGCCGCCTGCAGCACGTTGAGCGTGCCGACGACGTTGCACAAAACCGTCTCCTCAGGACTGACGTAGGAATACGGGATTGAGATCAGCGCCCCGAGATGGATCACCCACCTCGCGTCTTTCATCGCTCGCATCACCGAGTCGAAGTTGCGGAGGTCACCCTGGATGATCTCGATTTTCTCCAGCGTCTCCTTCGGGACGAAGCGAAGGGCGCCGATCTCCTGGCGTCCGGTGTAGCGGACAAATGCACGCACATGGCGTCCTTCCGCGACAAGGGCCTCGACCACGTGGCTGCCAATGAAACCTCCAGCCCCCGTCACCAGGACGGTGCTCCCGTTTTCACTCATCTGACCCCGCTGACCTCCCTTGATTCCTTCACCCAGGATTCACGGCAGCTCAAGGCGCCGTCCCCCGCTGCAAGAGATGCTCCCGCTCCGGCACGACCCGGGGAATCTGCTCGCCCCGGGGGAAGTACAGTACATTCTCCGTGCCTCGAATTCCATCCGGCGCCGAGCGGCGCGGGTGGCTAGGCTGGGCAGCGGACAGTTCTCGAGCCGCGCCAGCTCGCCTGAATAAGGCTCTTCGCCGAACTCGTCAAGGGCGGCGCCTCCGATGCGACCGGCCCGAAGCGCCTCCGCGAGCGCCGCCTCGTCGATGAGCCCTCCGCGGGCAGTATTGATGAGCGAGGCATCCGGCTTCATCACGCCGATCTGACCGCGCCCAATGAGGCGCCTCGTCTGCGGGGTGAGAGGCAAGTGCAGAGTGGTCACGTCAGCCTTCCGGAAGATCCGGTCTTTCTCCGCCCACTCCAGCTTCATCTCCTCTTCGAAGGCCCTGTCCGGAGCGATGTCGTTCGCGATTCTGGCTCCTCTTTCCCGGCAGATGCTATCCCCGATGAGGGGAAGTTTGAGAAGCTCCTCTTGCGCGCGCAGAAGGATCTTCATGGTTGCTGTTTCTGCACCTGCTCGACTTCCCGGCTGAATACCTCACACATGGGGCCAAAGCGAAACTCGCGGAGGAGACGGACTAGGCGTTCCTCGGTCTTGTTGAGATTGTGGTAATGCGTGACGCGGATGCGCCAGGGAAGGGCGGGACGGGGATGGCCGGGATCCAGCTCCCATGGATGGATGTAGATGACCGCCGGCAGGCCCTCGGCGTTCATTCGGCGGATACCCCATGGGATCACCCACCCGGGGTAGATGCGGAGGTAGGCGCCCCCTGCCATGGGGATGTTGAGCCCGGAGCGTCTCACCGTGGCCATCGGGATCTCCAGCAGGCGCCTCCCCCCGGAGAGCTTGAGAATCGACGCATGCCGCTGCGCGCCCGGAATCCCATAACGATAGTTGAAAACAGGGAAGATGCTCGAATCGTACACCAAGCCCAGTTCCGCCATGATATCGAGCGCCCAGCGGGAGTGGCTGGTCACCGAGAAGAACGGGGCGCGATGGCCGAGGACTGGCTTTCCGGCAATATCCTGAACAGCTTGAATCGAGCGGCGCAGCATCTTCCGGTAGAGGTCCGGGGGCTGCCGATAAATGAGCTGGTGGTCGTACCCGTGTGTGGCCACCTCATGATTCTCCGCGATCCGCCGGATCAACTGCGGGAACTTCTCGGCCACATAACCCAGCACGAAAAAAGTCGCCCGGGAGCCGTAGAGGTCAAGAAGCTCCAGGATCCGCTCGCACGGCCCTACCAACCGTGACTCGTACCTGTGCCACTCCGTGATCGGGATGACTTCCAAGCCGTGGCACCAATCCTCCACATCCACCGTGAATACATTCCCGACAGCACCGTTCCCAGCGTCCGGCCGAACGGTGGATTCAGTGGACTGACTCAAGCAGGGCCTCGCTCATGTATCGGAAGAGGATGGCAAAGGGCGCAACTTGGACTTCTATAGCCTAGATCACACAAAGCGTCCGGAAAGGGACAGATACAGGTTGGCATAGTCAGAAACGAATCGTTCCTTCGAGTGGGCCTTCCGGACGTAGGCGCGGGCCTGCCGGGCGATCCTTTCCCGGAGGGCGGAATCCCCGACCAAGAGCTGAAGCCCCCGGGCATAGGCGCTTGGTTCCTGCTCATGCACCAGAATCCCCGTCTCCCCGTCCCGAATAATGTCCCTAAGACCGCCGACCGCGGTGGAGACCACAGGCACCCCCGAAGCCATCGCTTCGAGGACCGCTATGGGGACTCCCTCGTTGCGCGAGGTGAGGGCCAGGATATCGATCGCAGCGTAGGCGTCCCGGAGATCTTCGACCCAGGGATGAAAGCGGACCCTCTCGCAAAGACCGAGGTCTCGTACAAGCTCTTGGAGATCCCCCTGCAGCTCGCCGCCTCCTACGAAAAGAAGCTGGGTCGAAAACCTATCCGTCTCCTTCTCCATCCGAGAGAATGCGTGGAGCAGGAGGACTTGGTTCTTCACCTCTGTCATCCGCCCGATCGAACCAATCACCACGGCTTTCTCCGCAAGTCCAAAGCGCGCCCGAAGGCCCTCTCGGGGCGGGAGTTCGATGAAGGTTTCCACCGGGATGCCATACGGGACGACCCGAGTCCGCTCAGGAGGCATGAGATGAAAGACCTCAACCATCTCTCGCTGCATGGTTTCGCATGGCAACGTCATCATGGTAGTCAGGCGCCCAAGCGCCCATTCGATGGCGACGACCACAGCGGAAACCACACGGCTGAAAAACGCTTCAAACACATGGCCGTGGTTGCTGTGGATCCGGATTGGAACCCGGGCGAGGAAAGCGGCAAGGCGCCCGAGGGTCCCCGCCTTGGAGGCGTGCGTGTGCACGATGTCGGGCCGGAGTCGTCGGAAGAGGTGGTAGAGCTTCCAGAGAGCAATCAAGTCGGCGATAGGGCGGACTGATCGGCCCATCTCAGGAATTCGCACAAGGTGACGTGGAGCGGGCATGAAGTCGAGCATCTCTCCTTCCGCCGGGCCCGGAGTCCCGGTCACTATCCAGCAGTTGAATCCCATGCTCTCCATCTCGCGGCACAGGGTGAGCACCATCTGGGCGAGCCCGCCCACGTTCAGGCGGCTCGTCACGTGCATGACCCTGATCGGTTCGCCGATCATGTCATTCATTTCCTCTTCTGCTCAGCGGTGAACTCCGCAAGGAGATCGGCCAACGTCGATCGGAGGGAAATTCGCGGACGCCACCCGGCCCTCCTTAGTTTTCCCATATCTCCACATTGATAGGGAACGAGCTCCGGAAGGGGTTCCCGCTCCCGCACGCGGACCTTACCATTGAGCCCCGCCGAGGCGATCAGGAGATGGAGGACCTTCCCTATCCGCGTCGCCCGGCCCGAACAGATGTTGTACACGGACCGGCGGCGGCCCCTCTCGACAAGGATCCCGAAGGCATCGGCCACGTCACGGACGTCCACAAAATCGCGCCAGGAATCGAGGTTGCCGACCAAGACCTCCCCCTCCCCAGGGCCGGCCGCCAGCAAGGCGATTTGCTTGGCGAAGGCGGAGGCGACATGCTCTCCTCTTTGCCCAGGTCCGATGACGTTGAACAGGCGGACACGGACCACAGGGATGCCGGCTGTCTTCTCCGCCCGGATCGAGAGCATCTCCACGAGGGCTTTGCTCACCCCATACAGGCTGGCGGGGGACAAGGGCCTCCGCTCGGAGATGGCCTCGCCGGGCAGGCATGCCCCGTAGACCGCGCTCGAGGAAGCCACGATGACCTTTGGCAGACGAGGCACCCGGCCACAAGCTGCAAAAAGGTTCCGGGCCGCCCAGGCAGCCGCCTTCAGCAGGTCCCACCCCTCGGCCGACCCATGTGCGGGTACGTTTGCGGCGAGGTGCACGACAGCCTCCGGCGAGAAATCCCAGACGACTCTGGCCACATCACGGGCGGCTCCGCTCAGATCGCACTCATAGTACTCCGCGCCGGCATCCCATTCCGGGCCGGGCGCGCGGCGCCCCAGGCCCGCCACGCAATACCCCCGCGCGAGAAGCCTTGGCGCCAGCGCCTTGCCGATGAAACCCGTAGCACCCGTGATGAGCACCCGCCGAGCCATTTTGAGTTCCCCTCACGTGCGGATGAAACAGCACCAAGCGCGCAATCGATGGGTTCGACCCTACGGCTCTCGCTTTGGGGACACCATCAGGCGTCCGCCCGCTTCCCCTCCTTGAGCACAAGGATTGCCATAGCCATGTACACTATGCTGGTGACTCCGACCCGGGACATTGAGGAAAGGTGAATCATGGCGGCGTATCCCAGGAACACGATGAGGGTGAGGGTCGCCCGCATCGCCCGCTCCGGGGGGCCGGGCGCGCGCCAACTCAGCCGCAATCCCATCCCGAAAGGCAGAAGGCCGGAAATCAAGAAAAGGGCGAGCCCTACTGCGCCGAACTGCTCGAAGTAAGGAAGGAGTTCCACGTCGCTGTAGCTCACCGCTTGGAAAGAATCCGCGGCCTCCCTCCCCTTGGGAAAGAACAAGGTGTCCCAGGCGCCAAACGACGCCCCCCGTCCGAGAAGATAATGATGGAGCCGGTAGAGCGTTGCCTTCCGCGTGGCCAGCACACCCTGGAGGTCGACGACCTTTCTTTCTTTCGTTTCTTCGGGCTTCAAACCTTCTACAACCTTCTTCTCTTTTCCCTCCCGATGCAAACCGAGGAACTTCTCCCAGGGGAAGTTCTCCGGCTTGCCCATCAGGTCTTGGACCTCCCCGCCGGTGACCAGGTAAATACCGTCAACGAGTCCCTTTAAATTCGGCTTTCCCACATCCTTTGCGACCAGTTCGATCTGCAAAAAGTCGCTCATTTTACCGACTGTGTGACGCAAAATGATGAACTCCCAATCTCCCGATCCCGAGTATTCAGCCGAGCCTCCCACGACCAAATTGTCCTTGACGGTGAGGCGCATGAAGTTCGGAGCGGGACCTCTCAGCCACGCGCCGATGGTGATATTCTGGCCTCTGAGCAAGTTCGGGCTCGGATGGAAGAACTGGAAGTAAACTATGCCACCGAGCGGTGGAATGACCTCCACGGCCCACCCGCCCTTCATCCCCCCCTTGTCCACCTTCCGGATAATGCCATCCGAGCGCTTCACCCGGGCCTCGGGCAGTTTATCGTCTCTCACCTCCCAGCCTTTCAGCCGCGAGTCCCGGATCTGATGAGTGTTTTTGGGGAGCTTGCCCGCCATCTGGCTTACATCGACGCGAGCCGCTCGCAGGAGGTCCGGGATCGTTCGGGTCGGAATGTTATAAACTGTCGTGAAGAAATCATACCGGAGTCCCGGAATCAGGAATTGGGAGGCGAAGACAAGAAAGACCACGAGACCGGCGGCGCCCGAGAGCGCCTTCACCCAGGATGACCGAACGAGGAATGCCGCAAGGCCGAACGAGACGAACAGGAGCAGCAAGACCGTCCGCGAGGTCCAAAACGCCGCGAGGAGGAGGAAGGCGGCCAGGGCGAGGCGGCCCAAACCCTCGTTCCACCGCCTCGCCGCAAGGAACCCAGGAAGCCATAGGACCGCCCCCATGAGGCCGAGCAGGCCGCTGATGTGCGTCATGTACATAGGGCCGAGCGGCGCGCATCCGGTTATGAACGGCCGGCCGCAATCGGGTTCGAATTCCCAGTTCTTGGTCAGGTGGCCCACCCAGGGAAGTTGCTGATGAGGAACCTTGGCTACGTTCAGCAAATAGCTCTCCGTCAGCATCTGGGCCGCACCCGCGAGTGTCGCGAACCCGAAAGCGATCAGGATCCGCCTCGCCTCCGCGTCGGTCCGAATGGAGTAGCGGGCGAGGAAATAGACGATGACCATGAAGAAGTAATAGCGGAAACCCTGCAGGCCCGAGAACAGGTAACCCGACCGAAACGCTGTGTTCCCCACCTGAAAGACGCCATAGATCAGTAGCCCTGCCACAACGATGTCAAGAAAGCGGACCCTGCCCTCCCTGCGCCTCATCGCACGGAAGTAGAACCCCAAAAACGCCAGAAGGACGCCGAGGGCGGGGAGACTGACGGCGAGGAGGGTGCGGTTAGACAGGAATGCGCCGAAGCCCTGGAGCCCTGTGTCGAACAAAAGCGAGGCGAATAACCCCGAGGCCCACCCCGCCGCCAGAGCAACTCCTGCTGCGAGCAGGCCGGAAACCACCAGGTAGCGCCCCCAGGCGCGCCCGTCGTGCTCACGGACCCACTGTGCGGATTCCCGGCAGAGGATGGACACCGCCATCACCCCACACAGGGCGAACGGCCAGAGGAAGTACAAAGCGCTGCCGGAGGACATCTCGTGCAGCAACGTGAAGAAGGGCCCGAAAAAGACCAGGATGAGCAACCCCGCGTGGAGACTGTAGGCGCCCACTCCGAGCCCGGCGAGGACGGCGAGCGGCGGAAGAAACCCAAGAATCACGGTTCGTCTCCCAGGAATTTCGGACTTCGACAATCGATGAAGGACCCTTTTGCCACCGAACAACACAGGGTCAAAAAGCTCAGGAAAACCATTCCACTAAAGGCGGATCGGCACAATCCTCCGCAATTCCCAGACGGGAGGCGCGGAATAAGCCAGGGTGAAATTCCGATCCGCAGAATGAATGGAGAGTCAAGCACCGCACGGACCTCTGCGTTCCTGAATCATGACATCTCCCCAAATGAGGGGTGCTTCGGGAGCAGGTATCGCGCAGATTCCTCGAAATGCTTAAGGATCTAAAAGCCACCCTCCTCCCGGATGTTTCCAGGAACCCCGATCGCCCCTGAATGGAATTTGTGATGCGAGCACTGCGGTGTGGAGATTAATCCCCCCCCGCGACGGCGATGATCTGCCCCGTGATGAACGCGGCAGCGTCCGAGGCCAGATAGCGGACCATCTCCGCAACCTCCCGCGGATCGCCTGCTCGCTTCAGGGGGATGAGGCCCACCCGGCGGTTGAACTCCTCGCTGGGCATCATCCGTTGCAGCGTCGCTCCCACTACCCCGGGACGGATCGCGTTCACGAGGATGTTGTGCTCCGCGCCCAGCTTCGCCAGGGCGCGCGTAACGGCCTCGAGGGCCGCCTTCGCCGCGCTGTACGCGAGGGTCTGCGCGGAGCCGGCGTACTTCACCCCAATCGAGCTGATGTTGACGATGCGCCCCCCGCCGTTTTCCCGCATGCTCCGCATCGCCGCCTGGGCGAGGAAGAAAGGAGCGTCCACGTTCAGTGCGAATTCCCGGCGCCATGACTCTGGTCCCAGCTCCAAGTAATGGGCCAACGCAAGAGGCGCGCCGGCGTTGTTCACGAGGACGTCGATCCCTCCGAACCGGGCCAAGAACTCCGGCACCAGCCCGTCGCGGGCGATGGGATCCAGCAGGTCCGCCCGGAAGAGGTGGATCTCCACACCCCTGGCCCAGAGCCGCTCGGCGAGGGCACGCGCCCCCGCCTCGCTCCTCCAGTGGTGGAGCCCCACCCCGGCTCCCGCCTCGGCGAACACCTCGACGATGCTCGCCCCGATCCCGGTGCCCCCGCCGGTCACTAGCACGCGCTTTCCGCTCAGGTCGCTCATGCTCAGGCGATTTCCACCACGCGCTCCCGGGCAGCCCCGCTCAGGGGGAGTTCCACCCGGGCGTTCCCCCGCGCCTCCGATTCGTGGAACGCCATCACGATTTCGAGTGACCGGATGCCGTCCTCCACGGTGCAGCTCAGGGGCCCGTCGCCCACCAGCTCCACGAGACCGTTATGCGTCAACTCCACAATGTCGTATACACCACCGCCGAAGGGAACGGGGGCGAGCGGTGTCCCATAGCGGGTCAGCTTCTCCGCGCGCATCTCGGGCGGCCGCGTGAAGACCTGCCAAGAGCCGGCCAGCTCGTCGATGACGATTCTCCCGTAGGTGCCGGCTAGAACGTAGAGGTATGGGATTCCGGTATCCTCGCTCGAGTCCACGAAGCAGCGAAGCCCGTTCCGGAATACGACCATTCCGTACCCGGCTGGATCGCGGAACTGGAGCCCGCGGGGGTTTGGGGTCCCGGTCTTGTCCAGCATCCCGATGGCCCAGCCTGCCTCCGAGTCGGAGAGGAACCGCATGAGGTCGAAGGCGTGGATCACGAAGTTCCCGAGCCCCGTGCTGCCGCATTGGAAGTAAATGTGGCGCAACTCGCCGATGACTCCCTCCCGGATGAGGGCCTTGATCCTCCGGTACGCGCCGCTCCATCGCCGGAGGTGGTTCACCGCCACGCGCGCGCCATAGTGCCGGATGGTTTCGGCCAGCCTTTCCGCCTCCTTCAAATTCGTTGCGACCGGTTTCTCGCAGAACACCCGGCCGATGCCCGCCTGGACGGCGGCGGCAGTGATTTCGGCGTGCGTGGGTCCGTTTGAGACGACACTCAGCATATCGAGCTTTTCGTTCCTGAGCAGGTCCGCGTAATGCGAATAGATCCGGTTCCTCGGGAAATCTGGGAGGTACCCCACGACCCGCTCGAGCACGAACTCGCAGATGGCCACTACCTCACAGCCCGTGCCCTGGTAGGCACGGTAATGCCGCTGCCCCATCCCGCCGAAGCCGACGATCCCCGCTCGAAGCTTGTCCATCGGCTAGTCGACGAAGACGACTGCAAACAAGGTGTCGCAGAGAAACTTGGCTTTTAGATCTTCGGCGTAGGTCTCGTTGAGCGCCGGGCTAAAAATGCGGTTGTACCGTCCCATCCCGCCAGGCCTCCCCGCCATCATCCAGTGCATGTGGTTGGACAGATCGTAGCGCTGTTTGGGATGGATCTCCCATCGGGAAAAACCAGCTTCCCGAAAGAGACGGTCTAGGGTTTTCTGCGAGTAATAGAATTGATGAGCCGGGGTGAAGTAGAAATCCCGGAATGCAGGAATGTCGTACACCGAAAGGAGGACGTCATCCACGTTCGGGACAACCAGGAAGATATTTCCTCCGCGCCGGCAGGCCCGCCGGGCCGAGTCAAGGAACTCCCGCGGATCCCCCAAGTGCTCGAGGACGAAGAACGCGAACAGGCGGTCCATCGAGGCCGCCTCGCATGCCTCGAGGGAAGAGATCATGGAAATGCCCATCTCCTCACAGTAGCGCCGGAGCTCAAGGTGTGTCTCTATCCCTGCCACTGAGGAGACCCGCCCGCGGAGCTGGTCGAGGAAATATCCCGAAGCGCACCCTACCTCCAGGCACGCGTCGGCGGGCTTGAGGTAGCTTTCAACCCAGTCGAGGTACATGCGGGCGTCCCCTTGCCGCGCCTGGAAGAGGTCCCGCGGGGTGGTGCTTTTCTCGGCGCTATAGATAATTCCGTATTCTTCCTCGTAGAAGCGCCTCTCTTCCTCAGGCGTCATTGGCGGGTGAAGGAAAACGAGGGAGCAAGAGCGGCACCGATAACCGACTTGATCCCTCTCGTAGCGAAGCTGCGTCGCCGCGATCTCGAACTCCCTTCCCCCACATAGATAACACCGCTCGGGCCCGCCGCTCATTTCCCTCCCTCCGAAGCCGCTACGGAAACCTTCCCCGCCCCCCGCGCCCAGACGACCATCCGCCGCAGCCCCTCGGAGAGATCCACCCGCGGCTCCCAGTCGAGCTCCCGCCGGGCCCTGGAGATATCGGCGAAGTTCCCCGCAATGTCTCCAGGCGTCCCCTCCGCCTGGACGATGGGATACGTCCCGGGAGCGCAGCCATACGCGTCGGTCAGCCCATCGAGCAATTCGCGGACGCTCGTCTTGCGGCCTGAGCCGATGTTATAAGTCCGCCCGCCGGAAGCAGGGGCCTCCAGAGCCTTCAGCCAGGCGTCCACCACATCGTCGACGTAGACGAAATCGCGGAACCGCTCCAGAGACCCCTTCACGAGGATGGGTTCCCCCTTCAGCAGGAAGGCGAGATAGATGCTCACCATCCCCTGCTTGAGGTTCGCCAGGTTCTGGCCGGGCCCGTACACGTTGAAGAGGCGGAAAATGGTCGGGGCGCCTCCGCGCCGGCCGAACAGGTTCAGATACCCCTCCGCCGCCGATTTGGAGGCTCCGTAAAAAGAATGGAAATCCTTTGGGGCGTCCTCTGCAAGCGGACCGACCGAGGGGCCGTAGACCGTCTGGGAGCTGGGGAAAAGGACGCGCCTGATCCCGTGGAGCTCGCACCATCGGAGCAGGAGGAACGTGCCCCGCGCGTTCACGTCGAAATCGAGAAGAGGATCCTCGTGCGAGACCTCTCCGGAAGACTGCCCCCCAAGGTGCATGACGGCATCAATTCCCTTCGCGTCGATCCGGCTGTAGCTTCCCGGGTCTGCGACGCTCGCCTCGAGGAACTCCGCTCCCTCTGGGACCGCCCTCCGGTGCCCACTGGCCAGATCGTCCATCACGAGGACAGAGTCGCCACGCGCTACCAGGCGCTCGGCCATCTGGGAGCCGATGAACCCCGCCCCACCCGTCACCAAATAGCGTCCCATATCTTTCTCCCACCCTCTTACCGAACGCGCGCCACCACTCGCACGTGCGAACTCAAGCGGTTTTCCTGCAAGAACGCCTGAAAGGCGGCCCGGGTCGCCTCGGGCGCGCTGGCCACCGCGCGGGCGAAACGGGACACCGCCACGCCGGGGCATTCCGCCAGAGCGTTCCGCAGTATATCCACATCGAGTCGCCCTGGCGTGCTGAGCTCGAGCGGTTCCATCCCGCATCGCCCGAGCAGTGCCTCGATCCCGACAGTGGACATCAGGTTTACATGAAGCGGCGGGCAAATGGACTTCGAAGCCGACCACAACTCCTGAAGGTCGAACCCCGAAACCACCAATGTGGTGAACAGGACCACCCCCCCGGGGACGAGCGCTCGCCCGAGAGCCTCCAGGAACTCGTACGGGTTGAAAACATGCTCGATGACCTCGAAGTTGGTAGCGAAGACCGCTCCGATCTCCCCAGGGACGATCTCCTCCATCTTCTTCTCGACGACTTCGAACCCCCGCCCGCGGCAGATCTCGGCGAGGGCAGCCGAGGGCTCGACGCCCACGATCCGATCGAACATACCGAGGTCGCGGATTTCCTCGAGCAGGACGCCAAAGCCAGAGCCCACATCGGCGAATGTCCCGCGGAGGCACAGCTTCTCCGCCCACTCCTTCACCAGGAGAGCGCGGGGCCGGACAATCTGGGCCCGCCGCGCGCGCTCCGTCTCCTTGTAGAAGACCTCGGCCCAATGCTCGACGGCCTGGGAGTCACGATAGTACGCGTCGAGCCTTTCGTAGGAGGGGCGTGGGCTAAGGTAGAGGGACCCGCAACCCAGGCAGGTAAGGTAGGTGAATCCATACTTGTCGAACGCATGCTCGCAGCGGGAAGAGTCGCAGGCCGGACAAGGGATCTCCACAAAGAACGACTTGTCGCGGAACAGCCGCTCTGCCTCGCGGCGGGAGATATCGAGGAACTCGTCGAAGACCGCCTTGGGCCGGATATCGTATTCTTTCACCGCGAATTCCACCCCGCAAAGGCTGTCAAAGATAGCCGAGCCGCTGGAGTTCCCGGCGGATGGCCGGGTCGGTCATTTTCTCCCCCACTTTCTTGCTGAGGGCAATCGGGTAGCGGTCGACCACAAAACCGGGGTCGAGCGACTCGTAAAAGCGCACCATCCTTGCGTGGAGCTCGGAGGCCATCTCGGGCCGCGAGGCGTGGAGGCTGTTGTCGCTCGTCTCGGCCTCCCCTCTTCGATAGAGCCGGTGGTCGCCGTCCGACTGCCAGATGTACTTGTATGAGGAAGTTCGAGCCGCCCGGCGGATGATGCTCATACGAAACAGATGGTTCGGGTAAGCTTTCAATCGCTCGGGTAGGACGGCAGGCGGGGAATCCACGATGAGGCACCGCTCCGCCCCATCCGAACCGGCAGAGAGCATCGACTCGCCGTCGAGCGGCGTCTGTTCCGCCAGCCACCCTTCTTCGCCGAGCAAATCGAAGATTGTGGGCACGATGTCGAGGGCGGAGGTCAGGCGGGAAACCTTCACCCCCGCGCCGATCCGAGCTGGGCAATGGAGGATGCAGGGGGTTGCGAAGAGTTCCTCCCAGACAGTTGCCCCATGGTTGATGAGGCCGTGCTCGCCCAGGAGCTCCCCGTGGTCGGAGGTCACGACAAGGATGCTCTCATCGAGCAATCCCATACGCTCCAGCCCCCGGACAAGCTCTCCCACCAGGTGGTCGCCATAGAGGAGGTCGGCTTGGTAGCACTTGCGCACCGATTCCATGGCTTCCACAGCGGGGCCGAAGTCGCCGTTGGCGAAAGCGTTGACGTTCCGCTGAATCTCATAGGAGACCGGATGCGGGCGCGCCCCGTTGAAGACCCGATCGAGAAAGGGCTTGGGAGGATAGTAGGGCGTGTGCGGGTGGAGGAGCGTGGTGTAGGCGAAAACCGGCTCTCCCCGGTTCGCCTCGATGCGGCCAAGAAGGTACCTGACAGAGTCGATACCGTCCACAAGAGCCGCAGCGGCCCGAACCTCGCCCGCCTTGCCCGCAATCGCCCCGTAGCCCTCCTTCAAGAGCTGGTAGAGCCTCGGAAAGGCGCGCAGGTTGTCTTGCAAGATGCCCCGCAGGGACTTCCGGCCGCCGCCGGCGCTCAGCCGCCCAGGGTAGTACATATCGTGGAAGGCGAAGAGATCATCGTATCCGGCAGGCGGGATGAAGCTCGCCCGGACGTGGCCGAAACACTTGTACCCGAGCCGCCGGAGCAGGAGCGAGAGGGAGACGAGGTCGCTCTTCATCTCGCAGAGGTTATGGAGCATCCGGTGACGTGCCGGGTGGTGGCCCGTGAAGATGCTCACGTGAGCCGGCGCGGAGCCGCATGCGGCGGCGTAGTGGTCGAGGAGGAGGGTTCCCCTCTCCGAAAGGACGTCCATGTTCGGAGTCAGGCCCAGGTCCGAGCCGTAGCAGCCGAACATGTCCTTCCGGGCTGAGTCAAGAATAACCAGGATGACGTTCGGTCTCTCTTTCGTCGCCATGCGAATCTTTGACCCTTCCTTTCCGTTGCCTGTCACTATTTCCCAGGCGGTGACCCGGACGCCTACGCCGAAATCCGCCGCGCCCGTTCCCGCGGCGCGCGGACCTCTTCCTCGAGGACCCGCTCCCAGCGGGAAAGCGCAGGATCGATGCACCAATAATCGCGCACGAAGGCGCGCTTCTCCTCCAGGCTTCTCCGCCCTCCTTTCTTCAGGAATTCTCCAAGGGCCGCGACCAGTTCATCAGGCGAATGGACCTTCCAGCCCAAGTCCTCATTCCCGCTCAAGGGATTCATGACGAACACGGAGGCAAAGATGGGGACAAAAACTTCGCATCCGTAGGCGAGCGCCTCGACCGCCACCGAGCTCGTCGGGACAAGAGCCACGTCCGCCTCCCGCAGCCACCGCGAAATGTCCCCCCGGCCGATTTCGTAGCCCGCCCCAGCGGCATCCACGCCCATCTCACGGAGGAACGAATCCAAGGGCATGGAAGGATGGCCCTTGAGGACGATCCGCCACGCCCCGAGTCTCGGCCGCGCCTCCTCGATGAGGGAGAGCAGGGCCGCCGTTTCCGTCCGCTCTATGGAACTCGCGACCAAGAGGACCGGCCGCTCTCCCCTGGGAGGGAGACTTTCCGCCATCCGCTTCTCTAGGGGAAGCTGTCGCAGGGACTCGACAACGGCCACATCCGGATACCCCCATTCCTTCAGGAGGGAGTAAGGGAAGTTCCCGTTGCTGAGGATCCTCTCCGGCAGGGGCGGTCCGAAGGCTCCCACCTCTTTCACTTTCGTGGGACGGTAGAACACGTCGTTCCGTCCGACCGAGGTGTGCTGGTAGCCCATCGTCCGGACAGGAGGCCGAGCCGATCGGGCCTGGACGTTCAAGGCGGCCTCCCATCCCTGCATCTCGTACAGGTAGATACAGACCGTGGGCAAGTCCGCAGAGGAAAGAGCCTCCCGGAAGGCGTGGTAGGCGAAGAGCCCGCGCACGGCTTCCAGGCCATAGAAAGTGCGGCGCAACAAATTCTCCGCCATTGGAACGCAAACCGGCGCTTCCAGCGCTTCCGCCAACGCACCTGGAAAATGCGCACACAGGCGGAAATACAGGCGCAGCCGAGCCATCCATGTTCCGATGAGCGCGAGCATCTGCGGGAAACCGAGGAATTCCTCAAGAAACGCAAGCCGCAGACCGCCCTCGGCCAGTCGGCGGGCGGTCCGCGCCGCCTCGGCAAACGACCCTCCTTCCACATAGATGAAGATGAGGAGCCAGGCGAGAGAGATGTCATCCTGGCGCGCCAGGTCCTGGAGCGGCAGAAAATACTTGTTGCGGAACTCTCCCCGTGCAGCGGCTTTCACCTCAAGGTAGGGAAAATACGTCACCATCAGAGCTTCCGCTCCCGGCCCGAGGGAAGGGCGCCTCCGGCGCAGGATGAACCGGACAAGAAGGGCGCGCCAGAGAATCTGCAATAGCCCAGCCCCCGCTGCGAGGAACCCTCGCTCTGCCGTCCATCGCCGCAGTGCCGCTTTGAAAGGAGAGGGACCGCCTATCGCCTCGAAACGGACTCCCTGCAATTCGGCCGCTGTCCGGACCGAGGTCCGGAGGAGGTGGGAATCAAGCGCAACCAAGCAAGCTACATATCTTCCGGCCCGAAGCTCTTCCTCAACGGCGAGAGCTTGGGCCATCAGAAGAAACGAATTCGTCTTCAGGGGATTTTTCTCCGCCATAGGCCCTAGCCAAAAGGCGCTCCCCTCCCCATCGGGCAACTCGAGCCACTCGGCGAGGGATTTTCCCTTAATCTTCAAGCCTGCACACCGGCCGACCCAATCAGGAAGCACCCGGCAAAGCCTCTCCACCTGCGCGTCCACGCGACGAGCCGCGTCCAGGGTGCAAACCTCATGGCCGCTGCTTTTCATGGCGTCCTCAACCTGCCGGATGGAACGCCAGTTTCCCGTGAGGGGCAACAGAGTGACGGCCGAGGCGTTTCCGAGGGCAGGCAGCGCCACCGCGGGCGATGAACTCCCATCGAAGACGAAAAGAATGCTCACTCCGCAGAAAGCTCCTTCAAACGAGCTGGGAGTTCCCGGAGGTCGCGAATCCAGCAGGGCACATCCTCCAGACCTGGAACGTCGCCCAACCGCGCGATGAAGGGAACACCGGCTTCCTGTGCCGCCTCCCTGTCCGAGGGGGAATCCCCCACAAAGACCATATCTCCCTCCGCGCACGCCTCGCTACCGCAAATGTCCCGCAGAATATCGGCTTTTCTCCGGGGCGCGCCGCGCACATCCCGAAAGAAGGGTGCAATACCCCGCTCGCGGACGACCATCCGAAGCTCTTCCTCCGGTGTAGCAGAGGCAAGGTGCAGACGGTAGCCGCTTCGCTGCTCCCGCAGAAACTCCAGCGCTCCGGCGACGAAGGGCGCACGCATGACACGATCCAAAACCAGGGAGCTGTACCGCCCGCACCAGGCATCCAGCTCCACTTCCGAGAGAGCGCGTCCGAGGATGGCACCGTGGACATGGGCGATCTGGACCTTCCGGGGCAGGCCTCCATTCTCTCTCTGATAGGACCGGATTGCCTCCTGGTGACTTGTGAATCCCTGAAAGAGCGCTTCGTAAGCCTCCGCCTTGATCCGACTAGATTCGAGGATTACTCCATCGAAATCGAGGGCAACGACCCGGACACCCCTTCTCTTCCTCCCCGTGCTCGCCATCAGCCGGCCCGCCCGGCCACCTGGACAATCGCCTGTCGGACCCCGATCCGGACGCGGCGGGGAAGCATCCGGTACGCAAACAAGAGCGGAAAAACGGCACAAAGCAAGGGACTCCGTCCGAGAAGGCGCACCGCCCTTCTCTGAAGATGGAGGCAGTCGACCATGTATCCAAGCTGGTCGCCTCCCTCAAAGAATTGGCCCCGGTGAATCCGTTTCGCGGCCAGCGGGACGGATAACCTCCCCACCCTGTGACCCGCAACCGCGAGTCGAATGAGGATATCCCAGTCGTACAGGCTCTTTCGGCTCTCGTCATATCCCCTCACAGCCTCTAAAGCGTCCCGGCGGAGCAGGAGAGTAGTGTGGGAGACAGGATTCAGGAATACCAGCTTTCGCGTAATGTCCTTCATGGAAAAGAGGCTTGAACCAACCTCCCAGGCGGGCCAGGACGGTGGCCGATCGCTCTTCGTCAACATCTGCCCTGCTCCGACGCCGGCGAGATCAGGACGCCTCGCGAGCGCTTCTTTCTCGATCTCGAGGCGTCTCGGGTGGGAGAGATCATCCGCGTCCTGGATGGCCACCAAGTCCCCCCGGCTCCGCGCCAGAGCCAAGTTGAGGGCGCGGCCGCGCCCCAGGCGCCCTCCTTCGATCAGGCGTACCCTGGGATCCTCTACGGCGCGTACAGACCGCACGGTGCCGTCTGTCGAGCCGTCGTCCACGACAACGCACTCGAGGTCATCTGCGGTCTGGGCAAGGATGCTATTGATCGCCTCGCCGACGAAAGGCGCGGCATTGTAGGCCGTGATGAGAACGCTAATCAAAGATGATTCTCCCGCCCGGCGGGCGAGACCGTGCCGCGAAATGGTTCCGCCCGCCGGCTCTCCATATCGCGGAGCCAGAGTTCCAGGACGACGAACTGCCAGATCACAGGGTACTCGTACTCGCCCCGCAGAAAACCTTCGTACAGTGCTCTCACCTTGAGCGGCGAGAAGAACCCCCGCCGACGGACTGACTGTACCGAAAGGGCGTCCTCCACCACCTCCCTGAGCTCGGCCTTCATCCACTTCTCCATGGGAAAAGCGAAACCCTGCTTCGTACGGCTCACAATGCGCGGTGGCAGGAGATCCGACAGGGCCTCGGTCAAGAGGCGCTTTGGGTGGCCCCATCTCCGCTCCCACCCCGCCGGAAGGCTGCAGACGAATTCCACCACCTCGTGGTCGATGAGAGGGACGCGGACTTCCAGCGAGTGGGCCATGCTCATCGCGTCGGTGTCCCGCAGGAGCCGCCAGCACATGTAAATCTGCATCTCAAGGCGGCTCACCATGGTCCAGGGCCGGCCCCCACCGCGTGCCAGTGCGGGCAAGAGGTCCAGCACGCTATCCGCGCCTGAAGCCTCCGCGAGCGGCGAGCGGCCGTCCTCTCCGTACAGAGCCGCCTTCTCTGCGGGCCAGAGGGTAAGGCGGGCGAGCGCGTAAAGACCCAGTGGGGAGTCCACCCAGGGTAGCCGCCCCAGCTTCCGGGCACGGGCGCTCGTCGCGGATACGCCGTTCGCTACCCCCCCGCCGAGCGCCCGCCCCAGCGCCCGCCGAAGGGCCAAGGGGATCCGCCCCCACATCCTCGCCGCGCTGGCCCAGCGGGGGATCATCTGGTAGGTGTCGTAGCCTCCGAACACTTCGTCCCCGCCCAGTCCCGAGAGGGCTACCGTCACCCCTCCCTCGCGCGCGGCACGCGAGACGAGGTAGGTGTTCACCCCGTCGAAGCTCGGCTGGTCTAGATGGCGGATTATCCGAGGCAACTCCTCCCGCACAACCGCTCCGTTCATTACGACCTCGGTGTGCTCCGCCCCGAAGGCCGCGGCGGCCTCCCGAGCGTAGCTCCTCTCGTCGAAACCCTCGGGAGCGTCGGAGAAGCCGACCGAGAAGGTGCGGACTGGCCGCTCCGTCATCCGGGCCATCAGCCCGACCAGGGCAGTCGAGTCGATCCCCCCGCTCAGGAAGGCCCCGAGGGGGACGTCGCTGATCCGATGCAGGCGGACGCTCTCCTCGAGCACACTCCGGAGCCGGGCAGGGGTGTCGTCCGCCGGATCCGGACCCTCCCCCGCTTCTGGGAAGTCCCACCATTGCTCCACGGAGAAGCGGCCATTCCGAATCCGGGCGAGGTGGCCCGGAGGCAACACATGCACGCCCCGGAGAGCGGTTCGGGGCGGAGGCACGTAGCCGAAGGAGAGGTAGTGGTCGAGGGCGGCGTAGTCGGGCTCGGTCCCGACGAGACCGCTCGCGGTGAGGGCGCCCACCTCGGAGGCGAAAACCCACCCGCCTGGAACCTCGGCGTAGTAGAACGGCTTGATGCCCAGGCGGTCGCGGGCGAAGAGCATACGCCGACAGGGTCCATCCCAAACGGCGAACCCGAACATGCCCCGCAGGTGGCGGCAGAGGCCCTCTCCCATCTCCTCGTAGAGGTGAAGGATAACCTCGGTGTCCGCGCCAGAGCGGAAGACGTGCCCCCGGCCCTCAAGTTCGGATCGAAGGAACTGGAAGTTGTATATCTCGCCGTTCAGGACCACCCAGACCGATTTGTCCTCGTTCGGCATCGGCTGCCGGCCCCGCGCGCTCGTGTCGATGATGTTCAGCCGCCGCATACCCAGGCAGGCGGAGGAGAATTCCTCCACCCCGGCGTCGTCCGGGCCCCGGTGCACCATGGCGGCGCACATGCGCTCGACCGCCTCGCGGCGCGCCCAGGGGGACAGCTTCTCGGTGATGATGCCAGCGATGCCGCACATCTTGTCTCTGCTCTCCTTACCCGATTTTCTCGAGGACGAATCGCCGCCTATCGGGGAGGCTCAACCGCCCGCGCCACGCAACCGTCCAGGATGACTGGAGCTCCCCGTAGCGGGGACTGAACCACCCCATGGGGGAGTGCCCCGCCTCCCCTCGGTGGAGGGAGAAGCTCCCCTCTTTCCTCGTGTCGACTGCTCCGCTGTCCGCCTCCTCCTCCCGGAGACGAAAGGCCCCCCCTCCGGGCACGGCACAGCGCAGCACCCCTCCGCCATCCCGCGAGACCTCGACCGCAGGATGGAAATGGAAGAACCGCTCGACGAGGTGGCAACCCGAACCGGTGATCTCGTCCTCCACCCGAAGGCCCGCGCCGCTCAGGCCGAGCACGCGCGTGACCGAGAGCCCCGGGGCGAGACGCCCGAAGCCCGGGCATCGGACGACCACCCGGACACCATCTTCCTTCTCCTCCGGGAGGACCGAGGCCGGGTGGTCGTAATAGCCGGGGAGCAGCGTGGGTGTGTAACCATTGTGGGCATGGACGACGGAGGGCTCGAGCCCGTCAACCATGAGCCCATTATGGGCCCGGGCGCTCCGCCCGTAGCGGCCAATCGGGCCGTCGATGTAAGTGGCCCGCCCGGGATCAACCAGCAGGGGCGTCCCCTCCCAGTAAAGGAGGAAACCCAAAAGGTCTGCGTGGCCGTGGGACCAGGGAGGAACGAGCCCAAGCGGGTTCGCATAGAGGAAAAGACGCCATTTCTTCCACGCGAGGCGATAATATCCGGCGTCCGAGAAAGCCTGAATCGGGCCGGCTTTCGGGGACGGGCAATCTTCCTCGTCGGCCATACGCTCCCGTGCCCTCCCTTCGGGGAAGAGAGAATGCCAGCCTGGACTGGCCGGACCCTCTATCGACTCAAGGCCGAGCAGCTCCGCCCCCAGCGCGGGCACACCAGCATGAAATGCGGGAGGGAAATCGGGTGAGACGTCGCCGATCAAGGGAAGGTCCACGCCCGCCCATAGGAAGCCCGTGCAGCGCGTCATCCCTTCGACCCGGCCGCGGAGTCCTTCAAACAGCTCATGGTCCCCGCTGGCCCGAGCGGCCCAAAGCACCTCCAAGAAGGACCGGCAAAGGAGAACATGATAGTGCGTGGAGCCCTCCCGGAGAAAACCCGAGGGGGCGAACATCTCCCGCGCGCCGTAGCGGAGGATCTCCCTCCCCACGTCCCCGAACCGGCCCTCGCCCAAGTAGAGGCCAGCGAGGTAGAGGGCGCGGGCGTCGTTGATGAGGTGGTTGTTGGTCGAAGCACCCCGGAGTTCCAGGTGGTGGAGGAGAAACCCTGGATGGGCCCGGAGACTCTCCTCGACCATCGCTGCCAGGGTCGAGGCGCGATCAATACCCCGCACCCGTGCCGCTGAGAGGAGGAAGATCCAGTGGACCGTCCGCTCCGCGACGGAGTAACTGTCCCAACCCTCCGCACCGTCACCGGATGGGAATGCCTCGATCCACCGCCCGGCCAGATCCAGGAGACGGCCGACTGTCCCCGGGGATGCACCCGCAGCCAGAAACGGGAGGACCCAGCCGAACCGGTGGGCCAGGAGCCGATCCTCGGGATCGTCGAACCAGCCCTCCCAGGGGGGCTTCCCTATCAGAGGGAGCTCCTGAGCATCTTCCCCCCCATTCCCGATGGGAAGGAAACCCAATGCGTGGAACCTATCGGACGAGTCTATTACCCCGCACGCGCCAGCCCTCTCCAGAGAGGAGAGCGCCGGAAAACCCGGCGGCTCAGCCACGCCGCCCGGAATCACGCCGCCCCGGATTGCCTGCCACGCCGCCCCAGCGAGCACACCTCGCCTCACGACGTAGCGGACGTAATTCCCCACCTCCCGCCGGTGATAGGGCGAGCCCACCGCCGCCGCGATGCCCCGAAAAATCCTTCTCAATGGCTCACCGCGCGGACGGGTTCCAGGGCTAGAGGAACTCGGCCATCTTCTGCCAAAGCTCTTGGACTTTATTGGGATGGACCGCGCGGAGGTTTTTCGTCTCGTGCGGGTCCTCGGCCAGGTCGTAGAGCTCCATGTGATTCGTCGTCGTGTTGTAGATGAGCTTCCACCGGCCGTCCGACACCGTCTTGACGTTGGCCGAGTCGGGCGAAGGATGCGGGCCCTCGACCCCCCCGGTCTCGCTGAAGGCGAGGCGGTCGCCGGACTCCTCCCTCCGGACGATCGGCATCAGGGAGCGCCCGCGCAGGGGCTTGTGTTTCTTCGAGGGGGCGACCCCGAGAAGGTCCATGAGGGTGGGGAGGAGGTCCACCGACCGGACCTGCGCCCGCGATTCGACCCCCTCGGGCAGAATTCCTCGGCAAGACAGGTACATCCAGACGCAGATGGTGTAGTTGTAGGCGTAGACCCCGTAGGCCTTCTCACCAGGTCGCTCACCTACGCCGCCCCCGTGGTCCGTCATCACGACAAGAAGGGTCTCGCGCCCCGGGTCTCGGGCGTCGATGGCCTCGAGAAGGCGCTCAAGGTGGACCGCCGCCTCATGAGCATACTTCCGGTAGCGCTCCTGGTTGCGCTCGATGTCGCCGAAGTACTCCGGATCGAAGGCATCGTAGCGCCGCAGGACGTCGCGGACGATGCCATGGTGGATCTCCCCGTAGTGCAAGTACAGGAAGAAGGGCCGGTCCTGGGAGAAGGCGGCATCGATCTCGCACAAATGGTTCTCCAGGATTCCGGTCTCCTCCTGCTCCGGGACAATCTTGAGCTCGTCGAAACCTCCGTGTGGAAAGAGGATCGGGCTGAAAGCATAGCCTCGGGTGTGGTAGCCCTCGTCCCTAAGGTACTCGGCGATGGTGTAGCAGCTCCGGCTGTCGTACTCGCTCGAGCGGGTGTAGCCGTCCACCCCGGTATCTCGCCCGTAGAGCCCGGTGTAGGTGGCGTGGAGGGAGGCCAGCGTGTAGGGGGCATAGGTCATGACGCGGGAGAAGAGCACTCCCCGGCGCTTCAGCGCCTCGAACACCGGGTGAACATCGCGCGCGTCGTTCCGGAACTGATCAATGAGGATCATGATCACGTTCGGCCGGATCTTCCCCGAAGGCTCTTTCACGAAGAGGGAGCGAACCTTCCCCCAGACGGAGCGGCTGCTGGAATTACCCGACAAGAAGGAACCTCCTTGACCTATTTCGTCGCCGAAATGTTGAGGGCGAAGCCAATCCCCCGGCCCGCCCACAGCTCGAAGCTGGTCTCGTTGCGCCAAGGGAACCCATACACTAGGACACCTCCCGGATTGTAGCCCGTCCGCCTGCCGGCCACCTTGCCGAGAAGCTTTCCGATGAGGGGGATTTGGTCGAAGGTGAAAGAACCCTTCCGGATGGACACGGTGCGGAACCGGGCGAACAAGCGTTCGATCTCACGCCCGGAGAACACTTCCGTCTTCGGGTTGTAAACGCGCTGCCGGCGGCTCGACATCCATTCGGTCGCCCGGCCCAGCCAGTCCCGGTTGCGGGAGGCACCTCCGAGGAGGATCCCCTTCACGGGGAAGAGGACACCCCGGTAGAGGAACGAGTTCTTCGCGTAGAGCATGACGACGGCTCTACCCTCCGGCTTCAAGGTCCGGTGGAGCTCCTCAACGGCGCGTCCGACGTACGGCGTGTGGTGGAGGACACCGTTCGAGTAGGCGATGTCGAAGAAGTCGTCCGGGAAAGGCAGCGCCGACGCGTCCCCCTGGAGGGCGAGGTCCTTCGGCGCACCGCCGAGGAGGTCGAGCTTCGCCGCCGTCGCCACCACGCGCTGGGGAGTAATATCGACCGAGAAAACCCGGGCACCGAGCCGGCTGAACAGGGCGCTGTGCCCCCCCGCGCCGCTTCCGACCTCTAGAACGCGCTTTCCCTCGAGGTCCCCCAACGGCATCTCGACGGCCGCTAAGTGCCGGCGGTGACGGAACATTTCAAGGAGGTCGTCCAGCCGAGAGAGGAGATCCGCCCGCCCCATCCGCTCGTCGTGCTCCCGGTAGGCCGCGTCGTAGAGCGCTCCCCAGAACTCGCGGACCCGGTCGTTGCGGCCATCCGCCTCCGGCAGGAGGGAGGGAATTCCGGCCTGCGCCGGGTAGGCCGCCCCGCACTCCTGGCAGCGGACGGCTTCCTCCCCTTCCTCCGCCTCCAGGGAGAATCCGCCGCGGCAGCGGGGGCAGCGGAGGCTTCCCCATCCGATCGCCTCGGCGAGGGACAGCCTAGTCATCGGCTCCCCGCCCGGAGAGGCGTTCCGGGGCGTGCCGCCGGAGGGCCTCGGCCAGGGTCTTCGCCACGATCCGGTTGGCCTTCGGGCTGTAGTGCCAGATGCGGAAGAGATCCCGGCCCGCGCCCGACGCGAGGAGGGGGGGAGCCAAATCGAGGGCAAGAAGGCGGGTGCCCGCCTCCTGCATGAACTCTTGATAGAAGGGCCGGCGGTTCCGGATGTACCAGAGGTCGTCCCGCATGGGCTGCACCATCAGCACCGGAAAGGTATCCACGCCCTTCGCGTAATCGACGAAGGCGTCCACCAGCCGCAACAGAATTTCCGTCGCCTGGCCGTCCCGGTACAGCGCCTCGAGCTGAAGCACGCCGCCCCCGTCCAGCCGCCCGTAGATGAGGGCGTCGAGCGCCTCCGCTGGCGCTCCCTTGTCCCCGAGGGCCCGCCGCGCCGCCTTAGCCCCGGCCAGCAGGAGGCTCGGCAACCGTGTGACGCAGGAGGCCAGGTACGGCGGCCGGAAGGCCTCGCGCTTGAAGCGCCGCTCGTAGAAGAAATCGTTTCGCCGAATCTCGGGGAGGAACTCCTCGAGGCGGAAGAACTTCTCCCGCTCGTCGATAGGATTGGGGATCAAGCGCAGCCGCCCGTTCTCGATCTCGAAGCGGGGCTTGAAGGCCAGGACATTTCCAAACTCATTATAATGCTTCCACACGCTCAGGTTGCGCGCGATCCCCTGCGGGACCATGGCGGCAACGGTGATGGGGGTGGGATTTCGGGGGAACTCCCGCTTCATTCGCAGGAGGGTCTGGTCCAGACCGTAGTTGCCCACCCCGAAGTTAAGTACGTTGCAGCCCAGTTCCTCCGCGAGATGCCACTGCCAGGTGTTCTCGTCCTCCACTTCCCGGCAAAAGGTGTAGGAGTCGCCGTAAGTCCCAATTTGGAGGGGGAGCCCCTCGTGGCCCGGGTTGGCGCGGGAACCCCGCGCGTCGATGGAGTACGGATACTTCCCCAAGTCCAATTTCGACGTGTTCGGCTTGCGAACCCATCCGAGCTCCGGATCGAAACCCGCGTCATAGAATTGATCCAGGAGACGAGCCGTAATGCGGGGCGTCTTTTCCCTGACCAGGGCCGCTCCCCGGCCGCTGAGGACCGCCACCAACGTCCGCGCGGCCAGCTCGGCCAGCACCAGGCCGATGACGATGAACGCCGCGGCTAGATAGCGGCCCGACGCGAGACAGAGCGCCAGCAAACCCGCGAGAACGAGCAAGAGGATGAATAAGGCCGCTCTTGCAGGCGAGGAAGCGTATTTCCAGGTTTCCAGGAACGGTGTCATGCGAAGGCCCGCAGGCCTCATCCTCCTTGTCCGCCCGGGGGCAGATCCATCAACCGGAAGAACTGGCCCAGTTCGCCCGTCTTGGCCGCCCGGCAGGTCTTCTCGTAGTCCTCAGTGGTGTCGAACTCGAGCCAGCCGCCCTCGATCAGGAGGGGATCCACCCGGTGCCCCCGGTCGATGATCTCCTGGAGGAGATCGGTCATGTAGCCCGTCTGGAACGACCTCGAGGACCGCCACGGCCGCCCCCAGTGCGCCGCCCGGGCGCTGTCGTATACCTCCTTCAGGGTGGACACCCCGCGGGCGGCGAACTTCAGCAGGCCGACGTAGCGGCCATCGATCTGCTCGATCGGAGGATCAGGGCGGCCGATGTCCACGATGCGCCCGTCGGGACCGAGGCCTAAGGACTCAGTATCCCGGGAAGGATCCCCGTAGCGGAACTCCCAGTAGGGGCGCCAGGCTTTGTCCACTGTCACGCCGATCTCGACCGCCGCGCTCATGATCTGGCGGAGCACCCGGTCCTCGAACAGCACATCGCCATAGGAAACCAGCACGTCGCCCTCCAGCTCCCCACGGGCGCACATCAGGGACTCCACCATGTTCGTGATCTCGTAGTCCTCGTTGACGTAGGGGATGGTGCCCGGAAGGTCTAGGCGGTCGGCTCGGTAACCCCCAACAACGATGATCCGACTGACGCCACAGCGCCGGTAGGTTTCCACTTGGCGCTCGACCAGGGATTTCCCCATAAACTGCAGCATCCCCTTGGGGAGATCCCGAGTGTACTCGCCGAGCCGTGTTCCTTTCCCCGCCGCGAGAATGATTGCCTTCACTAGAAACTAATCCTTTCCCCAATAAAGCTTACGGCCCCGAAAAGCCTCGATGAGGCACAAAGATACGGGGTCTTCCTGGGGCCGCCGCTCCGGGTGGAATTGAACCCCTGCAATAGGCAGAGCAGGATGAAACAGCCCCTCAATGATTCCTTCCTCCCGCTCGATGGCGAACGGCTTGAGTAGGGGGGCAACTCCTTCCGCGATGACGGCCTGGTTATGGTAGGAGTTGACCTCTGCCTCTGGGCGACCAAGGAAACGACTCATCCGCTCCTCGACGAAATCCACGGCGTGATCCTTCGCGGGAGGATGACCCTTTCGCCTGAGTTGTCGGGATACATCTTGAACAAGCCGGCCGCCGAAGTAGACATTGAGGAATTGCATGCCCCGGCAGATGGCCAGGACGGGAATCCTCCTCCGGACCGCGAGGTCCAGAAGGGCGCGTTCCGTCCGGTCCCGGGCGGGTGAGACATCGGTCTCCCGAAGGGCTTTTTCTCCGTACTCGGCAGGGCATACGTCATTCCCTCCCGTGAGCACCACCCCGTCGATCGGGCGGCTTGCTTTGAGATATGAGGCCGGATCCCGGAGCGCGTTCGGCACAGGGAGGGGAAGGACGCCGTTCCGCTCCAGGAATTCCACGTAGGAGTTCTCCAGGGCATCCCGGGTGTCACCGTGCGGCCCCACGACTTGGCGCTGGGAGATGAAGACCCACATGGTTGCCATCAGATCGCCCGCACCTGCCCGGTCCCGCAATCGAGCACTGCGGCATCCGCCGCCAGAAGGCTCCGGTAAATCGTCTCGCCGCACCCGATGGCGGCCGGGATGTCGAACTCTGCGCAGCGGATCGCCATGTGGGAGGCCACGCCTCCGTACTTCGTGACGAGCCCCGCAATCGATTTCGTGAAGATCCAGTCGTATCCCGGATCCGCCTTCTCCAGGAGGACGATCTTCTTCTCCAGGTTCTCGTCCCTCACGTGCCCGTGCGGCCCGATGCGGGCGAGCTGCCCCCAGACCCGCCGGCGGGTGATGAAATTGGGCTTGGACCGGAAGTGCCGAACCACCTCCAGGTCCCCCTCAGAGAAAACCAAGGCGGGCAAGGACAACGAGCTTTGAACCGCCCTGCGCTTCTGGTTCCGCTCGATGGCTTCCGCCCACAGCTTCCGGATCGAATCCCGCCCGGTCATCTGGCTGGCCTGCCGGATCGCGTCCACATCCAGGTGAGAGAGGGCGTCGCGGTCCAGGCCGAGGGATTCGCCCGCCCGGGCCGTGAGCTCGAGAGCCTCGCTCAGGCTTTTTGTGAACTCGAACTTGATTCGCTCCCGCCCCTCCAGCGAGGCCCGGATGAACCCGAATAGCCCCTCCGAGTCGCAGCCGAGCCGGTGCCGCGAGAGGACCGCGTCCAGCCGCGCCCGGGCCCCGCGGGAGAGTGCGAACGGCCTCGAGGCCTTGGCTTGGGCAGGGTGGGAGCCCGCGATTTCCTCAAAAAGCGCGCCCCCATCGTATCGCGGCGAGCATATGTCATAGGTCCCCGGGCGCAAATGCCCATACTTGATCAGAAATTCCCTCTTGCCCAAAACACCCGCCCCGAGCGCCCTGAAGTCCTCTGCCATCTCTTTGGCGACCGTCCGGACATGATCCATGAACTCCTCGCGGACGTCCTCATCGACATAACCGGCTTCGATCGCGCTGCGGAGGAGAGAGGAAGCCATGAAAGCCAGCCGGGCGACCCGGGAGAAGGGAAGCGTCCCCCAACGCTTGCAGTCGTGGAGAAGGGCGACCACGGCCGCCGAGAGCTTCTCCGCTCCGGCGGCGTCTTTGCCCGGCGAGTGGACGGCAGAAATGATGAGCGCCCGTCTTTCCTCGAGTCGGCGGCAATCCTCCTCGGCTGAACGAAGGTGCCTAGGCGCTTTTTCGAGGGCGGCGGAAGTGAGCTCGTGGAGAGCCTTCCGAAGCGTTTCCCGGTCGCTTTTCCTGATACCCGCCCGCTCCAACCTCTTCAGCCGACGGTCCAGCGTGAAATGATAACAGTTGTCCACAATCTCGAACTCCACCTTGTCGTGGAGCTCGGGTCGCTCACGAAGCAGATTGAGATAGTGTTGGACGCTCTTCCCCCGGAGGCCAGCGGGCAGACCCGCGGGAAGAAGGGCATTGAACGTAACGCGAAGATCAATGTATGGCTTTCCGCCCAACTCAACGAGAAGGGGCGCGCCCCCGACATCGCTATAACCGAGCGGAAGGAGGGCCTGGTTCCAGATCCGGTCCGTGATAAGGTGCCGGTAGAGAGAAACGGCGAGGGCCGTGGGGAAGTCTCCAATCATCTCCGCCGGATTCCAGAAGGCCATGTCGCTGTAGGCGGTTGTCCGGCCGGCTAGACGGGAGACGGGACGAGCCCATTTCCGAAAATCCTTCTTTGCGCGCGCAAGGGAAGCGGCCACCGCTTCCGCAGGAGCGTGATGGTTCTCCTTCGACAACACGAGAGGGCGCACCTGGAAGACCGACACCTCTCCCCGCCCGGCGATTCCAAACTCGATGTCCAAGGGGGTTCCCGGGATGACCTCCTCCAGCTCGCGAACGGCCTCCAGGAGAGGGCGCCACTCGCGCGGGCAGCCATCGGGTCCGCACATACGGAAGATTTCAATACTGTCCGATTCGTGACCTCCCGTGACGGTCTCGGTATTCCCGGTTCTGTTGTCGTAGTTGATGACGTAATAAGGCGCGCCGCTCCGGGGATTGCAGGTGAATATGACACCGCTGCACCGGACGCCCTCCACGCACGGCTGGACAAGAACCTGGTTGGCCGGATTCAGGTTCGCTTTTTCGCGGTAGGAACCCAGGACGCTCTCGACGGCCCTGCGCAGGGACGCGTCAGCAAGTGAAACGTTCAGCTCGCTGCGATAGGAACCTGCCTGGGAAGTGTGGTAGGTGTCCTCGTTCACCGCCGAGCTTCGCACAACGACGGGGCCGGGGGCGAACTCCGACCGAATCCGCCTCAGGATGTCAGCCGCGTTCTCTTGCCACTCGCTGGCCCGGAAAATGAACATCTGCTCAATCCGGGACTTCCGCAAGAGGGGACAGAGGGACTTCAGGGTGTTGGCCTTGGTGGACATGATGAAGTGCTTCGGGCCGCCGTCGAATACTTCGATATCGCCGACGCGGAAGTGCTCTGTGAATTGTTCGTAGTAGAAATGGGCCTCCCCGGTTTGCCGTGCGAGAGAAGCCCGCACTTGGGAATCCGAGAGGCGCCGGTAGTACTCCGGCTGAAAAACGCGCCCGCCGACGGACTCCACGTATTCGCGGCCCGGAATCGCCGACCAATCGTTCCCGTGGACAAGGACAAGCTCGGCGGTGGGAAACTCGCGGTGAATTTTCCGCAGGTTTTCTGTCGGGTCTTTCTGATCCTGGATCATCACGCGGTCGACACATTTGATGCTCGAGATGAGCGCGACCCGCTCCTCGAGGTTCGTGATCGGCCTCGGCCGGTAGCTCTCCGCCGCCCCGTCGGTGAGGACGCCGCAGATGTGCAGGTCGCCGAGGGACTTGGCCGTCTGGAGGAGTTGCAGATGGCCGTAGTGGAAAAGGTCGGCCACCACGAAGCTATACACCACTTTCTTCACGGATCGCCTCGAAATACGCGACTGCCGCCGGGAAGGACGGGGCGCGCGACGCTTCTCCAGTGTGGGAACGCGGCACCTGGGAAATAGGGCACCGGAGCGCCAGGCGGTCCCCGGCGCGGGGTTCTCTTAGTGACTGTCATCCTTACTTGGAAGAGTCTCCGCGCGCTCGGATTCGATCTGCTCGTAGATTTCGCGCAGGCACTCGAGAAGCCCCTGCCCCATCTCCACATATTTGTTGGAAGTGAGCTTGTGGCCGATCTTGGGCTCGAAAGTGTACGGGGTCATCCGGTAGTGTGCCTCGTTCTCCTTGCCGGTGAATTCCACCTCGATGTCGCCCCCGAGAATCTCGCTGAGGAGCTCGAGGAGCTGCCGGAAACGCAAGGGATAAGCGCCGGTGATGATGACGTGTTCGTTCCGGAACTCCTCCGAGAGCGCCTGGACGCACAGGCGGGCAGCGTCCCGGACGCTGACGTACTCACGAAGCTCCTCTCCCGTCCCGTCGCAGCGGACCCGCCTCTCGCTCAGCGCCTGGCGAAGATACCTGTAGATGCTATTGCGCCTGTCGGCGCGGCGTCCGTAGAGGGTGCCAAACCGGACAATGGTGAAGTCCAGTCCAAAGTGCTTTTGATACTCCTCGACGTAGAGCTCGGCGGCCTGCTTGCTGCACCGGTAGAAACCGCCCCGGTTGCTGTAGACGTAGATCGTGCTCGCGTGCATGTAGCGGCGGACGCTCGCGTCCCGGCAGGCTTCCAGAAGGTTCACCGTGCCCAGGACGTTCTGGCGGACGGTTTCCAGAGCCTGCACGCGCGCTTCATCAAGATCAGCAATGCCGGCGAAATTGCAGACGATGTCCTGGCCCGACACGGCTTCCCTGACCTGATCCCCGTCGAGAATGTCCCCGAGGAACATTTCCTGCCCCTTGGCCAGGTAGGGAGACGGGCGCCGGTCGAACACCCGCACCTGATGGCCCCCTTCGAGGAGAGCATCCGCCAAGTGGCTGCCAACGAATCCAGAACCGCCGATGACAACCGCTTTCATGTTGCGCCCAACCTTCTCATGCCTCCATCTCCGCGGAGGCCTCTCTTCTTCTCGAAAGGGCCGCGGCGGCGAGCACCCAGAACAAGAGGTTGTAGCGAGCGATCATCAGCGTGTCTTCCACCAGCGAAGAAATAAGGACCGCCAGGAGAGCCATCCCCAGGAAACCGCACCACCGGGTTCCGTCCGTCTTCCAGCAGGAGAAAATTTCGATGCCCAAAATGACCAGCAGGCTGCAAAGGGCGAGGAGGCCCAGAAGCCCTCGTTCCACGAAAACGAGCAAGTAGACGCTGTGCGCCGATAGGCTTGGGTCCACGTGGCGGCCCCAACCGTCCACATGGAGCTTCCAGCCAGCCGGCATGTCGTTTTCGAGGCCGCCGGAAGCGGCGCCCGGCCGGCGGGTTTCGGGCCAACTCGACGAACGGGCAGTAGCCACTGCGGAAAAGTCGAAATCCAGCCGGTTGAATCGGACCGGCCCGCCACCCCTCTCCACCGCTACCCCCGCCCGCCACCCACGGAGGAGCGACTTCAAACCCTGGGAATCGCCTCCGTCCTCTCCCACGACAGTCCTCGGGGTCAAACCGGCCAGGGAGGACCTACCGCTGCCCGGCGCGGAAGGTATCAAGATCGACATGAGCCGGGAAAACGCCTCTTTCCCCAGCCCCAAACCGGCGGCTTCATTCTTTCGATACCGATTCATGGGGATAACAGGGACAGGCCTTACCCCTGCCTTGGAAAAGACGGGCAGGGGAAGACGGCGGCTCTCCGGCATCAGTCCCACGATGGAATCACCATTGTCGTAGAAGACACCGTCAATCTGAATCGGGGTGCTCCCGGCGCCGGCTTCAATAAGAAGCATGAGATCACGGGCATCGGGCCTGACGCGCCCTCTCGCCTGCAGGAAGTGCCATCGTCCATCCCTGGGAAGAGACTCGCTCGAATACGAAGCGGGGCCCGCCTCAAGGCGGAGGCGGACCCTGGGCTCGCCGCCGGGGGAGGTCGGGCCTTCCGCCTTGACCCACGCTCCGGCGGCGACCTCCTCCCGTCGCGCCGCCGCAGCGCTGCCCTTCAGGAATTCTCCGAGGTCGTATTCCAAGCCAAGCGGGGCTCCAAGAAAGAGGATTCCCGGCCGCTCCTCCACCTCGCCGCGTCCCGCAAGCGCCTCAAGAGACACGATCGGCCTCGGGTCGCCCAGGGTTCTCGCCCAGTCCTCCGGAAGGCTCTGCCTGCCACCCGAATTCAGGAGAACGATGGATGTCCCGTCGAAAAAGAACAGGCCGCCGAGCTGGACCGGGCCGCTCCCTTCGGCCGCCTCGAGTTCGATGCGCAAAAGCTTTTCCTCTGGAGAGGTTTTGCCTCGTGCCGCCAAAAACTGCCACTGGTTCGTCCCGGCATGGAAATCGCTGTAGTAGACACTGGAGCCCGTGGTCACCCGGAGCCGGATCTTGCGCCCGCGCCCAGGGAGAGTCGGCGCCGCCGTTTGGACCCAAGCCCCCGCCGCCACCTCCCCGCCGCGGCCGAACGCCGGATTCCACCTCCATAAGTCACTGAGGTCGAACTGGAGGGCGAGAGGGGAACCAAAGAAACCGATCCCAGCCGGGGCCCCCCCCTCAGTCCCCGCAGAAGAGGCGGGAGTCCTTGGACCGCCCCCCGTTCCCGCCCATTCCGCCGGGGGGGCCTGGCGCCCATACGGCTTCAGCCGAATGATGGATATTCCATCATGGAAGAAGACGCTGCCAATTTCGGCCGACGGACCCCTAGCTTTCTCCGATTCGATGTCCAATACCGCCCCTTTGGTTCCCGGCGCGGCTTTCGCAACCGCCGACAAAAACTGCCATTGGCCGTTTCCAGAATGGTAAGCGCTGTAATAGGAAATTCCGCCGGTGACGAGTTGAAGCCGTACATCTTGGCGCCGGCTCCTGATCCAGGCACCCGCCCTTATCTCCCCTCCGGCGGCAAGCCCGGGGATTCTGAGATAGAACCTCGCCTCAAAGGGGGCGCCCTGGACTAGAAACCTCGGGTGGTCCTCCCTGCCGAAGCGCTTCGCGTACTCATCGAGGCTAAGAACCGGCCTTACATTTTTTTCTCTCGAGCTCACCCAATCCGCCGGAGGGGCCTGACGCCCATCCGGCGTAAACCGGATGATCGATGTCCCGTCCCGGACGAAGACTTCGCCGATCTCGGCCGGAGAGCTTCCTCCCGCCACTTCGACATCCAAGATCATCTCCCGGGTGTCCGGCCCCACCTTCGCGATTGCGGACAGAAATTGCCACCGGCCGTCCCCAGAATAATAATCGCTGTAATAATTGCTGTAACGGGAGTTTTGGCCGGTCACGAGCTGAAGCCGGACCTTGCGGCCTTCCTCCCGGGCGCTCGGCCTTCCCGCCCGAATCCACGCCCCCACGGCCACCTCTCCTCCCTCGGGAAAAAAATCTTTCCGTCTCAAGAGGTGCGTGAGATAGAACCTCGCCTCTAGCTCTAGCGGCCCCCCCCGCAAGCGCATACTTGCACGCACCTCCCCGCCGGAGCGCCGGGCGAATTCGCCGACGGGGACGACCGGCCTCACTCCCGTAATGGCCCTAATGGGCCAATCGGCAGGAGGCGCTTGTCCTTCCCCCGGAGTCAGCTTCACAACGGCTTCCCCGTCGTCAAAGAAGATCCCATCGACTTGCACCGGCGGGCTTCCGTCTCCGATGTTCACATCGAGAAGGAGACCCTCTTCATTCCCGCCGACCTTTCCATTAACGGAGAGAAACCTCCACTGGCCATCCCCAGGATGATAATCGCCATGATATGACCGGACTCCGCCCGTGATTTGAAGCCTAACTTTGCCCCAGGCGTCCTGGCTACCCGTTCCGCCGACCTTGATCCAGGCCCCCGCGGCCACCGCCTTTCCTTTGAGAAGGTCCGTGTTTCCCTTCAAGATACTCTTGAGGTTAAAGCGCAACTCGGTGGGAGCGCCCCGAAGAAGGATTCCCGAAAGTTCTCCATCCCGGCCGGGAGCTTCGACCACGGATAAGCCTGAACGTACCGAGGGGAACGACCATCCTTCATAATTCCTGATTTGATATGGAACATGAGCCGTCAGAACTTCCTCCTCGCCTTTTCCTCCGTGATAGGGAGAAAAAAGGTACCTTCCCCCGTCAAAAATGAACAACCGGACTTTGCCGGGATACTCGGCCTTAATTCGCGCACTGGCGGAAATCCCAGCCAGCATGGTAGAAGTATGGCCCTCCCTTTTCGTCCAGCCGGCATTTACCATGTCATACTCGAGGCGGACCGCCCCTGCCTTTCCCGCAGTGAGGGTCACGCCCCCCTCCCCTGGCCGGAGGATGGTCCGTATCATGGGATCGCTCAGCATCCGCCTCCACTCGAGCCGGTCGTCCGGCTTGATCTTCGACTCCCCTTTCCGGAAGACGGCCGCGAAACTGCCGGGGCCCGCGCCAAAAAAGAATTTCTCCCAGATTTCCGGAATGACCGTCTTGTACACATAGGCCCGCACCAAATACGAATTCCCTCTCTCCAGTTTGGGCAGCCCCCAGACCCAGAACGCTGCGAGCAAGACGAGAAATCCGGCGCCCGAAATCCAGCGGAGACGAGATGAGAGGCCCACCAGCAAAAAGGTGAGGACCAGAATCGAGGAAACGATAAGCATGCCGGCCAGGCTCCGCGAAACCATGACCGTGACCAGGCCGCAGACCACGGTCCAAGCGCACGCGAGCCGGCCATGCCGGGAGGGATGCGCCAGGAAACCGAATGCCAGGACCAGGACCACCCCTACGAACACCGCGTAGTAGTTGGGATGGACGATCGTGGAAAACAACGGGAGGCTGGGGAATTGATCCATGCCGGGCAGAAGAGCGAGCCGGGGGGGGCGGATGCCCATCGATTGGCTGATGACCTGCGCCGCGGCTCCCAGGAGGACGAGCGCGCCACTCAGGACAAGCGCCCACATGAGCCGGGAAAAGAGCTCCTTTTCCCTTGACAGAACATCGAAGGCCGCGACGAAGAACAAGGCGGAGAGGCTAGGCTCCAGGATGTCCAGGGGTGAGATGCCGCTCCCCCCCGCCCATGAGAGGGCCGCGCTCGCCGCCAGGAGGAACAATACCGCCGACCAGGCGAAGCCGGCCCGCCATTCCCAGAAGTAGCGGCGGAGCGTCCCCGGACGGAGATACCTTGCCGCCCAGACGAAAGAAAATGCGACGATGAACACCTTATCGAAGGCGATATTGAGCCGGCCCCACGGAAGGAGAAACTGTATGGACAACAAGGGAACGGCGAACATCCCGGCGACGAGGGCCCAGCCGAGATCCAGGATCGAGAGGAGCACGATCCCGGCGCAGGCGAGGAACAAAAGGCCGTAAACGCCCGCGTCGAGCCCCATGGCCCCGAAACCGGCCATCAATACGAGGAAGCAGACCCCGCCCGCCGCCAAAAACCAGTCCCATGGCATGGGAAGCCGGAACGGCAGGACGAAGGCTCTGTTTGCACGCTCCACTATGCTATCCCCACAATTCCCGAAGGAGACGCGATGCACGGATCGTCCGGAAAGAGCGCGCCGGGAACCGTCCTCTCGCCGGCGGCGTTCCACGTATCATTTTCGATTGCCCATGCATCGAATCCCGGCCGATGGCGACCAGGAATGAGCCCGGAAAAGAACACAAAGGACCTTCACCGGGCGAACCTCTAGAAAACCCCGGACTCGGGGGACCCCCCAGGGGCAGACTCCCTCCTGGAGCCCGTCCGTCGGAGTGCTTCCCGCCCTGGAGGCGCCTCACTTCGCCGCCTTGCGCTCCCCTGTTTCGTTAAAACCGTGCCGGATGAGCCAGTACTCGACGAGGGGCATCTGCCACTCCTGGTCCACGTCCAGGCCGCCCCATTGCTTGAGCGGATATATCTTGCGACCCATCCACTTCTGGGGGAGGAGGCCGTCCGCGATGTTCTCCAGGCAGCGCGGGCGCACGATGGAGACGCTCATGTCGGCGAACCAGGCGTCCCCCTGGGAGTCCCGATCGCAGTTCATGGTGGCCGGGTCGCCGAACGCCTCGAGGGGAACGAATGGATGGAGGAGGCCGTCTTGTCCAATCCGGCGCGCCCTAAGGGGGCTCCACATGTTGTAGCAGGAGACCGTGACCGCCGAGTCGTAGGAAGGGTTCTCCCTCAGCACCCGGACCCCTTCATCTATGGTCTCGGGCAAGATGGTGGCGGCGTTGCAGAACAGCAGCACCACGATTTCGACCTCCCGGCCCGCCTCCCGTTCCCGGTCGCGGATGACCTTGTAGCCGTGCACATAGGCGTCCTCCCCGAGGGCCTCTTTCGTGGCGAGCTCGGGCGGGCGGACGATAACCTCGGCCCCCAGCCCCCGCGCCAGCGCCATCAGGTCCTCGTCGTCGGTCGAAAGGTAGAGGCAATCGACCGCGGCCGCGTCCAAAGCCGCCTTCATCGGATAGTAAGCCAGCGGCTTGCCCAGGACGGGATATGTATTCTTGCCCGGGAAGCCGGTGCTCCCCTTCCTCCCCAGGAGCAAGGCGGCGACGGCTTTGCCTTTCGATGCCATCCGATTGCCTCCGATCATTCAACGGGCATTCACCGGACGGTTGCCGCCCGGGATACGCTCTCAAGTCCCTTGGCCGGATACCAGGGCGGGCACATTCAGGAATGAATCCAGGTTCCGGCTGTCAAACCGGCCCCCTTCCGCCATGGACCGCAGGGAAGGCGCCAGCATTCCATGGGCTTGCGACTGGCGAATGCTCAAGTTCCGGGGATAGCGGGCGTGGGCGAACAGAAGCCATGAAAAGACGCGCTTCGCCCACTCGCGGGTCATCTCGCACAACATGGCCTCCGGGCCCACGAAGTCCCGCCAGTTCCGCCGGAAGCCCGGGAGGAAGCCGTCGTCCCCGTGAAGAAGCCCCTGGGCCAGCCACCATTCCATCCACATCCACGCCAAGTCGAACGCGATGGGCCCACGCGCCACCGTTTCGTAGTCGATAAATACGAGCCTTCCGTCGCTGACCAGGAGGTTCTCGAAATGCAGGTCGCCCAGGATCAGGCCCCTCTCGGAAGACTCCAGGATTCGCCGCGCCACCTCGGGAGGTTCCGTATATCCACGCCCAAACTTCATCTTGAGCGACAAGGCCTCCACCGACCAGAGCGGATTCAGCCACGCGAAGGTCAAGATGCAATGCTTGGCCTTGCGAAGGTCGGAGATGGAGAACCACGTATGCCAAAGGTCGTTCTCCGACATCCGCGTTTCGCTCACGCCCTGAGGATCCGCACTCCAAAGAACGCGCAATTGTTCCCAGAACTCCCCCCATTCATCGGGAGAAGGGAGGGTGATCTGAGATTTTTGGAAGCCATAGGCCCAGACCAACGGAACGCCCGGGATGAACTCCTTCTCCAGGCGCTCGGGATGGACGAGCCGGGACCAGGAGACGGCGAACCGGCCCATCGCTTCGTGAATGGCCTGCCAGCCCTCCTGCTGCCACCGGAGGCGCTCCTTGCCCTCATCGGACTTCGTCTCGCGGACACAGACCCCAGGCTCTCCCTCTTTCTGGAAGATCGTGTATCCGCTTCTCTTCCTGATCATCATGGGATGGCCATGAAGAGCGCCCGGGTCTTCTTCTGATCGCGATGCGAGTCGGCCAGGGTTTCGCCCAGCTTCTCGATCCTCGAAAAACCCTGCTTCAACAGGAACTCCTTCGCCCAATTCTGCGGGTCGGCGCCCATCTCGGGGATTTGCCAGCCGGGACGCTGCGTGTATTCGTCGGATTGGGCAACCTCGAAGAACAGCGCTCGCTTGACCTTCGCGTGAATGAGCCTCAAAAGCTCCGCGCACCATTCCAGCCCGTTCGCATCCATCAGGTGGTGCATCACCGAAAGGCACAAGACCACGTCGACTTCGGGCATCTTCCGGATCAGATCGTGAGAGATATCCTCCTTCACGAAAGCCGCGTCCCGCGGCTCGTCGACGATGCACTTGCACCAGCAGGCGTAAAGGACGGGCCAGAAGTTGTCCACGCCCACCGCCATGATTCCCTGCTTCGCCATCTGAAAGACGAAATACCCCTCGGCCGAGCCGAGATCGACGGCCGTCTTGGAGTCCGCGGGAAGATGTTTCCTTATCAGCTCCCATCGCTTCTCCGTCTCGCGGGAGGTCCCTCTCCAGCTTCGGACTTTCCCCCCGATCTCCACAGGGTGGTACGTGCCGTTGGTGAGGAAGTAGACGGCTGTGCTGAGGTTCACGAGGAAGCGGGCCACCGCTCGGCCCGGCCGCCGGACGCACTCGATGACGAACTTGGCCCGGGCCCTCCTCGTCAGGGAGGCCACGCCGCTGAGTTGGGCTACCATTCCGCAGTGACTCCTTCCATTCACGAGAGCTGAAAGCCCACCGGCGAGGGCATCGCCGCCGGGCCGGAATGTTTTGTTGGATACGGGCCCAGGAGACCTTGATTCGGGCATGACTTCCCGGGATGGCCCCGGGGCGCCACGCCCTCCCCAAGAACGCGGGGCGCGCTCAGCGCGCCGCCTCCGCCCGGTCCCTCGCCTGTACGGTCTGCAGATGCCAGTTCTTCGAGTAGGCCCCGCCGCTCGCGAGCAGGGAGCGGTGCGTGCCGACCTCGGCGATCCGGCCGCCTTCCAGGAGGATGATCTGATCCGCGTCGGCCACCGTGGAGAGCCGGTGGGCGATGATCAGGATGGTCTTCTTCCCTCGGAACTGGCCGATCGCCTCCTGGATCAGCCGCTCCGAGGCGCTGTCGAGCGCGCTCGTGGCCTCGTCCAGGACGAGCAGCTTGGGGTCGCGGATGAGCGCCCGCGCCAGGGCGATGCGCTGCTTCTGGCCTCCCGAGAGCGCCACCCCCCGGTCGCCCACCACCGTCTCGTAGCCCTTCGGGAGCTCCATGACGAATGCGTGGGCGTTCGCCATCCGGGCGGCCGCCTCGACCTCCTCCTGGCCCGCGTCCGGCTTGCCGTAGCGGATGTTGTCGCCGACGGAGGCGTTGAAGAGGAAGGGCTCCTGCTCGACCACGCCCACTCGCTCAAGCCACCTGCCCCGGTCGAGCTCCTGCAGGTCCCGCCCGCCGACGGTGATGCGCCCCCGGCTGGGAGCCTGGTGGCGGAGGAGGAGGTCGGCGATGGTCGTCTTCCCCGCCCCCGAGGAGCCCACGAGGGCGGCCGTCCGGTTTTCGCCGATCTCGATGCTCACGCCCGCCAGGGCCGGCTCCTCGCGCGTCTCGTAGCGGAACCAGACGTCCTCGAAGCGGATGGCCCCGGAGGGAATCTCCGGATCGCCGGTCCGCTCGGGCACCTCGACGCCGGTGGCCTCGATGAACTCATGCACCTTGATGAAGTGCGGGAGATACTGGAGGATCTCCAGTATCTCGTTGTAGACCTGCTTGAACTTCGGCGCCAGCCGGCTGAACACGATGAAGAACGTGAGGAGCGGGGCGAATGGAACCTTCAGGACGGTGACGGAGATGACCATCAGGACGACGACGAGGGCGGTGGAAAACGGCTCGATGAACAGGTTGGCGATCACCTTGTTCCGCATCACCGCAATCGCCATCTGGCGGAAGCTCCAGATGATTCCGTCGAACTCCTCGATGTGGCTCTCTTCCCGGCGGAAGGACTTCACGGTCCGCATCCCGGAGATGGTCTGCTGCAGATAGGATACGATCTTGTCCATTACCGCCTTGGCGTCCTCCCCGATGTCGAACGCGACCCGGAAGCGGGGGACGATGAAGCAGTAGGAGATGCCGGAGAGGACGAGCGCGGTGAGCGTCAGCGGCACCGAGATGATGAGCTGGAGCCCGAAGTAAATCACAAGGGAGAGGATCCCGGAGACGATGCGCACGGAGGAGTCGGCGAGGGAGCCGGCGAAGATGGTTGAATTGTGCGCCGTGGAGATCATGTCTCCAGTCGTCCTCTGGTAGAAAAACGACATCGGCGCCCGCATCATCCCGCCGAATATCTTCCCGCACAGGTGGTACCGCACGGTCGAGCTCAGGTACCTTCCGATGTAATCCAGGAGGCCCTGCAGGGCGAACTTGACGGCCATGACCGCGCTGAACAAGGCCACCAAGGTGAGGAACGTGTAGTTCAGGCCAAGAAACGAGATGGCGGCCGCGCTGTACTGGCTGAAGATGTCCCGGCCCGGCCCCTGGTCGCCGTCCTGCATCACCGTGAGGATGGGGACGAGCATGCCGAGGCCGAATCCCTCCACGAGGGACATGACCAGCATCATCCCCACCGCCATGAGCATCACCCCGGCGAACGGCCGGAGGTGGGGCAGGATGACCCGAAAGGAGCGAAAAATATTCATGAACGGCCTCCTGCATCCGGCCGCGAGTCGGGACTCAATCGATTCTCCATCGCCGGAGCTGTTTCGCTCCGGCCGCTTCCAATTCCCCGATGTAGGCGCGCATGAGGTCCGGGCCGAAGAGATATCCCCTCCGGATCGCCTCTTGGGCCCAGTCGTTCGGAACATTGGACATCGCGTTCATCCATTCGATCCGCTCTTGGAGGGGAACTTCATGAAGCTGCACGCCCTGCTCCCGCAATCGGCGCGCGATGGCCTCTGCCAGCTCCTGGTCGAGCGCGGTCGATCCGCTCCCCCACGCCCTCCCGGCCTCGACGATGGCATCCTGCACCTCTCGCGGAAGGCTTCGGAACCGGGGGAGGTTCATGGTGAGGGCGTACGGGGCGACCGCGCCGAAGCCCGTCTCGATCCAGTGGCGGGCCGGTTCGGCCAGCGAATAGCGGCGCACGGCATCGAGCGAGGCGACCAATGCGTCGTATCGGCCGGATTCCAGGCTGGCGCGGGCGCGCGTGATCCCCGCGAGCACGCCGTCCAACCCCGCGCCGGGAAGCCACAGGATATGCTGGGCTCCCGCACCGATCGCCCGGCCCTTCAGCTCCCGGAAGCCTCTCCAGGGAAAGCGCGCGATCATCCCGTAGCAGCTCGACGCCATGACGCCGAGCCACCTCTGCCCCAGCCTCTCCTCGGCGATCGTCCGAAGCCGGGGGAATCGGTGGTGCATTTCGGCGGCGATGCGCTGGACCAAAACCTGATCGCAGGTCGCGAAGGGCGCATAAAACGTGAAGTTGTGCGGAAAAAACCGGGTCTCCTCGTAGGGATAGATGATCAGCCCTAAGTCCACAACACCTTCCCGGACCGCGTCCGCCACGTTCCCGAGCCCTCTGAAGGAGGGGCCGTAGATCTGCGTCCACTCGATACGGTAGCGCCCCCGCCTTGCCAGGATACGGTCCACGGTCGGCCTGAAGATCTCCTGGGCGCCCCGCACCCAGGCGTTGTTCGCGACGGGATAGCCGGAGCCGATCTTCAGGCGGATGGCTTCGGGCGCGGCGCCCGTGTTCCCCAGGGGCATCGCGGCCGCAAACGCCGCCACCGCGAGAAGGATCAAGCCAGCGAAGGGGCGGAGATGGGGCAGGATCTTCCGGGAGGACGACACGATGTTCAAAACCACCCCCTGGATTCCGCTATTGAGCCAACGTCGGCTCTCACATCACCGCGCATGGATTCCCTCGCCGATGTGAAGGCCATGGGCCCTCGCTTCGCGGCTACCGCTTTCGCACGAACCACCTTTCGTAAGGGTCGATTTCGAGGAGGTGGCTCGCCAGCGTGGGCTTCTCGGGCTTATCCGCGAAAAACTCATCAATGGCGATCCGGGCGCCAGGGTACCTCGGCGAGTAATACTCATCGAAGACGATGTAGCCGCCCGGGAGGACCTTGCCGTAGAGGTACTGGAGGCAAGCCTTGTAGGATTCATACAGGTCGCAGTCCAGGATCAGGACGCTGATCGGCCCCGTGGCCGCGCCGGGCAAGGTATCCTCGAAGAACCCCTTGACCAGCTCGACCCGGTCCGACACCCCCAGGGCATCGAGGAGACCCCGCACGTATTCGAGGCTCGTCTGGGCGAAGTATTGCGCCGGGCGGCCCTCGTATCCCGACTTCGTGGCGTCCTCCGGGCGGGGCACGGGAAGGCCCTCGAAAGAATCGAAGCCGTACAGCGGCCGGTCATCGCCGGTCTCCCGCATGATCCAGGCCAGGGGGGCAATGCTCTCCCCCTTGTAGGTTCCGCACTCCACGACGGCCCCGCCCATTCCCTTCGTCTCCTCCAGGAGCTGGAGCCAGAAGCGGAGATTGCCCGTCGTCACCGGATTCATGATGCCGACCGAATCGTAGGCTTCCTGCGGCCACTCCCGCATCGGGAGGTGGCGGTAGCGCCCCACCATCTCGGCGCGGCGGGAGTGGCCCGATCTTTCCTTCGATGAGAGATCCATTAGCCTTGGTTCTCCAGGGTGAGCCGGCGCTCTTCCCGCTCGATGGCGATTTTTTCCGCCATCCAGAACTCGAACTCGCTGTTGATCCGGACGCTCTCCTCGGGAAGCATTGTGATGTGCCCGATCCGATCGCCGAGGAAGCGTCCCGCCCGGATCACCTCGATCCGCGACAGGAAGATGGCCGCGTTCTCCTTGAATATCGCCTCCCGCTCGAGGCGCATGCGGCGGTCGCGGGACCCGTTGAGAGGCGCCAGCCCATGGCGGCCGTGGTGGTAGCAAAGAGAGAGCTCCTCCTGGACCGAAATCACCGAATCGACGTCAAAGATGGCCATCGTGTCGATGGCCTTGTCGATGTGCCCGGCCTGCCGGAAAGGAGCGTTGATGTAGCAGATGCAAATTGCGTCGGGGCGAAAACCTTCATCGCCCTCCAGCGAAGCCAGAATGTGGTTGAGCAGGTCCACCACCGAGGCCGTCTGCTTGGCCAGTTCCCGGGGGCGAAGGAGAGGGACCACGCCGGGGTACTTGCCGGCGGCCTGGAGGACCTCCGGGCTCGAGGAAGAGAGGACCGTCCGGGTGAGCAGCTTGGCCTTCACGACCTCGTCCAGCGTGTACTCGATGAGCGGTTTCCCCGCCAGCTTTGTGAAGGGCGCCCCCAGCGTGAAGGGCGGGTCCGCCATGACCGGCACGACGGCGAGCACCTGAAGAGGCGTGGCATTGGACCCCTCCACGAAGCGCCGTTTGACCTGCCTGCGCGTCTCGAGGAGGCGGGCCCGGTCCTGGGTGAGGCTGTTCGGGTGCTGACGGTAGTAAAAAAGCGGGACGTTGACGTTGTATGGCCGGTATCGCTGGATGAACTTGAGCCAGAGACCGTAGCCGTCCTGGCGGCTGAACTCCTCGGAATAGCCTCCAAGATCGAGGAGGATCTCTTTCCGGATCATGGTGCAAGCCCCGTGGGCCGGCAGGTCGAGCAGGTCCACCTCCTCGCCGATCTTCTTGCGGCGGACCAGCTCCTGCACCTCCCCCTTCTCGTCCACGAGGTAGTAATCCGGGTATACCAAGCCCACCTCCGGCTTGGTGTCCAGCACGTTCGAGAGGATGAGCAGGATGTTCTCGTCGAGGTAGTCGTCCGCGTCCAGGCGCATCATGTACTCGCCCATGGCCAGCCGGAGGGCGATGTTGTTCGTGACGTTGAGGCCCTTGTTCTCCTGCTCCAGGATGCGGATCTTCGGATGCGAGCGGTAGCGCCCGAGGATTTCCGGAGTGTCGTCCGTCGAGCCGTCATCGACGATGATCAGCTCCCAGTCCTCCATGGTCTGCGCCAGCACGCTCTGCACGGCCCGATCCAGGAACCGGCCGTAGTTGTGGGTCGGGATGTAGACCGTGACCTTAACGGACATGAATCACCGCAGCGGAAAGGGGGAGCCGGCGGGGGCCGATCATTCGACCGCCTCCAAGGAAAGGGCCTCGTCGGCCTCGATGTCGCGTCTGGCGCGCTTGCCCACGACCTGGTCCATCATCCAGCCGGGCAGGCCGTCCGCGGGCCGCTTCATCCCCAGCATCGAGGACTCGATCACCTCCCCCGCCCGGATGAGCCGCTCGGCCACGACGCTCCGGCGCGCGCTGTTGCGGGCCGCCTCTTCCTGGCGGGCGACGCCCAGGCTCGGGCTTCCCAGGACGGTCTCCGCCAGCCGGATGTTGGCGACCATCTTCTTCAGGTCTTCCGGGTTCACCGAGAAGAAGTGGCCCGATCCCGTCATGGACCGGTCCAGGGTGTAGTGCTTCTCGATGACGCTCGCCCCGAGGGCGAAGGCGAGGGAGGGGATGACCATGTGGGGGTCGGGCTCGGTGTGGTCCGACAGGCCGATGATGATGCTCGGGTAGCGCTCCTTCAGGGAGCGGACCCGCAGGAGGTGGGCGTTCTCGTTCGTGGTGGGATAGCTCAGCATGCAGGCCATCAGGATGAGCTGGTGGTTCCCCGTCTCGAAGATGGTGGCCACGGCGCGGTCGATCTCCTCCGGGGTGGAGCCTCCCGAGGAGAGGATGACCGGCTTCCCGAACCCGGCGACGTGCCGGAGCAGCCGGCTGTCGGGCAGGTCGCACGAGGCGATCTTGAACAGCGGCATCCCCAGGTCGTTCAGCATGGAGGCGCTGTCGAGGTCGAACGGAGTGGAGAAGCCGACGATGCCCCTCTCCCGCGCGTGGGCGAAGAGTTCCTCGTACTCCTCCGTCCCGAAGCGGTCGAGCCGCTTGTAGTACTCGATCTGGGGGATTTCCTTCCCCTGCCAGTAGGTGACGGCGCTCTTCCGGGTGAGCCGTTCCGCCTTGTAGGTCTGGAACTTGATCGCGTCCGCCCCCGCCTCGGCCGCCAGGTCTATCATCCGGCGCGCCATGCCCAGGTCGCACATGTGGTTGCACGCGCCCTCGGCGATGATGTAGGCGGGGTGCCCCTCCCCGATCCTGCGTCCCTCCACCTGGATCTCCCGGCGGTAGGGGGAGAGCTCGTGCTCGGCCATGGCGAGGTCGGCCTGCGTGTGGACGTTCACGCAATCGTCCATCAGGCTGTAAGAGAGCAGGTACGGATCCCCGGCGAGAGCCTTGGCGCTCAGCACCCGGAGCGAGCCGTTGCGCTTCCCGTTCCGGTCCACCGTGAAGAGGGAATCGATGGCGCTCTTCCGGACGTGATCGAGGACCTGGTCCAGGTCGCTCCGCCGGCCGGGGTGGTCGGGCTGGATGAAGGCCATGTACTCGACCTTCTCCCGCCCGATCGCCTCCCAGGCGTGGACGCACAGCGCCGCGGCCGGCGCCTCGCCGCCAAGCTCGGGCCCCCGGCGGATGACTTCCGCTCCGTTCCGCTCGGCCACCGCGGCGACCTCGTCGGAGTCCGTCGACACGTAGACCCGGTCCACCTTCCGGGCCGCCTTGGCGTAGCGGATCGAATGGACGAGGAGTGGGACCCCCGCGATCTCCCGGGTGTTCTTCCCCGGAAGCCTTCCGGATTCGCCCTTGGCGGGAATGACAGCGACGATCACCTTCCGGCCTCCTCTCGGCGGGCCGCATGCCCGCCCGGCTCGATCAACCCCCGGATGGCCCGCTCGCAGGCCTCGGGGGAACCCGCGGGCAGCGGATATCCCGCATGTGCCCGCGTCGCCCTTCCTTTCAGCTGCTCCTCCACGAACGCCTCCACCCCGGCCGGACCCTCCACGCAGGGGAGCAACCCTGGATCGTCCTCGAACGCGCCCGGCACGTCCGCGAATTCCCCGAACCGCAGGGATAGCACCGGCTTTCCGCAAGCCCACGCCTCATAAAGGATCATCGAATCCAGGCCCAGGACCAGGTCCGCCGCCCGGGCGAGGCCGAGCGAGGGAATGGATTCTTCGGCCCACTCGGCGGCGGGCCGGAGGTCCGGCCGGCCCCCGCCCCGCTCCCGCGGGTGCAGCCGGATGAGAAACCGCGACCGGCGGCCCCTGCGTTCCAGAAGCTGGGCGAGACGGAGCGCCAGTTCATTCACTGCTCTTTTCCTCGCCCCCTCGAGCAAGGGCCGGACCAGCGGCCCCTCGCCCGGGGCGCCCACGGCCGGCTGCGAGAAGAACGCCACCGCGAAATCCCCCCGAAGGATTCCCAATTCGGCCCGGAGCGCCTCCCGGTCTCCTTCTCCCGATTCCGCAAGGATCTCCAGATGAGGGTGGCCCACCACCGCCATCCGATCCGGCGTAACTCCTTCGCGGGTTCCCCGGCGGAAAGAGGGCGCGTCGATGACGCCCAGAACGCCCGGGAGGTAGGAGAGGTCGCCCGGCTCCCGGTGCAGGCGGCCCCACCCCTTCCAGTGGTCCATGAGGGCGAAGGAGGGCAGCCCCGCCCGGCCCGCCGCCTCGATGAGCATCCCGTTCGAGGGGTCGTGGCGGTTCTCCGAGGTCGTGCAGACCAGGGCGGCCGGGGACGCCTCATCGAGGAAACGGGAGGCCCCCTCTCCATCGAGCGGGATCGCACCGGCGCACCCCGCCAGGTCGGCCGCCTCGATCCCGGCCTCGCGGAAAACCTCCCCCGCGAACAGATGGGTCACGGCCCGGACCCTCCACCCGGGCCGGCCCTGCAGCCGGCGCACCACCGGCGCGAGGGCCCGCGCTCCGCCCGCGTCCTGGGCGTAGACGAGAAGAAGGGGCTCCCGGCGGCTCACGCCATCCCTCGCAGCTCGTCGAGGTTCCGGCGTACCTTGTCCACCGCCTGGACGAACTCCTCCACCTCCCGCTCCGTGTTGGGATGCCGGCAGATGTTCGTGACGAGCGCCTCGCGCTTCCAGAGCCGCTCCACCGTCGGGCAGGCGCCCTCCCGGTAGGAGACGGGGCTCTCCCAGGAACCCTGGCGGAAAGGGAACCCCCGGGTCCCGTAGGCCGAGCGCTTCTGGTAGATGGGTTCCATGTAGATGGGGCGCAGGTAGCCCTCCAGGACGTTCACCCCCTCCGCCCGGAGGGCCCTGGCGAAGAGGCCGCGGGGGATGCCCGCCTTCGCCTCGTCGAACTTCATCGTGTAGAGGTAGTACACGTGGGTGCAGCCCTCGGCCACGGCGGGCGGGGTGAGGAAGTCGAACTCCCGGAGCTGCTGGGTCAGGCGGGCCGCCAGCCGCGCGCGGATGTCCGTCAGGCGCCGGAGCTTCTTCATCTGCCCCAGGCCGATCGCCGCGCACACCTCCGTCAGCCGGTAGTTGAACCCCACCATGTTCGGAAGGTCCTCGCGCCCCATGGGGCCCGCCACCACCTCGCCGTGGTTGCGCTTGAGCTGCATGTGGAGGGCCATCTCGGGGTCGTCCGTGAGGGCGATGCCGCCCTCGCCCGTCTGGATAACCTTGTGGTAGTTCAGGCTCTGAATGCCGATCTCCCCGACGGTCCCCGCCATCCTGCCGCGGCAGGCCGCGAGCGGCGCCTGGGCGTTGTCCTCGAGGAGCATGAGGCCGTGCTTGTCGGCGATGGCCCGCAGCTCGTGCAGGGCGGAGGGGTGCCCGAAGATGTTGACGGTGAGGATGGCCCGGGTGCGCGGGGTGATGCAGGCCTCCACCGAGGCGGGATCGATGCAGAAGGTTTCATCCTCGACGTCCGCGAAGACGGGGATGGCGTTCTCCATCAGGATGCTGCTCGCCGTGGCGCTCATCGTATAAGGGGAGGTGATGATCTCCTCGCCCGGCTCCACCCCGGTGGCCGCGACCGCGCAGTGCAGGGCCGAGGTCGCCGAGTTCACCGAGACCGCGTGCCGCACCCCGAACAAATCCGCGAACGCCCTCTCGATGGCCTGGACCTTCTCCCCGCCCAGGAACCGGTCGGTGAAGGTCCCGGAGAAGCCCGAGAGGTGCTGGCTCCGAAGGACCTCCAGGACCTCCCGCTCCTCCTCCTCCCCGATCATGGTCGAGTGGACGGGATAGGGCTCCCTGCGGACCGGCTCCCCCCCCAGCAAGGCGAGCTTCTGGCTCACCGCGGCGCGCTCTCCGTCAGAACTTCCCCATCATGGGAATCCAGAATCTCCTCGCAGAGGGCGAGGGCCCGCAGGCCGTCCTCCAGCGCGCAGGCGGGCTCCCCGCCCCGCTCCACGCAGGCGACCAGCTGCTCCACCGCCCGGAGGGGGCAGTTCCGCCAGCCGGTCTCCTCGCCCCGGCCCTCGCTCGCCAGGATCCGGAACATGCCGAAGTGGGGCTCGTCGGCGACCGGGTAGCGCGCGATCCGCTGGCCCCGCTGGCCGATGACCACCCGGCCGCGCTCGAGGAGGATGTCCGCCTCCAGGAACACGTAGCCGGGCGGGGGCACGTGCAGGAAGGCGGCGATCATCCCGCCCGGGAACTCCATCTCGAAATCCGCAGCCTCCTCCTGGCCCGGATGGGCGAACCGCCGCCAGGCCCGGACCTTCGCCGGCTCGCCGAAGAACCAGCGCATCAGATCGATGTAATGGGACGCGTTCCCGAGCAGGCCCTTCACGTAATAGACGGTGGCCCGGAACGGGCGGCCCAGCCCGCCCGCCGCCATCTCCTCCCGCAACGCGGCGAGCGCCGGGTTCCAGCGGCGGAAGTAGTTGACGGCCACCGGCCGCCCGGCCGCCGCCGCCGGAAAGCCGCGGGCCTCCGCGGAGGATGCGGCGACGGGCTTCTCCAGGAACACCGCCGCCGCGCCGGAGGCGCACACGTCATGGAACACGGCGGCGTGCCGGGGCGTCGGGACGCAGATGCTCACGATGTCGGGCCGCTCGCGCTCCAGCATCCGGCGGTAGTCGGGATACAGGGAAGACACCCCCCACCTCTGGCCGAATTCCCGCAGGGCGCCCGCGTCGGTGTCGGCCGCGCAGGCCAGCTCCGTCGCGGCGCACAGCCGGTAGGCCCCCGCGTGGGTGGAGGTCCAGGAGCCGTCGGACAGGCGGTCGTAGCGGGAGGCCACGTTGCCGCACCCGATGACCGCAGCTTTAAGCGCTGGCTTGGCGCTGCTCAAACACCCGCTGCTGGACCACCTGGCCGTTGATGGCCAGGAGCTCCGGCTCCTTCTCGAAGACTTCGATGACGTCCATCAGCGTAAACCGGGGGTTCCGGGGATGGAGGCGCGCGTAGACCTCCCGCGCCAGCGCGAGGTCCTCCGGCGTATCCACGGTCAGGCGCACGTCCGGGCGCCGGCAGCGCTCCCACTTGCCCTCCGCCTCGAAGGCCCCCAGGCGGAACCGGTCCGGGCGCTCGAAGATGTAGGAGCTCACGTGCTCGTGGTCGATGGGGTCCTGCGTCCATCCGGCCACCTTGCCGAGCAGATCCGCCGAGAAGATCTCCACGCTCGTGCCGATGGGGAAGGTGGGGTCCTTCTCCCACTGGGCGCTGTGGCGCATGGCGGTGTTGGCCACGTAGTCGTACCCGCCCGTCCGGTAGAAGTCCACCATGTCGTCGATCAGGGAAGGGTCGGTGAAGGGGCTGTCTCCGGTCAGCTCCACGATGAGGTCTCCTCCAGACGAGCGCGCCGCCTGGAGCACCCGATCCAGCACGTCGTCCTCGCTCCCCCGGTGGCAGGCGGCGCCCAGCCGGCGGGCGAGGTCCTCCAGAGGGTCGTCCGTCCGGTTCACCGTGGTGGCCAGGATCACCTGGTCCACCCGGCCGGCCCGGCCCGCCCGCTCGATGATGCGCTGGAGCATGGGGGCGCCATCCAACTCCCGCAGCACCTTCCCCGGCAGGCGCTTGGAGGTCATGCGGGCCTCGATGGTGGCGACGACCTTCACGAGGCCCTTCCTCCCCCCTTGGCTTCCCATTCCGCGCGCAGGAGCCCGAGGCGCCACTCGTCCACGTAGCCCGTCTTGTGGAAGTAGCTCTGCCGGAGGGTGCCCTCCAGGACGAAGCCGTTCCGCTCGAAGCCCCGCCGGGAGCCCTCGTTCGTGGCCCACATGCCCGCCGTCAGCTTGTGCAGGTTGAGCTTCTCGAAGCCGTGCCGGACCATGAGCCCGATAGCCTCGGTCGCGGCCCCCTTGCCCCACCACCGGCTGTCCCCGATCACGATGCTGATGTCGCCGTGGCGGTGCACCCAGTCGATCTTGTGGATCCCGATGACCCCGATGAGCTGCCCGCCCTCCTTCGCCCCGATGCCGAGCTGGACGTCGGCCCGGCTCTTGGAGAGGTGCGCCAAATAGTCCGCCTGCGCCTCCTCGGTGACCGGGAAGGCGCCCTTGTTCAGGTGCTCGGTGACCTCCGCCGAGTTGAACCAGGCGTGCCAGACGGGGATATCCGCCCGGGTGAGGGCCCGCAGGAAGACCTTCCCGCCCTCGAGCAGGCGGGGCGCGCCGGGATCGCCCGTCATGATCTCAGGACCTCCGCCCGCATGCCTTCGCCGCTGGGCGGGCGCCGGCCGGGAGATTCAATTCACATATCCTTTCGCGAGGATCACATACCGATCCTCGGCCTCGCCCGGCCTCCGGGAAGGCGTCAGGACGAAACGGCAGTCCTCTTTCTTCCTGAGCCTGGCTTCCTCCACCCCTTCGTCATTCAGGTGCTTCGTGACGCTGTCCCGGAGGTGCCATTCGCCCGCCCCGCCCTTCTCCCAGGCCGTCGGGTCCCGGTGGGCGTCGACGCACTCGAGCAGCTCCTCCTTCGGCATCCCCATCCAGTCGAGGAAGAAAGCCATGTCCGAGGGCTCGGCTCCCGCGTAGCGCTCCACGAGGCCTATTCCCTCCTCGCGGGTGAGGCGCTTCAGGCGGATCTCCCGCGTGGCGTGATCGGTCACCTTGCCGAAGCCGTACTTGAGGAACTTGATGTAGTCGTGGAGACCCGAATAGTGGAAGCAGTCGACGTCATTGTAGGTGTCGAAGGTCCGGATCTGCTCCCGCGACTCATACCCGTACATCTGGATCATCTTCTCGTGCTGCTTCTTGGAGTCCCAGCGGATGTAGTTGCCGAGGTAGATCCCCCGGACGCCGACGACCTCGAGCTCCTTGTCGTCCGGGTAGGCGAAAGGCTCCAGATCCCCTGCCGACAGTCCCTCGCCCAGGGCCGCGAGGTCCTCCGCCTCCCAGCCCATGAGATCGTGCTCCTTCCTGTACTTGCGGGTCATTTCGACCTCGTCGAGATGGGAGAACATCCCCACCTGGTCCAGGCCCTGGTGCGCCCCCCAGATGATCAACGGGATTTTCAGGTTGGCGGCCATCTGCACCGGGAACACGGTGGTCCCAGCCAGGCAATGCCAGTACATGCTGCCCATGCGCCTGAGCGTCACCCGGTTGATCCGCTTCACGAACCTCGGGTCGAGGGCCTTCATGACGTAGTCGCAGTCGAAGAGGGTCCGCAGGTAGGCCAAGTTCCGGATGCCCAGCTTCGTGTTGTACTGCTTGTTGTAGCTCACGAGGAGCGGGTTCAGCTTCAGGACGTTCTTGACGATGTGGACGATGAAATAGGAGTCCCGGGCGCCGCTGACGGGGACGATGCAGTCGGGGCCCCGCCCGGCCTTCCGCCGGTGGTCCCCGGCGATGCGCTCCAGGCGCGCGAAACGCTCCTCCCAGTCCAGCGCGTCCTTCTCTTCGTGCACGCGGCAGCCGCTGCATACGCCCGCGTCGTCGAAAGTCAGGTTCAGCGGGTGGTTCTCGGGGTACAGGCAGCGCTTGCAGTATTTCATAGCTCGTCGGGCTCCACCGGGACGAACCGCAGCTCATCCAGGACGAGGTCGTCCTTCTTCCGGATCCGGCCCGTGCGGGCGAACCCCGAGTCCTGATAGTTCACTTCCCCGTCGAGGCGGACGCCCAAGCCGTCCCTCTCCAGGAACGATTTGGTCGTGATGACGCTGTGCTCGGTAAAATGGAAGTAGTTGGCGGCCGCGGCGGCCGCGGCGGCGGTCTTCTGGAACACTTCGGCGAAGTGCCGCGGATGCCCCGCTCCGCCCAGGGCGATCACCGGAATTCCCACCTTCGAGGCGAGCTCTCCGACGAGGCCGATGTCGTAGCCGGCCTTCGAGCCGTCCCGATCCACCGAGTTCAGGAGGATCTCCCCCGCCCCTCGGCCCTCCGCCCGGCGGGCATGCTCGACCGGGGTGGCGTCGAGCGCCCGGCGCTCGCGGAACGACCAGACCCGGTGCCCGCCCCGCCCGTCGGATACGGCGTCGATCGAGACGATGACCGACTGGCTCCCGAAGGCATTGGCAACCTCGGTGATCAGCTCCGGGGTCTCCAGCGCCGCCGTGTTCACGCTGATCTTGTCGGCGCCTCCCTGGATGAGCATCTCGACGTGGCGGAGGCTGCGGATCCCGCCGCCGGCGGTCAGGGGAACGAAGCACCGGTCCGAGACCTCCTTCACGAGCCGGACATTCGGCCCGTCCCCGTTCCGCCCGGCCGTGATGTCGAGGACGGCGATCTCGTCGATGCTCCAGCGGTTGAGGTACTCGACCGCGATCTTCGGCCTCCCGACCGGGAGATAGGACCGGAAATTGATGCTCTGGACGACGATGCCGTCCCGGACGATGAGACACCCGATAATCCGCTTTTTCAGCATTGTGATAACCGCCCCGCCCCGTTCGTGAGCCCTAAGGCCCCGCCTGCGGGAGGATGAAGCCGGGGCGGCGGGCCTCCCCGTTCAATCCGCCCGCTCCGTTCGCGCCGCCGCCCAACTGGCCGATGAAGTTCCAGAGCACCCGCAGCCCGTTCTTCTGGCTCTTCTCCGGATGGAACTGGGTGCCCCACATGTTGTCCTTCTGGATGACGGAGACCACGGACTGGCTGTACTCGCACGTCGCCGAGACGAACTGCGGGTCGCATTCCAGGGCGTAGCTGTGGTCGAAGTAAAAGGTGGAGCCGCTTTTCACCTTGCGGAGCAGCGGCGACTCCCGCCTCACCTCGACCTCGTTCCACCCCACGTGCGGCAGCCGCCATTGGTCGCTCGATGCGAGCTGGTTCACCCGGCCCGGAAACCAGCCCAGGCCCTTGTGCCGGCCGTTCTCGCAGGACTCTATCGCGATGAGCTGCATCCCGAGGCAGATGCCCAGGAAGGGCTTCCGCCGCCCGAGCACCTCCTTCTCGATCGAGGGGATCATCCCGGAGCGGCTCAGCCGCTTCATGGCCTCGCCGAAGGCCCCGACGCCGGGAAGGATGTACCCGTCCGCCTCCTCGAACTCCTCCTTCCGCGCCACCTGGACCGCCTCCACGCCCAAGTACCGCACCGCGTTCTCCACGGACTGGAGATTGCCGAGGCCGTAGTTGACGATGGCTATTTTCTTCTTTTCCACTCCGTGCTTCCTCAGTGTTCGATCATTCGACCGGATGCTTGAGCCGCCACTCCCCCGTGCCGTTCTTCTCCCAGATGTCCGGGTTCCGGAACTTCTCCGCATGGCGCCAGAACTCTTCCACGGTGATCCCCAGGTAATCGCAGAACATCCTCACGTAGCGGTCGGCGCATCTCCCGTCGTACCGGCGGACGAGATCGGCGCCTTCCTCCCGGGTGAGGAGGCCGCGCCGGATCATCTGGCAGGCATCGTCCGTCGCCCGGGCGAAGCCGAGTTTCATGAACTTCAGCATCTGGTTGACGTGGACCAAATCCTCATCGAGGTCCTCGTTCAGGTTCAGCGCGCCGATGTCCTCTTCCTTCACGTCGCGGGCCCTCAGGCCGTGCGCCTTGGCGATCTCCGTGTTCACGAAGGGGTCGAAGTCCATGATGTAGTAGCCCATGTAGACGATCCGGATGTTCGCCCGGGCCATCTCCTCGTCGGAGGGGAAGGTGTGCCAGTAGATGTCGTTCTCGGCGATCCCGTCCCCCAGGAACTCGCTCGGGTCCCCGCCGGAGAGGGTGTTGTTGTACTTGATCCGGTTGGCATCGCCCGTATGCGACCCGCCGAGGTCCCCGGACGCCAGGGCGTTGTTCTCCCCCAGGAAAATCAGGGGGATGCCGTAGGCGATCGCGATCCGCGGGGGGATGGCGTAGAGGGCCATCTCGGTCGGCTTCGCCCAGTTCCCGTACTTGAAGAAGGCCTTCCGCATCAGCCGCTTCCACTTCTCCGGCGAAGGCCCCACCACCATCGTGTCGAAGCCGAGCGAGATCAGGTTGTTGAGGTTGTAGGCCCCGAGGTCGCTCTGCTGCTCTGGGGGATAGGTGCAGCAGACCAGCAGGGGCCGGAGGCCCAGATCGTCCCGCGCGAAGAGGGCCTGGCGGGTGCTGTCCTTGCCGCCGCTCACCCCGATTAGGCAATCGTAGTCGCACCGGCTGTTGGCCCGCCCCCATTCGGCGATCTTCTCGAGCTCCTTGCGCCGGGCGTCCCAGTCGATCGCCTCGTGCCTCTCCGCCACCCGGCACGGGAAGCAGATGCCTTCCGCGTCGAACGTAATGCCCGGGCGCGTCGTGGGGACCAAACATCGCTTGCAGAACTGCATTCCGATTCCTCTTTATTTAGCGCTGGGTCTTGGCGGGGAAAGGGCGGGGGCGAAGCTCCTCCGCCGGAGCGGCCTGCGTAGGCTCGGCCCCCTCGCCACCCGAATGCGCGGCGGCGCGCCGGCCCTCGCCGGCGCCGTTCACCTCCGCGACCCCTTCCACGACGACCTCCTGGATCCGCCGGAGGTTCCCGCCGTCGGCATGGTAGTTGCAATCCCGCGCCAGGTCCTCCCAGCGGACGTCGAGGCCCGCGAGGCCTTCCACGGCGGCGCGAAAAAGGGCGCGCAGCGCTTCCTCGCCCGTCAGGACGAAGTCCTTTCCATAGCCGGCGAAATAATAGGGGGTAACGCCGATCATGTCGAAGGAAAATACCTTCCGCCCGGCGGCCGCCGCTTCCCAGATGGAGAAGGAGACCGTGTTGCCCACGGTCACGTCCACCGCGGCCATGAGCTCCTGGGTGGTGAAGTTCTCCTGGTCGATGATGACGCGGGGATCCCGTCCGGCCAGGCCGCGGAAGCGCGCGAGGCGGGAAGCCTCGAGGTCCGAGAGGCTCCGGAAGCGAAGGAACACCTGAATTTCCAGCTCGGATTGGGTGAGCCATTCCAGCGCCGCGTAAAGCTCGTCCCATTTCTTCCGGCGGTTCAGGGGCCTGCGAGTGGGGAGGACGAAAAGCACGCGGGCGCGCCTTTTGCCGTAGAGCGCGTCGAGCCTCTCGGCGATCCGCTCCACCGCCTCCCGGTCCCGGACGAGGGAGACGGCCCAGTCGATGTTCTCCCGCCCGGTCTTCTGCAGATCCAGGCGGTCCCAGTGGGGCCGGAAGGTGCGGGCCGTCAGGTCGCCGTAGACGATGTACTTGTCGAAGTGGACGTAGGAGAGCGCCGGGTAGTCCCAGGCGTTCATGTGGTGCTGGATGCCGATCGAGAGCCGGCCGGCGCGGTTGTTGAGGATCGTTTCGATCACATGGCCCGCGTTGTAGTCATCCCGCACGAACTCGACCTTGCAGGCGACGTTCTCGATCTCGAGCCGCTTGTGGAGGATCGCCCGGACCGCGAGCGCCCCCGACTCGCACATGCCGGCGCCGTCCCCCCCCGCGAGCCCCCCCGCCAGGAGCCGGAGCGCGCACCACTGGACCCGGAGGGCGTATCTCAGGAACGACGGGGTGAGGACGAAGTCGCGGCTGTCGGCGAACGGCCAGCCGTTGCGCGCCATCTTCGCCTTGAGGTCCGCCTCCTCTTCAAGGCTCCTTCTCCACTTTCGGAAGAGATAAAGAATGCGATCCGGGGAGAGGCGCTCGCACTGGAGGTAGCTGTCGTCCTGGGCCTTCTTGGTGCCGGAGATCATCCGGCCGGAGCCGGCCTCGAAGATTCCCCAGAGGACGGGCTGCAGCACGTCATATTCCCGCCGCCGGGGCGGGCGCAGCGCCACCTTCCCCCGGATGAGGCGGGAGAGGACGAAAATCAGGGGATAAGCGAGGGCCGCAGTCAAGATCAGCAGCTTCCGGACCGCCTCCCGGAGGCCGTTGACGAAGGAGACCTCCGCCGAATGGCGCGCCGCCTCCGCCCCGCCCTCCACCTCGGCCGCGTAGCGGTCCCCCCCGTTCCAGGCGGGTACCAGCACCCAACCCTTATCCTCCGCGCGGAGGGAGCTCCCCACCGCGTAGAACATCAGGCGCTCGGCCGCGTGGCTCACATAGAGGCCCTGGAAGAAGCGGACGAGCGCATCATCCTTGAGCAGGGAGTGCAGCGCCCGGCAGGCGCCGGTTCCGGAGAGGATCTCCTCCATCCGGTCCGTAACAGGGATGGCGCGCTTGTTCATCTCCCAGTTGTGCCGGAGCAGCAACTCCTCCGGCGGGCGGACGAACTCGACCTCCCGGTTGATCAGCCGGATGAGCGCCCGGCAGATGGCCTCGTGCCGGGGGAGGCGGAACCTCCGGCGCAGCGGAGGATAGATTTTCTCGTGGAAGCAGATCCGCCGGGCGCGGCGGATCGCCCGCCACAAAAAAACGATCTGCAGGATCGAATAGGACTCGAAGAACAGCATTCTCACCGATTCACACTCATTGCCGGCACCGTCTCAAGGGACGGAGGCGGGGACCAGGGGAAGGATCTCCCCGGCCTCCCGCAGGACCATCGCCCGGGAGCGGGGGCCGCACATCTCCAGCGCGCGGTCCACCGCCGCCTGGAGGGTCGGGGCCCAGAGGAAACCCATGCGCGCGGCCTCCGCCTCGCCGATATGGGGCGAGACGAGCATCCCCTTCACCCGCCGGGAGATGATCCGCCCGATGGCCACGAGGGTGTAGGCGAGCAGCTTCTGGCGGAATTCCCCCGCCTCGACCGCCCGGTAGAGCGCCTCCGGCTCCCGGAACCCGTAGCGCGAGAAATCCGGGAACTGCGGCGAGACCCCCTCCCGGCATTCCGCCGGAAGGATGACGACCCCGCCGTCCCGGCAGACGATGTCGGCCGAGCAGACGGCCTTGATCGCCTGCCGCAGATCGATGTCGGTCGGATAGGCCTCGGCGATCACGACGTCGGCCGTCCCGGCGACCGGCACGCCGTACACTTCGAGCGAAAGCCGCACCCCGGCCCGGTGGGCCTCCTCGACGTCGCCCGCGACCAGGCCATAGACCCGCCCGCCCTCGCACATCACCGTGTTCACGATAAAGCGCAGCCCCGCCTTCCGGCAGACCTGCACCGCGGCCTCGCGGACCTTGTTGTCGAAGTTCCCGAGGATCTCCGACATCTCGTAACCGAGGGCCGCCCAGTGGGTCGCCTCGATGGTGGCCTCACCGCAGATTCCCGGCATGATGCTCTTGCCCCCGCCGGAGAAGCCCGCCGTCGCGTGCGGGATGATGCTCCCCACCCCGATGAGGAGGTCGGTCTCCAGCGCCAGCCGGTTGATCATCACCTCGAAGCCGAGCCCGCTCCGGCCCATGGAAACCAGGGCGGAGGGATCGTCCCAGGCGTGGTTCACGACCGGGAACCGCTTGGGGATGGCCTCGCCGAACTTCACGGCGATCTCCTCCTCCGTCATCCCCCGGTGCGTCCCCAGCCCAATCAGGAAGCGGACCCCGCTCTCCGGAACCCCGGCCTCCGCCAACTCCTCCAGAATGAGGGGCAGGACGCGGTAGAGGGGGGTCTGGCGCGTGATGTCGTCCGTTACGATGAGGACCCTCCGGGCCCCGCGCGCCATCTCCCGGAGCGGGGGCGTGCCGATGGGGTTGTGGATCCGGTCCCGGAGATCCCCATCCTCTAGGCCGGGACGCTCCGGCCGGCGGGGGCCGTAGGCGCCGGCGAGGCGGCCCTCAGGGACCTCGACCTTCCCGAAGATGTCCTTGGTCAGGGAAATCCGCATCACCCTCCTCCGCTCGTGTGCCCTGCCCCGAACCGGACATCAGGCCCGCCGGCGCGCCCCGCCGCCGGCTAGCTCCTTCTCCCCCTCCCCGCTCCGGACGCGGCCCGCCTCCTGGCTTCCGCCAAGACCGCTCCACAGGGGCGAGTCCGGCGAGGCGAGGAGCGCCTCCCATTCCTTCATCCACCCCGGGTTCGACCGGCAGTAGCTGTGGGCGAACCGATCCACCGCCTCCCGGCTGCGGGGATCGCCCCACCACGCCTCGACATCGGGCCAGACGGCGTTCAGGTGCCGGGCCGCCGACTCGGGCGTCCCGTGGAAGACGCCCGCCGCCCGGAGGCCGTCGAGCGCCCGCTTCTGCTCCCCCTGGGTCCGCCACACGTCCTCGTCCCAGAACAGGACGGTCGGGATGCGGGCGGCGAGGGTCATGGCGGCGGTCGTCCCCGGGTGGTCCACGACGCACGCCCGGCACCCAGCGACGAAGGGGGAGAGCCAGCCCTTCCGGTTCCGGGAAAGGGTGCCCTTGAACAACTGGAGGCCGGGGAAACGCTCCCGCATGAACGCCTCGCCGTAGACGCGGCCGAGCCGGCTCATGTAGGGGCGGTACACCAGCGACGCCCTGGGGCCCTCTTCCAGGGCATGGACAAACACCGCCTGGTCCTCCCTGTATTTCTCGACATCTTCGGGGAAGAGGTTGGAGGAGATATCCTGGGTGTAGAGCGGCGGCTCGTTCGTGACGAGCAGGAGGCTCCCGTTCCGCTCCCCGCCCCGCCGGAGCTTGGAGAGGAGGGGGGAGGCGGCAGGCACCGCCCGGAGGGGGTACCCCGACTGCGCCTCCCAGCCCCAAGAGAGGTACCGGTCGCACGTCTGGTACTCGGTCTGGTTCACGTAGGTGAACGTTTCCATGAGGCCGTAGTTGCCGCCGTGCTGGTGGCCGATCAGCGCCGCCCCCCGGAGCTCCACCATGTGAGCGATGTAAAACTTGGCCTCGTCGTCCGCCCCGAGGGCGGGGCCGCACACAATCGCGCGCGTCCAGGGAGCCGTGAGGGCGAGCTTCGCGCGGGCGAGCCGGACCTCTCGGGGAAAATCCTCGGCGAATGTCTTAGGCAACGTCTCCTTGGAGAGGCCTTCGAGGATGCGCAGGAACCGCTCCCCCTCCCCCCCGGCCAGTCCGGCGGCGGATTCGAGCCCTTCGGCCGCCTCCGTACGAGACGGGACGGGGGGCGACTGCCAGCGGAGCCCCGCGGACCCGCTTTCCAGCTTACGGCCGGGCCGGAGCGCGAGGCGAAGGGCGAGCGCCGCCGTGTCCCAGAGGGTCATCCCGTACACCATGCAGAACTGGACCCGCCCTAGGTTGGAGGCGAGCAGGGAGGCCCAGTGGACGAGAGCGAGCTTCCGCCGCCGGTTCACGGACACCAGGCCGCCCTCGGGCGCGGCGGGCGGCCCCGGCCTCAGGACCCACCCGGGGGGGCGCAGGTCCTCAATGATCCGGGTGAGGACCAGTCGGTTCAGGGAATCGTCCTGAAGGAGGTTCCTGAAGTGCCGCGTGGAATCGAGCGGTAGGCGCTCCCCCGGGGGGGAGAGGAAGACCTCGTAGGGGATGCCCTCTCCCGCGCGGCCGCGAAGCCGCAAATACCGCTCGAAAACACACATCGCCAGCCAGATGAGCCACGGCATCAGGAGGATGCGCCAAAACCGGATCGAGCGATTCGTCCGGTGCCGCGCGTTCAGCTCCTCGCGGAGGCCCGCCAGGAGATACTCGGAGACGGCCTCCAAGGCCGAAGCGGTCCCGGCGACGGCCTCGCTCGGCAAGGGCCGCTGGAATCCGTACCGGCTCCAGGCGCCGCTCCGGTGCTCCGCCTCCGACAGGGACCAGGGGCCCAAGTGAACCGCCCGCCCGTCCTCGGCCACCGGGTCGAGCCGCGTGAGGATGAGCCGCTTCACCCCACCGCCCCCTGCCGGGAAGGAATGGGGCGCCCGGCCGCTGGGGACACCTCCCCGAGGATCCTCTCCGCCACGCGGATCGCCCCTCTCCCGTCGATCAGCGCCCGGCCGGCGGCCGCCATGGCCTCCCGCGCGGCGGCATCCGCCAGGAGGGGCAGGACCTGCTCCCGCACCCCGGCCACGACGTCGTCCCGGCCCGCCACCCCCGCGAGGCGGGCAAACCCGGCCCCGGCGAAGCCCCGCAGCTGCCCCGCCTGGTTCTCCGCGAGCTGGATCGCGACGGCCGGGGTGCCCGCCACCGCGAGCTCATAGAGCGTCTGCCCGCCCGCCGAGACCGCGAGGTCGGCCCCGAGCATGAGGTCCCGGACAGAGGTCGGGCTCTCCACGAGGCGGACCTTCTTCCCGCATTCGGCGGCCGCCCGAAGGATTGCCTCCCCATCCGTGAAGTAGGTGCCGAGGATCGCCGTCACGGCGAAGACCCCGGGAAGCGCGTCCAGGGCGCGGAGGAGGACTGGCATCAGATTAAAATCATCCGTCCCCCCCAAGGTGAGCAAAATGGAAGAAACTTCCGCCCGCACCGCGCGGGCGGGTACGTTCCAGAGCTCCGGCCGGATCAGCGCATACTCCGGACCGAACAGGAACGCCGTGTCTCCCGTGGAGGACTGGGGCCGGAGTTCTTTCGCGTGCACCCCGCCGTTGACGGCGAGCTGGCAGGGGAAGAGCTCCCGGCAGAGGTCATCGACGGCTGCGACATAGAGCCCGCCCTCCCGGAGGCCGCGCAGGAAGTCTGGCCCCGCGCCGTAGCCGTCAACGACGGCGGCAGTGCATCCTCGCTGGGCGGCGAGGCCGATCGTCCTCTCCATGTCTGCACCGGACCACGACGGCGCCCCCGCGGCCTCGGGGGCCTCGAAACCCGCGGCCTCGACGCGCCCGGCCGCCCCGGCCCTCTCGTTCAGCACGAACGCGCACTCCGCGCCGCCGCGCCGGAGGGCTTCCGCGAGCGAGAGGCACCGCTGGAGATGGCCCAGGCCGACCCCAGGCCCGGCATCCGCCCGGATGAGCACCCCGCCGCGGCGGGCCGAGCCGGCCCTAGCCGCCATCGCCGAACACCAGCACGATGCCCTCAACGCCCTGGAGGGATTTCCCGCCCGCCGCCCGGTAGCCCGCGCGCTCGAAGGCGGCGAGGGAGGCGGGGTTGTCGCGGCGGACGAGGGCGATGACGCGGCGGGCCGGGCCCTCCGCCAGCATCCGCTCCGACCCCGCGCGGATGGCCGCGAGGCCGTAGCCCTTCCCGCGCTCCCCCTTGTCGATCGCCACGCTGATCTCGGCCTCCTCGCCATCGAGGTCGAAGCGGACGTAGCCGACGTCCTTCCCCGCAGGGTCCACCGCGACGAAGGCGCGGAAGCGGGCGTCGCCCATCTTTCGGGCGAACCACCGCTCGTGCTCCTCGATCGGGATCGCCTTCGGGTGGAAGGACGCCCGGCGGACCGAGTCCTCGTTCCGCAGCTCCCAGAGGAGGCGGGAGTCCGCCGGGCCGGCGGGGCGCAGGCGGATGCCGGCCTCAGACATAGTCCCCCTCCCGGAGGGCCTGCTCGGCCGGGATGGCGCGCGAGGCGCGCTTCCCCAGGATCTCACCCAGGCGCCTGGGCTCCACCCCGGCGGGGAGGTTTCCGCAGCGCAGAACGGCGATGTTCCCCAGGGAGAGCAACTCGCCCGCCGCGATTGCCCGCAGGGAGAAGACGCTCCGCCGGGCGAAGCTCCGCAGCTCCTCCTCGGCCGGGTCCACCACCTTCTCGCCGCTCCCCAGCGCCCGCTCCGTCTCGCGCACCTTCCGGACCATCAGGCGCAGCTCGCCGGGCTCCACCGCGAAGCGGTGGTCGGGGCCGGGGAGGTCGTTGCTCAGGGTGAAGTGCTTCTCCAGAAGGCTCCCCCCCACGGCGACCGCCGCGAGCGGGCCGACCAAGGGATCGCGCGAGTGGTCGGAGAGCCCGACCGGAACCCCGAAGGCGGACTTCATGGTGGGGATGGCCCGCACGTTGAGAGACTCAAGCGGGGCCGGGTAGGCCCCGGTGCACTGCATCAGGGCCAGCGGCGCACGGCCCGCCGCGCGGACCTCCTCCACCGTCTCGGCCACCTCGTCGAGGCAGGCCGTCCCGGTCGAAATGATGAGGGGCTTCCCCTTCCGGGCCAAGTGCCGGATGAGCGGAATGTGCGTCATCTCGTAGGAGGCGACCTTGAAGGCGTGGGTGTAGGGGTCGAGCCGGTCGGCCGACTCCTCGTCGAAGGCCGAGGCCAGGAACTGGATCCTCCTCTCGCGGCAGAGATCACTCAGAACGGGGAGCCAGCCGAGCGGCATCTCCATCTCGGCGATGATGTCGTAGATGGGCTTGCTCAGCTTCAGGTAGCCGCTCAGCCCCGCGCTCTTGGGGTAGAGACGCTCGGCCCGGAACACCTGGAATTTCACGGCGTCGGCGCCGGCCGAGGCGGCGGTCTCGACGAGCTCCCGGGCCTTCTCCAGGCTCCCGTTGTGGTTGCTGCCCGCCTCGGCGATGACGAAGCAGGGCTCCCCCGCGCCGATGCGGCGGCCGCCCACCTCGATAATGCCCGACAGGACGCCCACTAGGCCCTCCGGAAGACGGGCTGCACGGGCTCTCCCTCCAGCCGGCTGCGCGCGTCGCCGCGCTCGATGGCCGCGGCCAGTACCTCCATCGCCGCCCGGTAGGCCCGCAGGGTGTGCTCGATGTCTTCCTCCGTGTGGCTGAAGCACATGTTCTGGCCGCCGGAGTAGAGCACCCCCCGCTTGAGGCACTCCTGCTGGAAGAGGCTCTTGAAGAGAAGTGACTCCGCTCCTGCTTCGTCCCGGAACGTCATGACGGTGCGTGGCGGGATACCGATGCATTGGGTGAAGCGTTCGATGCCGTACTCCCTCGCCAGGGCGTTGTAGCCATCCTTCAGCTTCCGTCCCTGGCCCCACAGGTAGGGGATCACGCCCTTGTCCTGGATCTCGCGGATCGTTGCGAGGGCCGCCGCCAGGGAGAGCGCCTCGCCGCCGAAGGTGAAGGAGAAGAAGATCTCGTCGAACGCCTCCATGATCTCCCGCCGTCCCACGACCGCCGAGATGGGGAATCCGTTCGCCATGGCCTTGCCGATGCACGTGAGGTCGGGCGTCACGCCGTAGTGCGCCGCGGCCCCGCCCAGGGCCACCCGGAAGCCCGTGACGATCTCGTCGAAGACGAGGAGCGCCCCCTCCCGCCGGGCGAGGTCGCGCACAGCCGCCAGGAAACCCTCCCGCGGCTCCACCACCCCGACCGGCTCCATGACGACCGCGGCCACTTGGCCGGGATGCGCCTCGAAAATCCACTCGAGGCCCTCCAGCGAGTTGTACTCGAAGGGGACGGTCAGCTCCCGGACCGTCTTCGGCACGCCCTTGGATCGGGTGGTCGTCCCGATGTACCAGTCCTGCCAGCCGTGGTAGCCGCAGCAGGCGATCACCTCCCGCCCCGTGACCGCGCGGGCGACTCGCACCGCCCCGGAGGTTGCGTCCGAGCCATTCTTGCCGAACCGTACCATCTCCGCGCCGGGGATGACCCCGGTGAGAAGCTCGGCGAGCTCCACCTCGAGGGGATGGGGGAGGGAAAAGGTGCTCCCCTCCTCCATCTGGCGCCTAACCGCCTCGTCCACGGCGGGGTAGCCGTGCCCCAGAATGATGGCGCCGAGGGCCATGGGGAAATCGATGTACTCGTTTCCGTCCACGTCCCACACCCGGCTCCCCTTGCCGCGGGCAAGGAACACCGGCGCTACCCCCTGCACGAACTGGGTCGGCCCCTTGCTGAAGGTCTGCGAGCAGGAGGGGATGAGCGACTCAGCCTTCGCCTTCAGCGCGAGGGAGCGGGCCAGGCTCCGATCGCGCGGAGGGATGGGCGGCTCCGCGGCCAGCGACTTGTAGTAACCCTCGTTGCGGATCGCCGCGGCGTTGAGATTCCCCAAGGCAGGCTCCTGGTCAAGCAATCGCAATACATCCGGCTGGCAGAAGGCGCCGTTCGCCGCGCCCGGCCGGGCACAGACGGCGCGGAAACATCATCAGCTATCCACCTCTATCCACGAACATCCGTCGTGGGCGCTCTCAGCTTCGGCTACATCCACCCATGCCCTCCGGCGCCAGCTCTCCTCCGCCGCGTAGAGGACATTGGAAAGATGCCGCTCCTCAACCCACGTCTTGGGGTAGGTTGAACGGCCCTCCATCGCATCGACGAAGGCGCTCGACTCGGCCATGTAGACCCGCTCGAAGTCGAAATTCTCGGACCCCTCCGATTCCGCAGGCTTCAGTATGCGCCCTTGCGCCTCCTCCTGCCCCCAAGTACGCAATTTGTGGGTCGTGAAATCGAGCTCGAAGCTCATCCCCTCGCAGCCCACCCGGGCGCTGCGGAACGGGGCGACCTGATGCAGTTCGGCCGTCATCGTTCCGAGCAATCCCGATTCGAACTCGAGCAGGAGGAGATAGGTATCGTCGATGTCGGTCCGCCACTCCGCCGTCCGTCCATACGCGCAGGAGACCGCCCGCACCGGGCCGAAGATCCAGCATAGCCACTCGAGATCGAAGGGAACCGTCTCCCGGGCAGCGCAGGTCTTGCGCTCGCGGCCGGCGTAGAAGTCTTCGTAAGGCTCCCAGGGGTGCCAGCGGGGCAGAAAACCTCCGTAGGCGTAGTGGACCGTATGCACACGAGGCCGCCCCTCGTGCCGGAGCTGCCGGTGGAGCTCACGCAGCCAAGGGTAGAACCGCCACGTTGCCGAGGGATAGCCCTTGGCTCCCTTTTCCTTCTCGCGGGTGGCGAACCATTCCGCTCGGGGGACGAAGATGCTTGCCTCGCTGAAATACGGAAGCCCCAGGGCGCAAGCGCGTTCGTAATAAGGCAAATGTTGGTCCGGAGGGGTGGAGATCACGAGGGCCTCTGGTTCGAGCCGGAGCATCGCCTCGAAACTCTCCGCCGTGCGGATGCCAAACCGCTCCTCTGCGCTTCTCATCCGGTCGGGACGGATATCAAACCCCACAACCTCGCGGCCCAGCGCCGCAAGACAGCGCACCCGCCGGCTGCCCATGGAGCCCAGACCCACCACCCCGTAGCGCATCAGACCTGCACCTTGTGAACCTGCCCATCCACTCGGTACTCGAGCCGAGCCAATTCGCGCGTTCGCTTCATGTAGCGCTCAGCGAGCCCCGCATTGATCGCGAGAAGATCGGGCCTGCGGCGCAGCAATGCGACGATCTCGCCAACTCCGAAAACCTTCCCCTCCTCATAGAGCTCGTCGAAAAGAGCCTGAAAAAACATCAGATCCTCCGGGTAATCCAAGGTCAGGCGGGCTGTCTCGTGGCGGTGCGCCTCGGAAACGGGACGAACCTTGTCCACCCGGCACAGCCCGGTCTTGGTGAAGTAGTAGATGAAGCCGGTGTCGTTCCGTTCCGTCAGGTAATGCTCCCGGACCTTCCGGATGGCGGAGGCCCGGATCGCCTTGGAGGCCAGCCCGAGGGGCAATTCCTCCCCGAAAACGATATCCAGCGAGGGATCCGCCAGCAGGCGCTCCATGCACAGGTCCATGTATGCGGGGTCGGTGCACGGGTCGTCTCCATCCGCCTGGATGACAGCGCCGAAGCCGAAGTGCTCCACTGCCCGGTGGAAGCGGTCGATGATATCGTCCCGGCTGCCGCGAAAGACGGATACCCCGGCCGCCTCAGCAACAGGCACAAGCGGGTCGTCCTCCCGCTCCTCGGTAGTGCACACCACCACCCGCTCGGGTGCGAGGAATTTAGACGCACAGAAGCGATCCAAGAGATGCACGATCACCGGCCGTCCAGCGATAGGCTGAAGTGCCTTCCGGGGTAGCCGTTCCGAGGCAAGCCGGACGGGAACGAGGGCACCTATCTTCAATTCCGCCGCCATCCGGGCCTCCTCCACGACGTACCAGAGCATGGGGCGGCCGGAGATCTCGGCGAGCACCTGCCCGGAAGGCGCGTGGCGCCCATCCGGGCCTGGACGGTGGCGACGACCTTCGGCTTCCCCATCACGGATTCCTATGCCCCCACCACCGGGCGCGCGCCGGGCCAGGCCTTCGCCGCCAGGGCGATTTCCAGTGCACGCCACCCCCCGGTCACGTCCACATGGGGCTTCTCCTCGCCGACGAGGCAGGCCAGAAAATGGCGCATCTCGTCCAGGTACATCCGGTTCAGCTCCCACCCGGCCGGCTGGGGGAACGCTTGCCATCCTTCCTTCGGGCGGTAGCACCGGACGGCCTCTTCTTCGAAGTCCCAGTACAGGGTTCCCTCGGTGCCGATGATCTGGCAGACGCGCCGGTAGTCACGCTGGACGAAGTTGAGATGGACGCTCGAAAGCACGCCTGAATGATGCCGGAGCAGCATTTCGGCCAGCCCGTCCACGTCCAATCCGAGGCTCTCGGCCGGGAGAACCGCGGCGCCCGCGACCTCGGCCGGGCCGAAATACCAGAGAGCCAGGTCAATTTCGTGGATGCAGTCGAGGACCGCGCCACCCCCGCCCTCGGCCGACGCGCTGTAGCTCTGGCGGTAATCCACGCTTGGCCGCCAGTCCGGCAGGTAGGAGCCCGTTTGGAGCCGGGCGGCAACGGGGGCTCCGATGGCCCCCTCGTCCAGGAGGCGCTTCACGGCGGCGGGGCCGGGATGGAAGCGCATGTTGCAGCCGACCAGGGCGATGAGCCTCTTCTCCGCCGCGATCCCGGCCAGAGCGTCCAGGCCCTCCAGGCGGTCCGACAGAGGCTTTTCGATGAACAGGTGACAGCCCTGCCGCGCGGCCTCGAGCGCCAACGGATAATGCTCACGGGTGGGGACCGTCACCAGAACGGCATCCACCCCGCGCGCCCAAGCCTCCTCCAGGCTGGCCACGGCCTCCACGCCAAGCTCCGCCGACGCCTCGCGGCACCGCTCGGCCAGGACATCGAACGTCAGGAGGTCCGTCACGCCGAGCGTCCGAAGGTTCCGGAGGTGGCGCTTTCCGACGGACCCGCAGCCGGCGACCAGAAACCGAAGGGCGAGGCTACCGGACATAGTGCTCCATCACCTTGCCCATGGCATGCACGACGTCTTCGGCGTCCTGGTCCGTCATGCCGTGGAAGATAGGCAGGGAGATCAGGCGCTCATAGGCGTCCTCGGCGACGGGGCACTCCCCCTTCCGGTGGCCCCGCTTGTCCCGGTAATACGGGTGGAGATGGACCGGGATGTAGTGCACGTTCACGCCCAGGCCCTCCGCCCGCAGGGCGCGGAAGATCTCCCGCCGGCCGACGGCAAGCTTGTCCGGCTCAATGCGCACCGGATAGAGGTGCCAAGCCGGATTCGCCCCCGGCCGGACCGCAGGAGGAGCCATGCCCTCCATCTTCCGGAACGCCTCAGTGTAGGCGGCCGCGATCTCCCGCCGCCGCGCCAGGTTGCGGTCCAGCTTCCGGAGCTGAACCAGCCCAAGCGCGCACCCGATGTCGGTCAGGCGGTAGTTCCAGCCGAGGTCCACCATCTCGTAGAACCACTCGCCCCGGGACTGGCGGTCCCGGGCGTCGCTGTCGATCCCGTGGTTGCGGAAGAGGCGGAGCCGGCGGGCGAAACGCTCGTCGTCCGTCGCCACCATCCCGCCTTCCCCGGTGGTGAGGTGCTTGACCGGGTGGAAGCTGAATACGGTCATGTGGCTCAGCCGGCCGACCCGGCGCCCGCCCAGCTCGGCGCCCAGGGCGTGGCATCCGTCCTCGATGACCGTCAGGCCGTGCCGCCCGGCCAGCTCCATGATGGGCCCGAGGTCCGCCGGATGGCCCGCATAGTCCACCGGGAGGATCGCCCTCGTCCGAGGGGTAATACGGCGCGTCAGTCCGTCAGGATCGAGGTTCAGCGTGTCGGGGCTCACGTCGGCGAAGACCGGCGAAGCGCCCTGGTAGAGGAGGCAGTTCGCCGTCGCGCAGAATGTAATCGGGGTGGTCACCGCCTCGTCCCCGGGCCCGAGGTCCGCGGCGAAGACCGCTCCGTGGAGCGCCGCCGTCCCGGAACTGAAGCTCACCGCGTGCCGGGTGCCGACATACCCGGCGAATGCCTCCTCGAACTCATCCACCTTCGGGCCGGTGGTTAGCCAATCGGAGCGCAGCACCTCACCAACGGCGAGGATGTCCTCCTCGTCGACGGACTGGCGGCCGTAGGGGAGCAGCTTTTCGCGGACGGCCTTGCCGCCGTGGATGGCCAGCGGGTCCGCCATCTGCCTCCGGCCCGGGTTCAACCTTGTCCGACCAAGCGGGTCAGCTCCTTCGTCGAGAGCCGGAGGGGATTTACGTCGCTGGTGTAGCGGAAGTTGTCGGGAACCGGCCTGGCTCCCGGAATCTCCTGCATCTTCCACCACGGATGGGACGGGACGACGATGTACATGTCATCAAGCTCGAAGGCATGCCGCGCCTCGTCCTCGGAGAGCAGAACCTCGTGAAGCTTCTCGCCGGGGCGGATGCCGATCTCGTTGACCTTGCAGCCGGGCGCGAGGGCCTGCACCAGGTCCATGATCTCCATGCTTGGGATCTTAGGGACGAAAATCTCCCCCCCCTGCATCCTCTCGATGCAGTTCAGAACGAAGTTGACGCCTTCCTCCAACGTGATCCAGAAGCGCGTCATCCGGGGGTCCGTTACGGTGACGGTGCCATTCTTCCGCTGCTCCAAGAACAGGGGGACGACGCTTCCCCGGCTGCCGATCACGTTGCCGTAACGCGCGCAGCTGAAGCGCGTGCGGTCGAGGTCGGAGTAGGCGTTCCCCTGCACGAAGAGCTTCTCGGCGCAGAGCTTGGTGGCGCCGTAGAGGTTGACGGGGTTCACCGCCTTGTCCGTGCTGAGCGCCAGGACCCTCTGTACCCCGCGATCCGTGGCCGCGTCGATGACGTTCCGCGCCCCCATGACGTTCGTCTGCACGGCCTCGAAGGGGTTGTACTCGCACGCGGGGACCTGCTTCAGCGCGGCGGCATGGACGACGATGTCCACGCCGTAGAATGCCCGGTGGAGCCTTTCGCGGTCCCGGACGTCGCCGATGAAATAGCGCATCGGCGAATCGTCTCCATCGGGAAAGACTTGACGCATCTCATGCTGCTTGAGCTCATCCCTGCTGAGGATAATCAGCTTCCGAGGATGATATCGCTTCAGAACTATCTCCGTGAACTTCCGCCCGAAGGAGCCGGTGCCCCCGGTCACCAAAATGGATTTTCCGTCGAATGAGTTCACTGCCTCGCTCATCTGTGATGGGATTCGGACGGTGAACCGACCGCCGCGGTCTTGCCTGTCGGTGCCTTTTCCATTCCGGAATTGGCCCCGACGCGAATGATCTTGTCTTTCGGCAGGCCCAATTCCCCGGCACGGGAGAGGAACAAGGCGAAATGCTCCTCATCCATGTCCACCACGCAGATTGCATCAGCCGAGGATTCACGAAGGCTGTCGGGAGACATGATTGGATAGCCGAGGAAAAATCCTTCCTCGGCGCCGAGCGAAACAACAACCATCACCTCGATAGCCGCTTCTCGAAGGCTCAGATAGAACAGCTCTGCCAGCTCGCCCGTCCCCACCATCGCCACGCGCTGAATGTTCTTTTCCCGCAGCACGTTTGCCAAGAGCCTCGTCCGGTGGCGGATCTCCTGGTAATGCGCGAGGGAATAGCGAATATACTCCATCGTCAGGCGGGACTTTTCCGCAAAGCCCTTTGGGGTGAGGATGTAACGCACCGTGCGTCCCGGGACCGTGGTGATCTTGAAATAACCCTTCCGAACAATCCGCTTCAAGAACGCGTTGGTGAGACCCAGCGAGACGTTGAGACGCCTCGCCAGATCGCGCTGGGTGACAATGCCCCCTTCCTTTTCCACCTCTTCCATAAGACGGAATTGGTGGAGGTCTTCTTTGCGCAACAGGGTTTCCTTGGAGAGGGAAATGGGATGCGGATGATAGGCCGGCGGATGGGGAAATAGAGACAGCTCCGCCCTCTCGGTTACATGAAAGAAAACATGCAACAAACTGAAAATAAATGACTTACATCGAACTCGGCCTTGGCCGGCGTTCAAGATTACGAGTGCGCGTTTCGCTGTCTTGGACGTCCAACTCTTTCCAGTTGGCTCTCGTTCAAATCGACCGCGACCGAGCGCGCCAGAAGATCGATAGAGACCGCGATCTGCTCTTTCCCCTTCCGGCGGAGAACCACCCCCTCCACCCCGGCCAGCGGCCCATCGACCACGCGGACGCGGTCGCCCCGGACCAAGGCGTCCAGCGGATGGAGGTCGGCGCCGCTCGCCACCATCAGGAGGATGGATTCAACCTCCCTTTGGACCAGCGAGACGGGCTTTCCCCCCGCCCCCAGGACACGCACCACTCCGCGAGTCTGAAGGAGATTGGACCACCTGAATTCCGGCTCGGGAAGATTCACAAACAAATAGCCGCGAAAAAGCGGCACCTGGACCTTCAGGCGGCGGTCCCGCCGACGGCTCCAGACCTGCATCTTGGGGAGGAATACGGGGATGCGTTTTTCGCGAAGGAGATCGACGACCTTGTCCTCGTGGCGGCTGCGGGTATGGACCACGAACCACGAGGACCAAGCTTCATGGAGGGAGAACGAATGCCTGGCTTCTGGCATAAGCACGGACAAGGCATCTACCCCGGAGCCCGGGAAATCAACGGGCACCACGAATCCCCATGTGTTCAATCACTGAACCGACCGAGAAATTACTTTGTTCCACAGCAGGTTGTCAATGTTAGCATGAAGGCACATGAATAAATTTTTCTCGACTGCGGCAGAATGTTTTTGTCTTAATTTCGCTTTTTCCACGCCCCCGAAAAGGGGAGGAGAGGCAACCCTGCGGCAATCTATCGAAAAGGGGTGCAACTCGGGCAGGGGCGAGAAATCAACAGGATAAATCAGCCGAACAGGCGTGCAAATTGGCGTTTCGACCGAGACCGATCATTGCCGCCTACCCTCGCATCTGCGCCAGAATTCCCCCCATGGGTAATGCCGGTCGATACTCCTGCAACGATGGCCTGCGGATGGAAATCCGAGACGACCGATGGGTCCGCCCGTGCCCCCATGGCCTCCAGTCACATCCGCTTCGGTTGGCGCCCCGGCTTCGATAAAAACATTGTCCTTAGATCCTCCCGCCGGTGTGCAATCGGGGTAAGATTCTCGCCTGGGTTCACGTATCATGCCGCAGGAGGTCCCCACTGCGCCCCGCGGGAGGATTTCCTTGACCAAACATCCGGCGGCCGGCGACCTCCTCATCCGTGGCGGCTACCAGGCTCACCTACTCCCCCTCGTCATGGACCTCATGATCCGAGCCCCGGCATAAGCCGATGCGCTGCCACGGGTCGGCTGTCCGGACCATGGAACCAGCTTCGGCCGGGAACGATTGACAGGCTAATGCACCCGATGAATCTTCACTGGCGAAACACAGTTATTTACGCATCCTTCGGCTAACAAGGACTTGGCCATATGCCAACCATCCTTTCTCCTGATAGTTTCTTTTTCCCTGCACTTTCTATCCCGACGCAGACTTTCTTCCGCGCTGGATATGGCATTTTTCTGCTCGGCACTTTGCTCTCTGTACTGCCCCACGCGCGCCGCTACTTCTTGGGCGAGCGCTGGGGCGGTTATGCGTACTCGGATTGGACAGTAAACTTGCTTCACCATCCAAAAAGAATGCCTTGGATCCTCGGGGGTTGGCTGATCTGCGCCGTGCTGCTCATCATAGGCCGTTGGATCCTCCTGGCGGCTCTCTTGAACTTTGCCCTATGTCGTTACTACTTCATCCACATGCGGTGGAAAAGCCTGCTCCGTGGGATGGGGGCTCCCGGCTTCATGACGTACTGGCTCGCGGCCGCTGTGCTTCTGCTGGAGTGCACCCTGCAACTGGCTCCTTCCGTGCGTCCTCTGGCACTGCTCGTGGTGCAGACTGACTTCGCACTCATCATGCTATCGGCAGGTATCTATAAGCTGACTTCGGGTTACGCGAAAAATGATGGGATGGAATTGGGGCTGGCGAATCCCATGTGGGGCTACTGGTGGAAGGCTTATCTAAAGATGCCGGTGAACCATTGGATGATACGGACCCTGAACCACATGGCATGGTCCACCGAAGTGGCAGCGGGAATCATGATGCTGATCCCGTCGATGCGCTTCATCGGCGCCATGCTAATCCTCCTGAGCTTCCTCTTCGTCGCGACCCAGATCCGGCTTTGCCTGCTCCCCGAGATGGTCGTGACGGGTTGCGTGTTGTTCTTCCACCCAGGAAGCGCTGGAGATACTTTTGTCAGCGGATTCATAGGCGAGGCGGCGCCCGCCGTCATACAGGCACCTGCGATCACACCTTGGGTGGCCGCTCTCCTCGAGCCAGCACTCTGGATGTACCTCATCCTGTTGCCGTTCGCGCACGCTGGGCTTTACTACAACCTCTATCTGCGCCGGAAGTTGCCGTGGCTTTGGCTCCAGAGCGCGCTGGAGGCCTATACAAATCTTTTCGGCATCTTGATTTGGCGGGTATTCTCTATCGATATCGTGAACTTCTTTGTCCGGATCTATCAGCGGGAACGGGGTCAGCCCGAAGCGGCGGAAAAAGAGGTCACTCGGTTCGGCTGGCGCGCGGGGGGCTTGCGCTTCAGCCATGTGGCCGAGAGCATCGCGCTGGCGTCCCTCTTCACGACCCTGAAGTACTACCCGAGCAGGCCGCACTTGTTCGCGGAACGCCTGATGCGCTTTGCCTGGACATTAGGCTGCCCGGGAAATTCGGTTTTGTCCTTCGAGTACATTGTGCTCTTGAAAGAGAAGGGGCGCTTTGTCCATCGGCCGCTCGCGCAATTCACCGTAGATCCAGCCTCCGGAACCATTGTCCGCGAAATACTCGACGAGACGCTCTTCTCCCGGGAAATTCAGCCTCGCTGGCCCGTGACGGAATCGTCTCGGCCTGGAAGTTATGCCCCCGCTAAGTAATAACCATGGAGAGCTAAGAAATCCGGTAGATCACCCAGGGACCCGCTTGAAAGACGGGGACCAGAAAGGGCTCGCTCCGTTCCCGGGAGATGAAGAACCTCGCGCCAAATATCTCCTTCGCCTTTTTCAGCCGCTCGGCTGGAATCATGCGCTGGTCCATTTCCTTGATCCGGGGGATGCAACGGGGGTCCTTCTTACCGGGGGAGCATGCCCTGGTCATAAAATCCAAGGGCGAAAGGTTCTCGTGGAGGGCCGAGACAGTGGCGTCGGGGATCGGGTACAGCACCCTTACCTGGTTCCACCACACCTTGCCGGCGTCGTAGTTAACGTTCGCGAGCCCAGCGTCGTTGATGTTCGACAGGACGGGGCGGCGGAAAATCATCCGCGGGGTTGAAATCTCATCCTGTACGATCAGGATTTCATCGGGAAGAGTGCTTTTCTCCAGCCACTCCCGGATGCGAAGGCCTTCCGCCAGTCCGATATAGAAAGGCGACTCACCGGAGGATGCAATCTGGGTGAAGAGGTCCCCTTTAGGCAGATTTTTCACCATCCTGATGGTTTGGGGGAAGGTGATCAAAAGGGCTTGACGGACAGCCGCTGCGTTTTGGATCGACCAGAGAGACACAATGAGGATGAGCACCGTCCACGCGAAAGCGCGAGCGGAGATCTGCCAGTACCAGCCCCGGACGAACGGGAGCCTGGATGACACCGGCCAAAGCACGAAGAGCAGGACCGTGGGAACGAAGTAACGCACGCGCGGGGCCAAGAGCAACATGGTGGTGAAGAGGGCGATCAGCATCTCGATCAACCCTATGCGTTGCCGCTTCTCCGCATCCTCCAACACCCGCGAGGCCGCCACGGCCAGCACGAAGATGGCGGCATAGCTCACCCAGGAGAACAACCTCCGGAACTGAACCGGGAGGGCCAGCGTCAGAAGCTGCCCGGGAAAAATCCGGTAGAGCGTGAGCTCCATGATGGCTCCAAGGGCCATGAAGCCACATATCGTCAGCAGCAGCGCCTCGGGGATTCTACCTTTCGCGGGAGACCAACGGTGCACCGCCAAGGCGATGACGGACGCCCCCACGGCCGGCAGCCAGATCCAGGCGCGCCACGTTGGATACCCGTGGAAGAGCCAGAACAGCACGGTGCAGTCGTCGGGATCCTCCAGCCAGCATAGGTTTCTCCATTCCAGGATGCCCAGGGGCTGGCCGGCGGCTTGAATTCCCGCGGCATGACCCGCACCTGCCAGCTTCCCGAAAAAGAACCAGAGGGCGTAGAGCATGAAGGGGGCGGCGCACAGCGCCCCGGCCTTGAGCGATCCGCTCCAGGAACAACCGTCCGACCGGGCCCGAAGCACCGTGAACGCGATGACAGCAAGGATGAAGGGGGAAGAATTCATCGGGTGGCTCAGGAACGAGACAACCAGGAGGAGCCCGCCGAAGAGATATCCCCGCCTCGAAATGGAGAGTAACGCGCCGGTGGCGAAAACCAAAAAAATAGGGCCGCTGTAGAATTTCAGACCCCCCGCTAGCCCCAGCGGGGTCTCCATCGTGAACGGAAGGGCAATCACTCCGGCGGCGGCCAATGGGCGCCATGCACCTCCCTCGCGGAACAGCAGATAGCTCGTCCCATACGAGACGGCGATGCAGGCATGAATCAGGAAAAAGGCGAAGGCGGGATACATTCCGAGAGAATAAATGAACGCCTGAGCACGGAGCGTCAAAGGAGGGGCGTTGAACGTTGCGGTCTGAATGAGCGGGTCCGCCGCGGAAAGCACCGGGTCCAGGACAGAATTGAAATAGGCCCACTGGCTATAGTGATCGTGCAGGGAGTAGATTCCCCCCCAACTGATTCGGAAAAGGAGGGCCACAAGCCCCACTATCACCGCGGCAATGATCTCCGCGCGGGGAAAAGGAGACGCGCCTGGCGTTCTGACCTGCATGATGGGCATCAATATTCTTCTCCCCAGGCAAAGCAAGTGCGGCATCCGGCCAATCCGTGCCCTAGGCGAAGGACTTATATTCGGCTGAAGAGTGTCAAAAGCAAGCGGAAAAGACAAAAGGTGTCGGGTGAGACGCTTCTGCCGAAGATTCATCATCCTTGCAAAGATTCAGCGGTTGGGACCAAGTTTGGAGTCAATCCCAACTTTAGTTGCGTTTGAAGTGGCGCCGTCCCGTGGCACGTCAGGCGGTCTCCTCTGAAGCCGCACGCTCCTTCCCGATTCCCAGCTCCCGCTGGAGCGCCTCGCGAAGCTTTGGCAGATGACAGTAGCCCATGACGCGATTGAGCCTCCCCTCGATGTCGGAGGAGGGAGGCGGTCAGCCAGCGGTGCTTCTGGCGCGAGTGGGAAGCGGCTTCACCACGTTCTCGCGCTTGTGCCAGTGGCAGCGCTGAACCAGGGCTCGCCGAGCCCCCCGGTTGAAGACGAGCTCCACCGCCTTGCGCAGGCCCTTGCCCCCGTCGATCACCACGAGGATCCCCCGCGAGACGTCTAGGCCCCGCTCCAGGAGGCCCATTAGGAAGGGGGCCAACACCTTCGCGCTCTCGGTGCCCACCGGGCCCCGTCAGCTCCTCCAGCTCGGCCTTGAACATCTCATACGCCCCGATCAGACCCAGCGGGATGAGGGCCCGGATGATCTCGGCCCGGGCGTTCACCTCCGGGCCCTCGGCCTCTCCCGGCTCAGCACCCGGGGCTCGCCCATCCGGCGGCCCTTCTTGGCCTTTTGGCTATCTGTAGAATGCTCTCCATCGGTGGTTCCTCCCTTGTGGGCGGATGGCGTTTGGCGACACCATGCAACCACAGGGGACGGAACCACCCCAAACCTCAACTAAGGATGGGACATACTCCAAGTTTGTTTCTAGATTGGAATTTTGTTACTCTTTTTTCCGATTGTGGATGTCTTCGTGGCTTGGTATCACGCAGCAACACGTTCTCATTGCATGCCCCCGAGGAGGGAAATAAATTGGCCGCTGACGCTCTCCCCCTCCGGGTCGGACACCGGCGAGACGAGAAGGGCCGGTCGTTCGCCCCCAAGCGAGAGCAGGGCTACTTCCACACCGAATTCCCCCAGCAGCTCATCATCGAAACCACGGCCGCCTGCAACCAGCTCTGCGTCTTCTGTGGCCACACCTACATGGATCGGCCTAAGAAAACCATGGCGCGCGCCCTGTTCGAGAGAATCGCGTCCGAATCCGGGCGAGAAAGTCCCTACACCGAGATCTGGCCGACTTTCATGGGCGAAGCGATGCTCCTGGGAGACCGCCTATTCGATATGATCGAGTTTGCGCGAGAAACTGGCTGTGGAAAGATCACCCTAAATACGAACGGAACCAGAATTAACCGGAAGACCATTCCACGAATCCTGACATGCGGCATTAATCGGCTGATCATCAGTTGCGATGCCCACACTCCGGCAACGCACGCCCGGGTTCGCCCTGGGCTGAAATCGGCCGGTGGATTGGATGTCATCTACCGCGGAATGGACCTACTTCTTGAATCAATTGGCCAGTTTGGGTCAGAAGTTCCTCTCATTGAGATGCAGTTTTCCATATTTGAGGAAAACGAACACGAGACCGAGGCTTTCATCAAGCATTGGCTGGGGCGGAACGTGGTGGTGAAAGTGCGGCCCAAACTCCACTGGTCGGGCTCGGTCGAGGGGGGCGATTCGAGGATAATCACCGACTCCAACCTCCGCTTGCCATGTCTGTGGTCTCTCGACACCTGCGCTATCCATTGGAACGGGAACGTTGTGATGTGTGCCATTGACTGCGATGGCAAGTACGTGGCCGGGAACGTCGAGTCACAGCCGCTCAAGGAAATCTGGAACGGTCCCCTGAAGTGGATGAGGGAGCTGCAAATGCGGCGCCGCTTCATGGAGCTGCCCGAGATCTGCCGCAAATGCCCGGACTGGCAGGTGAAGCGGGCGCACGCCTATTTCCCCGATGCGGCGACTCAGGAACGCTACGAAACCTATATTCGCCAGGGAAGAGTCTTCTTTCAAGAGCACAATTCATCCCTGGCTGCGGGCGGGGAGGTGTCTCCCCAAGTCTGACTTGTTGAGCCCTCGCGCGCTCCACCCCTCCCGTGAAATAGGAGAGGAGACAAACATCATGGCGGATGGACCGGTAAGAGCGGCCCGGGCGCCCCGCGTCCTCCTGATGGGGCTGACGGGATTCGGCAACGCCGCGCTCCGCGCCCTCGCCTCGGAATCGGTTCCGGTAGCAGGTGTCTTCACGCGCGCGGAATCCGGTCCATTTCCCTACTACGCAGAGCGCTCGATCTCGGAGGAGGCCCGGGAGCTCGGGATTCCCGTCCATGAGGACATCTCCTTCAAGGAAACGGCGGCGCACGACCTCGTCCGCGATCTCGCCCCGGACCTCATCCTCTGCGCGACTTACCACCACATCGTCCCGCGCCGGCTGATCCAGATCGCTCCCCTGGGCGGCGTCAACCTCCATCCCTCCCTCCTGCCCAAGCTCCGGGGTCCCAATCCCACGAACTGGGCCATCATCTTCGGGGAGGAGAAAGTCGGTGTGACGCTCCACGTCCTCACCAACCAGATCGACGCGGGGGATATCCTGCTCCAGCGTGAATGCCCCGTCTCGATAGAGGACACGGACGGAGGGCTGCGCCAAAAACTCGCGGCACTCACTGAGGAGGTGATCCGCGAGTACCTCCGGGCCATGAAGCGGGGCGAGTCCATTATTCCCAAGCCGCAGCATGGCGGGGAGGTGACCTACTTCCCGCGCGTCATGGAGCGCGATGGCCTGATCCAGTTCAACGAGCCTACCGCTCAGATCTACAACCGGATCCGTGGCACGACCCCCTACCCCGGTGCTTTCACCTGGTTGGGTGACAGGAAGATCCGCATCCTCGGCAGCGAGATGCTGAACCGGGACTCCTACGAGGTCGCGCCCGGCCTGATCGCCCGGCAGCAGGGCGAGCGGCTCGACGTCAAGACCAAGGACGGCATGATCCAGATCCACGTCGCGCCCGGGGACGCCGCCAGCCTCCTCGGCGAGTCCCCCCTGATCCTGGGCCCCAGCCGGGAGAAAAGCGTCGCCTTCGCGGTGCGCGGCGACTCCCTGATCGTCCACACGCGGGAGAAGTACGGCATCGAACAGGGGGCGGAGGAGTTCCCCAAGATGGTGGTGCTCTCCGTCGCATACCCCTGCAACGCGCTGTGCCCAAACTGCCCCTACACGGAGACGAACTCCGACATCCGGAAGAAGTACGCCGACCGGCCCTACATACTCCCCGATCTGTTCCGCAAGATCGCCGAGGAATGCGGCCAGTACGGCTCCTACCTGCGGATCACCGGGGGCGGAGAGCCGATGATGCACCCGGACGACATGTCCCGGCTCATCGCGCACGCCAAGAGCGTGAACTCGCGCGTGTGGCTGAACACCAACGGCTCGCTCTTCACCGAGGAGAACATGCGGCGCCTCCTCGCCTGCGGCACGGACATGATCGAGTGCAGCGTGGACGCCGCTGATCCCGGCATCTACAAGATCGTCCGCGCCGGGCTGGACTGGGACCGCCTGGTGGCCTCCTTGCGGCGCCTGCTGGAGATCCGCCGGGAGATCGGGAGCGCCACTCGGATCGTGGTGAGCGTCATCAACCAGGCCATCGTGCGCGACAAGATGGACGGAATCTCCGACTTCTGGCTCGAGGACATCGGGGTGGACGAGGTGATCCGCCGCAAGTTCCTGACTTGGGGCTCGAACACCACTCTCGACCCCTCCCAGTCGGCTGACCCGTCGGCGTATCTCGACAAGTTCGAGGGAGAGCCTTGCCCCTACCCCTTCCACCGCCTCAACATCGACAGCCGGGGCAAGGTGGAGGTCTGTGGGTACGACATCTCGGGCCGGACGAACTTCGGGGACATCTCGGAGCGCTCGATCCGGGAAATCTGGCTGGGCCCCATGTTCGACTGGTGGCGGCGCATGCACGCCGAGGGCCGGGGAGGGGAGATCCCTCTGTGCCGCGAGTGCCCGGACTGGCAGTACCGCTCCTGGAACCACAACTGGGAGAAGGTGCTGCGTAACTCCGCCAAGCGCCGGGACATGGCCCCCCTCCGCATGGCCGGTGAAGCCACCTGGCCTGCCGGCGGCCTGGAGCATTCCGATAGCCTTCTCCGCGAGCCGAGGGCTAACGCGCCCGCCCCCATCCACCCGCGTGACTGAGCGGGATTTCCACCCCATTCCGGCGGGTCCGCTCTTGCCCTTGTTCCTTCCCCGCGTCTGACCCGAAGGAGAACGCCCTTCCATGTGTGGCATCGCGGGCATCCTCGGCGCTCCGGACCTCGAGGTCATGGAGCGGATGCTCCTGAAGATCGCCCACCGGGGGCCGGACGACGGCCACGTCCTTGCGGATGATCGCATCGTGCTGGGGGCCCGGCGCCTCAGCATCATCGACGTTGAAGGTGGCCGCCAACCCGTCACCAATGAGGACGGCACCGTCTGGGCCGCCCTCAACGGAGAAATCTACAACGCCGCAGCCCTGCGGCGGCGCCTGGAGGTTCAGGGGCACCGCTTTCACTCCCGCGTGGACACCGAGGTCCTCGTTCATCTCTACGAGCGGGAGGGCGAGGGGCTGCTTTCCCTCCTGGACGGGATGTTTGCCATCGCCATTTGGGACCAGCAGCGGAAGCGCCTCCTGCTGGCTCGGGACAGACTGGGCATCAAGCCGCTCTACCTCCACCAGGCCCCAGGGGGAAAGATCGCCTTCGCCTCGGAGATGAAGGCCCTTCTCCTCTGCCCGTGGGTTTCGCGCGGCATCGACTTTGCTGCCCTGAACGACTTCTTCAGTTTCAAGCATGTGCCGAGTCCGAAAACCATCTATTCCGGGATCCGCTGCCTGCGGCCGGGGAACTGCCTGATCGCGGAGGAGGGAAGCGTCCGGCGGTCGCAGTACTGGAAGGTCCGCTACCAGGAGAACGAGCGGATGACCGCCGACGAGGCGGCCGAGGGCATCTTCGCGCGCCTGGACGAGGCGGTGCGGTCCCACATGGTGAGCGACGTGCCCATCGGCGCCTACCTCAGCGGCGGGATGGATTCCAGCGCCGTGGTGGCCCTGATGAGCCGTCACTCCTCCAGGCCAGTGATGACATTCTCCCTCGGTTACGAGGACGGCTTCAAGAACAAGGAGGCCGATCTCCATCACGCCCGCCTAATGTCCCAGCGCTTCGGGACCGCCCACCATGAGTGCATTCTGTCTTACCAGGACCTGATCGAGAGCCTTGATGCCATCGTCAGCGCCTTCGACGAGCCCTTTGCTGGAGTGATCTCGACCTACTTCATCACGAGGCTCATCAGTCGGCACGTGAAGGTCGCTCTTTCTGGGGACGGTGCGGACGAGATCTTCGGAAGCTACCTGCCCCACCGCCTAGCCCAACCCATCGCCTACTTCCGGAAGCGGTTCGGTGGACATGTCCTCTCGCACCCCCTGAACGCAGAGGATCGCCAAGAACTCGGTGCCTTCGCTGGGCAGATGGATTTCTTGGCCTCTCTCGCTCGAGAGGAGGGCTGGCGGTGGCGTCACCGCCTCTCCGTCTTCCCGGACCAGGAGAAACGACAGCTCTTTAGCCCTGCGATCCAAGACGAGATGGCGGACGCCCAATCCCTCGCCACGATGGGGGAGTGGTACGGCCAGACGACGGCCCGAGACCCCCTCAACGAGGTGCTTGAGGTGGAGTGCAGCCACATTCTCCCGGATCAGGTGCTGGCTTTCGTGGACCGGCTCTCGATGGCGCACTCCGTCGAGGTGCGTCCTCCATTCGTGGATCACCGCCTCGTGGAGTTCGCCGCCACCATTCCCGGCCGCCTCAAGATGCAGAACGGCCGGGTGAAGCACATCCTGAAGGAGGCACTCGCCCAAGTGCTGCCCCCCGAGGTCGTCAACCGGCCGAAGGAGGGTTTCGTGATGCCGATCCACCAGTGGATGCCTGAGAAGCTGCGCCCCTTCGTGGAGGAGACCCTGGCTCCGGAGCGCCTGGGGCTGCACGGCTTCTTCCAGGGGGAGTATGTAGCCAGGCTACTTGCGGATCGGCCGGACGGCGGGCACCTCCAAGCCAACAAGCTCTGGATGCTCACCATATTCCAGCTCTGGTACGAGCGCTATATCCACTGAGGGGGAGCCCCTATGAGGCCGTCACCCGCTTCCTCCCAAAACAGACCCCTGCTGCTATGGGATGGGGACTGTGGCTTCTGCCGCCGCTCGGTGGAGTGGCTCCGTGCGCGGGACCCCGAGGGCCGCATCGAGACGTTCCCCTACCAGCGGGTGCCCTCGCCCCCCATGACGCCGCAGCTCTACGAGCGGTGCGGGCGGGCGGTGCAGGTCGTCCAGCCGGATGGCTCCGTTCTCTCCGCTGGCCGTGCAGTGCTGGCCGCGCTGAGAATCATCGGCTGGCGAAGGACCGCCGCCGTCTTTTCACTTCCTCCTTTCGTCTGGGCGGTGGAGACAGCCTACTGGATGGTGGCTAGGAACCGGAGTTTCTTCACACGGATTCTGTTCCGACCATGAGTGCCAGCGTGTCACGGCCGGTTTGCAATAAGCAAGTCCCTTGTGCTAGAAGGCCCTCGTAATTCTCTATATCTCAATAAGATAAAGTTCGAGCTGTTGCTCTCCGGGGGATTCGATGCGAGCAGTTATCCTCCAGCCCTCATACCTGCCCTGGGTGGGATACTTCGAGCAGCTCCACCAAGCGGACGTTTTCGTCGTGTACGACGATGTCCAGTTTGACAAGCACGGCTGGCGAAACCGCAACCGGATACGCACGAAGGAGGGCACCGAGTGGCTCACCGTGCCCGTCCAGACGAAGGGCCGGTTCGGTCAGCGGAACAATGAGGTGCGCATCTCCGAGGGCGGGCGCTGGAAGAAGAAGCATCTCGGTGCCATCCGGCAGCACTACGGAATGACGAAAGCATTCGATCTGCACTACCCTCAGCTCGAGCGTGCAATTCTACACGCTCATGGACCGCTCCTCGGCCTGAACCTGGAGCTGCTGCACCTCGCGGCAGGCTGGCTTGGGCTTGAGCGCAAGGTGTGCTTGTCGTCGGAGCTCAGGGTTCCCGAGAATCTCAACCCGACGGAGCGGCTCGTCGAGATCTGCCTGGCGGTGGGCGCATCCTCTTTGTACGAGGGTGCCTCGGGACGCAACTACATCGAGGAGGAGCGTTTCACCCGTGCGGGCGTGCAACTGGCATACCAGGACTATGAGCACCCCGTGTATGCGCAGCAGTACCCGGGATTCGTTTCACACCTGTCGGTGATCGACCTGCTGTTCAACCACGGCAAAGATTCCATGGCCATCATCTTGAGCCAGGGGGTCCATCCCCTCCCCTCTTCCAGTGAGGCGTAAGCGTCTTCCATGAGCCGTGCGATTCAAGCCGTCCGCGAGACGTTCCTTCCCTTTGCGCGTCCCTCGATGAGCCTTGCGGAGGAGCGCGTCGTCGTCGAGTCCCTGCGCTCGGGCTGGCTCTCGACCGGCCCCAAGGTGGGCGAGTTCGAGGCGCGATTCGCCGAGAGTGTCGGGGCGAAGCACGCCGTCGGCCTCAACTCGTGCACGGCGGGCCTCCATCTCTCCCTCCTCCTCCACGGCATAGGGCCCGGAGACGAGGTGATTACGAGCCCAATCACCTTTGCATCCACCGTGAATGTCATCGTCCACACGGGGGCGCGCCCCGCTTTCGCCGAGGTGAGCGAGCGCACCTTCAACCTCGATCCGGCCGACGTGGAAACGCGCATCACCCCCGCGACGCGCGCCGTGATAGTCGTCCACTTCGCCGGCATGCCATGCCTCATGGAGGAGTTCGAGGATCTGTGCCGCTTGCACCGGCTCGTCCTCATCGAGGACGCGGCGCACGCCGCCGGATCCGTCTACGCCAGTCGCCCCATTGGGGCGCGCGGGAACCTCACCTCTTTTAGCTTCTACGCGACCAAGAACATGACGACGGGCGAAGGGGGCATGCTCGTCCTAGAGGATGACGAGATGGCCACGCGGGCCCGGGTCCTTCGGCTCCACGGCCTGAGCGCCGACGCCTGGAAGCGCTATGGGGAATCCGGCTACCATCACTGGGACATTATCGAGCCCGGCTTCAAATACAACATGATGGACCTGCAGGCCGCCCTCGGGCTTCAGCAGTTGGCCAGGCTGGCCGAATTCAACGCGCGGCGGGCGGAGATTACCGCCCGCTACGACGCGGCATTCGCGGGCCTCCCCGGCCTTCGCCCACTCTCCCATGAGGTGCCCGCCGGCTGGTCGCACCCCCATCACCTCTATGTCCTCTTGGTGGATCCCGAGAAGCTGGGCTTCACCCGGGACGAGATGATGGAGCGGGTCCAGAACGCCAAGGTCGGCGTTGGCGTCCACTTCCGGGCCGTGCACCTGCACCCCTACTACCGCCGGGCGTACGGGTTTCGCCCGCGAGATTTTCCCATTGCCGAACGGGTGGGAGACAATGTATTTTCTATACCGCTCTTTCCGGCGATGACCGACCAGGATGTCGAGGACGTGATCGCAGCCGTGCGACAAGCGGCAGACGGGGGCTATGAGTGAAGGATTCCGTATAGCCTGAATCTCCTCCTCCAGAAGGGGAAAAGCCGTACATGCGCAAGATTCTCGTGACAGGCGGCGCGGGTTTCATCGGCTCAAACTTCGTCCGCCACATGCTCGATCGCTACAAGGATTGCGAAATCCACGTCCTCGATTGCCTCACCTACGCTGGCAGCATCAAGAACCTTCCCCTCGCCGAGAACTCGGGGAAAGGGGGAAGGCTTCACTTCCACTATGGAAACATCCGCAACGGCGCCATTGTCTCCGCGCTCGTCTCCCGGGTTGAGACCGTCGTCCACTTCGCGGCCGAGACCCACGTCACCCGCTCCATTTTCGACAACTCCCTCTTTTTCGAGACGGACGTCATGGGGACGCAGGTCCTCGCCAGCGCCGTCCTGGCCCACCGGGACCGGATCGAACGCTTCATTCACATCTCCAGCTCCGAGGTGTACGGCAGTGCTGTCCAGCCGAAGATGGCCGAAGACCATCCGCTCCTGGCGCGGAGCCCCTACGCGGCGGCCAAGGTGGGCGCCGACCGGCTGGTGTACTCCTACTGGTGCACCTACAACCTTCCCGTCGTCATCGTCCGCCCCTTCAACAATTACGGCCCCTACCAGCATCTGGAGAAGGCGATTCCGCGGTTCGTCACCGGATGCCTCCTGGGGGAGCCGCTCAGAGTCCACGGGAGTGGCGAGGCTTCGCGGGACTGGATGTACGTGGAGGACGCCTGCCGGGCGCTGGAGAGCCTCCTGCACTGCCCCATCGAAAAGGTGGCGGGCAAGGCCATAAACCTTGGAACGGGCACCAGCACGTCCATCGTCCGCCTGGCCGAGATGATCGCGGACGCCATGGACGTGCCCCGCGCGCACATCGAACTCACCGCCGACCGCCCTGGCCAGGTCGAGCGGCACACCGCGAACAACGAGCAGGCCAAGCGGCTCCTCGGCTGGGAGCCCCGGATAAGCCTGGCGCAGGGACTGGAGCGTGCCATCACCTGGTACAAGGAAAACCGGAAGTGGTGGGAGGATCAGCTCTGGATGCGAACGATCCCCATCGAGCTCGAGCCGGGGAAAACTGTGTACCATTAGAAGTCCCCATGAATAGAAGTTCCCATGAAATATGGCGGGCCCATCTGGTCGCGTTGTTCCGGCAGGTCTGGTGGACCGCTTATGGCCTCAAGGCCTGCGCTTTCCCTGATGCCGTGCTATTTGGCAGTGGGCATTGAACCCATTGAAATGGAATGAGTTAAGCGACTCGGTTCGCCTTCGCGAATTTAGGAGTGTGTATTATCCAGGAGGGTTGGATATAGTTGAGCTGTTCTCACGAAGGTCAAATCTCCTGGAGGTTTCCTCTGAAACGAAACTGGAGCAAGGAGTTCAGGAAATGGCGCTAAATATCCTGGTTGTCAACCCGCCGTACCCAGGCAAGAGAGAGATTGTCTTCATGCCTCTTGGTTTGGGCTACGTTATCTCGATCACGGAAAAGCAGGGCCATCGGGTCAAAGTAGTTGATATGCATAATCTGAGACTGCCGATGAGGATTTTAGAGAAAGAGCTGCGGAAGGATGAATATGATTTATGCTTCATGGGAGGTTTCGCCATGCAAGTCCAGGGGATGCGTGAGGTCGCGCGTCTCGTGCGAGAACTCTCTCCCCGGACAACCGTGGTGATTGGAGGTGTAGGCGTCAGCGACATTCCCGAAATCGCACTGGATTACACCGGCGCCTCCGCCGTTGCGATTGGGGAGTGCGAAGCCGTTCTTCCAGACATGCTCGCCTCGATCGAGGCTGGTGCTCCCTTTGAGCATGTGCCTACATTTGTATATAAGAAGAACGGAAATTTCGTTAAAAACCCCAAAGGCCCGGTCCAGGTAGACTTAGATGAACTCCCCTTTCCAGCATTCCATCATTTCGATATCGAGTACATATGCAAGCGGTCGTATAACGGCGAGGGTTCCCGCTCGATCCATATGATGACATCTCGGGGGTGTCCTTTTAGATGCTCATTCTGCATCAACTCTGTGCTGAACGACAATGATTTTCTGAAGCAATTGCATGGAAGCATAGTGGACGAGCGGAACAACGCGGCGCAACGCTTCCGCTCTCCGGCCAACATTGTAAAGGAAATCGATTTCCTGCGGCGCAATTACGGCATCTCCGACTTCCACTTTGCGGACGAGGAATTTATCACTCACAAATCGCGCCTGTTCGAGGTGTGCGATGCCATCCGGCCTCTTGGCATTACGTGGTCAACATCTGGGCGCGCGGACTGGGCGACAGAAGAAAAGCTGCATGCCATGCGCACAGCCGGTTGCCGCTATGTCCTCTTTGGGGTCGAAACGGGCAGTCAAAAAATGATGGACCTGATGCACAAGAATGCCAAGAAAGAGAAAGTGATACTTGGGCTCAACAGCGCGCGAAAAGTAGGGATGAATTTCATCGCGAATTTCATGTTTGCCCATCCTGGAGAAACCGAGGAAACCATCCGAGAGACTGTCGAGTTTTGCAAGAAGATGGATTTGGTATACTTGCCCACGTTCACCACGCTTTTCCCGAATTCGAAGATGTTTCATGAATACGCCTCCGAAAAAGTGAAGGATTGGTCTTCCTATTTTGGTACTCTTGCCCATATTGACTTCACGAATCGACCTTTCATCAACCTAACCAATATTGACGATCAGAAGTTGGTCAAACTTAGGAACCGGGTCATTGCAGAAACCTTCGCGTATAAGCTGGTCGGTCTGAAGCGCTCACGGCTTGCCAAGATTCTCAGGCCTATCTTATCTACGTGCCTTGTTGTAATGGATGCAAGCCCAGATTGGTTGCGATGGTTCATTCGTGGTATCATCAGGCAACTTCTTGATTTTCGCCCGATGCCCTCTTCGGCCACTCAGATTCCGCCCAATGAACTGGGACAAGGCTTTAAGGCACTCGCGGAGTCCGAAACGGAGGATGGATACCAGGTTTCATTGGATTTATTGCAGATCGATTCGCCGACTTCCAGGATTTCTAAGCCTGGGAGTCGCAAGTGAGTTCGGGATGAGAATGAATTCCAAATTCAAGAAATCTGTTCCGCGTAACGCGACCAGCCGAAGCGGAAATTGGTCTTGGGAGAGAGATTACCTCATCGCAAGCAAGTGGGACGTCGCTGTTCCCAAGCCTGCGATGATTGCATGTGAGTTGCGAAATAGGTCCTTCAAAAGATCGGCAAGAATGGAAGGGCGCGAACGATGAAAATTCTTCTGCTCAATCCCTCTGTCCATTTCGACAAGCAGTTCGGGACCCTGAAGAAGTTCTATACCCCAATCCCCTCCATCGGGCTCGCCTACGTGGGGGCCGTTCTTCGGCAGAATGATTTCGAGGTTGTCGGCCTTGACGCCTTCATAGAATGCCTCACCGTCGAGGAGATGCGCGACCGGATTGTGGCCGAGGCCCCCGATGTCCTGGGAGTCTCCCTCCTCACTCCGGCCGCCCCCTTGTATGACCGGCTCGCTCCCCTGCTGAAAGAGCGCTTGCCCGGGCTTAAGATCGTGCTGGGCAATATTCATGCTTCCGCTTTCGCCGATCATTATCTGTCGAACGGCTTGGCGGATTACATGGTCCATCACGAAGGCGAGTTCACCATGCTGGAGCTGGTGGAATCCCTCCGGGACGGCCGGGGCACGTCGAATGTCAAGGGAATTTCCTACCGGAACGTGTTCGGACAGATCATCCATAACCCTGACAGGCCCTGGATCGACAAGATGTCCCTGGATGAAATGCCGTACCCCGCCTGGGACCTTTTTCCGGTCGATCAATTCCGGCCGGACATCCGGCTCCAGGCGCCGGGTTCCAAGAAGCGGATACACGACGAGGGAGTGCAAGCCCTCGGGATCCTGGCTACGCGCGGGTGCCCTCACCGGTGCACATTCTGCTCGCCGATCAACACAATCGGCAACAAGTACCGGATGCGGACTCCCAAGAGTACCGTTGACGAAATGGAGTACTTTCACCGCAAATGGGGCGTCGAAACCTTTTATTATATGGACCTGACCTTCCCCATCTCGGAGCGTCTCGGAATTCAGTTCTGCGACGAGCTGATAGCACGCGGCTTGCCGACCCGGTGGATGTGCGAAACCCGGGTTAGCAGCGTCACCTACCCGCTGCTGGTCAAGATGAAGCAGGCGGGGTGCGCGCGGATAGATTATGGGATCGAGTGCGGGAACCAGAAGATGCTGGATTCCATCAAGAAGGGATTCACGATCGAGCAGGTCCGAAGAGCCGTGGATTGGACGCGGAAGGCCGGCATCCAGACGGAAGGGCTCTTCATCATCGGCCTTCCGGGGGAGACGGAGCGGGACACATGGGACACCATCAATTTCGCGCTGTCGCTGGATCTGGATCACATCAAGCTGAACCTCTTCGTTCCTTATCCCGGTTCCGAGCTGTGGGATGTGCTTAAGGCGAGAGGGGAATTAACAAACATGGACTTCAATGAATACACTTCTTACCCCACGTATACGGGGGGAAAGGCCGCATACGTTCCCGCGGGAAGGACGTACAAGGACCTGATTCGCCTCCAGAAAATCGGGATGCGGAAGGCCATGTTCCGCAAGCGGGTCATCCTCAGGGAACTGAGCAACTTCAGATGGGACAAGGTGGACCAGTACTTCGCCGCGATGAAGGGATTGCTCTTTCCCCCGCCCGTGGACATGACCGCTGACAGGTTTGAAAGCGAGCGCACCGCATACAACAAACCCTGATCAGCCGCTCTCGCGTAAAAGATGGCGGAGGAGGCCCGTGGCTATCGGGCCCATTCCCTGATGGCAACTTCCTTCTTCCTGAGTTCCTTGAGAATCTGACTCAGTCTGACGATTTTCCCCCTGTTCCGGTCTCTGATTTCTCCGCGGACGGTCCATCTCCACCAGTATCCCAATATCTCGCGCACAGATCTGAAGATCGAGCCTAGCTTGGATCCCTTGGCTGTTCCTTTATCTCTCGGGATGAACTCAACGGGTACCTCGACGAAGCTGGCACCGCTCCAGTATGCCTTCAAGAGCATCTCGGGATTAATGAATGAGGTGGTGCTTTCAAGATGAAGCGACTGCGCAAGCCCGCGAGGGTAAATCGTCACGTTTTGGAAGTCGTGGAATGGGACCCGGAAAAGGATCCGTAAGAGAGCGTAGTTCATGAGTGATATGAAGCCCTTGTAAAGATTGTCCGATCGGCGGACGCCCCAGATGATCGCTCCCAGGATCGGGACGCGGTAAATCCACATGGAGGGGCCTATCCGCACGCCCTGTACAACGTCAACCGAATTCAGCAATTCGAGGTGGTCCCGCAAAGAAGAAATATCGTAGCACCAATCCACCATCTGCCAGAGAAGATAGTCTTTCCGCGCCGCCGCAACGGCAATCCGCGTGTTCCAGCCGACGTTCAGGTTCCTTTCATTCGTGATCACCCTGAGCCTCGGCTCGCGGGCCTCCCATCTGCGGAGGATTTCCGCGCTCCGGTCCGTGCTTCCGTCGTTGACGTAGATGATCTCGAACTCATCGGCGACGGATTCGAGCATGCGGAGCGCCCGCTCCATGAACTCGTCAATGAGCGCCTCTTCGTCATAGCCCCAGGTGAGGAGGGAAATGGAGTGCGGGAATTTGGGGAGCAGGGCGGGACTCATAGCGCTCCTGATCACGGGTGCGAGAGGCTGGCCCAGCCATCCGGCGTGGACCCGCTGGCCGAGCGCCAATCCCGGCGTCCAGAAGGTGAAATCCGTTTCAAGATACCAAAGTCGGCCTCTGGATTGTGAGGCCATCCTCTCGGGAAGCCCGAAGCGTCAAATAGAGGAATCCCCCCACCACAGCCCCGAGGAGGAGCATGCCCAGGGCGAGGGCGGCGAGGAGAAAGCTCTGGCTCCGGCTCAGGCCGTAAGCCGTGAACATGACGACGTAGGCTGCCTCCCGCTGGCCGTGGGCGCCCGGCAGGAGAGGGAGGGAGGATACGAGCGCGACGACGATGAGAAGGTGGAACGTCGGCCAGTACTCCAGCTCGGCCCCGAAGGCTTTCCCCAGGAGCAGATGGACAACCGAGGAACCCATGTAATACGAGAGGGTGAGGATCGCTCCCAGCGCGAGCAGCCTCGGACGCCGGGCGGCCCGGATGCCTTCATCCGCGGCGCCGGTGGCGCCCGACGCCCAGGCAAACCGCCCGAGCCCCCGGCGGAGGATCCCCCGGAGCCATCCGGCCCTCAAGGCGTAGGGGGCCGAGGAGGTGAGGACCAAGAAGCCCAGGATCCAGGGAAGAGGGGCGGCGCCGCGGAGTCCCGGCGTGTGGAGCATGATACCCGAGGCGAGAGCGAGCGCCGTGAGGCTGACGAGTCCCAGGTAGCGATCCAGCAGGGCGGCGAGGATTCCCTTGCCCCAGTGGTCGGAGGAGGCCCGCAGGTAGTAGCCCTTGGCCGCGTCCCCACCAATCCCCCCGGGCAGGAGCATATTGAAGAACAAAGAGACGAAATGAAGATGAATCACCCGCGCGAGGGGCACGCGGAACCCCATCGCCCCCAGGGCGAGGGAAAACCGCAACGATGCGGCGAGCTGGATGGCCAGATATCCCAATGCGGCCAGGAGGAGGGGAGCAAGCCGCAGCCGGAACAGTTCTTTTTGGAAACCCTCGGCCGGAAAGTAGCGGTAGAGGAGAAACAAGAGGGCCACACATAGCATTGCCCGGAGGGAAAAGAGCATCCTCCGCCGGTTCGGCCCGTTCCAGGCAACCAACCCGATGTGCCTCCCCTACTGAGGGCCCTTTCTCCTTCGCGGCCGGGACATTGCGTGAGCCTAAGCTTGCCGGATATTTTTATTCAGGGCAAGTGCTCCTGGCAGACGGGTCCCGGACGAGAAAGGGGGCGGGGCGCCCTTATTAGTTGTTTCATCGCTGCGAATTTGAGAAACTCTAGATATTGTGTCAGATCGAACTGCGCATATAATTGCACGGGTCACGACGCTTGACGGATTGCCTTCCCACGGAATGGGACATGCTTGCCGTCGGGGAGTGCTGGCGCGTTCATTTTTCATCCCGATCCAACCCACGCAGAGGATGAGGCAGATGGCGAGGGGAACCATCTTCCGTGAAGCTTGAGCGAAGATCTCATTTCCTATACCTGGGAATATCTCTGATCTTTCTAGGCGTCCCCTTTTATTGGTTCGCCGCGGGCGGCCCTCCTCTGACGGCAGAGCAACACGTACGCATCCTCTGGGGCAGCCTCTTCATCTTTGTGCTTCCGGGGCTTTTCTGGGGCGAGGCGCTGGGCTTCCGTTCCCGCCACTTCCTGGAAGCCACAGCTCTTTCTTTTGCCCTGACGATGACGATCGAGGTTTTTCTTCTGCCTGTTCCCTTTTATCTTGGCGCAAGAATAGGCACCTGGGTCATGCTGCTCTTTTCGATCAGCGCGGTGGGTCTGTTTCTGTCAACCTTGAAGATTTTCCGTTCCGGCCGGTCAGACTTCATATTTCCATCCTTTGCCCTGTGGAAATATCCGGCTCCCTTAAATTGGAGCTCGATGGGGATTCTTCTCGTCTTGATCCTCATGGCCTACGGGACTTACCGCTGGGGAACGGAAACAGTTAAAGACATTGCAGCGGAAATCCTCCTTCAAGCCATATTCGTACGGAAATATTTCGGTGCCCCAATGGTAATGGATCAGTTGGGGCTTAGTCCGGCCGATTTCCCCCCGAATTTAGTTCAGTTTTGGGAGTATCTCCTCGCCGCCTGGGCGCGTTCTGTCAATCTGGATCCTCTCCCCCTCATTTTCAGGGCGCGCTTCGTAATCCCCGTCCTGGGGCTCTCGGGTCTCTATCTGATGACGGCCAGAATATTCATCCACAGAAAGAAATGCGAGATAATATTCTGGGCAGTCCTCATGATGTGCCTCGGTGCCCTCATTTTCGTCCCACCAACTCGTTGGGCATGGATATGGGTGCATTTGCGCGCTGCGACGATCTTTATGGGTTCCAGTCATCACGGCGATTCGGCCATGGATATTCTGCTGGCGTTAATTATCGGGTTAATGATACAGGCGGTGAGGCGCTTCGACTGGAAGAACGGCCTTCTGGTTCTTGGTGGGATGGTGGCGACGTTCCTATGGCATCCCAGGGAGTATGTCCAAACCGCTTTGTATCTGGGAATGCTTGGGCTCACGCTTGTATTGTTTCCTCTTCGCCGAAGAAAAGCCGCGTTGACAAGATGGGCGGCGGCTTTCGCCGTGGCCGTCTCATTCGGGATTTTCTATCATTTTGTATTGTCTCCGTCTGTCTCGATGAATTGGTCAGCACAGAACGAAAGGCGAGTTAAGTCGGGGGCGGTTCAACTTCTCCTCCGGCCTGAAAACCTCGTGGGTTTCAGGAATATTTTTAATTTTCCCGCCAAGGTTTCCCCAGTGTACATTTCTCCTCCTTCTTCTGAACCTTTTTTATACAAGGGGTGGGACATATCCCCATTTTTGGTCATTTCCGCCATTTCGGCCCTTTGGTTGCTCTTTGCCGGAGATAAGGAGGAGCGGCATCTGGCTTACTTTTATGTATTATTCTGGTTTTTATCCCTCGCATGGAACTTTAGCCTGCTTGTGATTCTTTATTTGACGTATAGTGAATTTTTCGTGTCGACGATCCGGTTGCTTTACATTTTTTCTTATCTCGTAATCGGCGCCGCTTTCGCCAGATTCACCCGAATGATTTTCGCAAAATGCGCCGATCATTTTTCGGGTATGGCTGCCCCCCTTTCGATAATGCTAGTTTTGGGTTTGTTGCTTTGGTTGTGGTGGAGGAGCGGGATGATATTGGCAGGAACAGGCACTACAATTATAACTCTCGGATTTGTATTTTCTATTTTTTTCATCCCTTTCACTCCCTGGAAGAGAATCTTGCGCGAACACCGTTGGCCCGCTCCTAATGTATTTTCGACCGTTCTCGGCATTTTTCTGCTCACGCTGCCACTATTCAGCGCAAATTACGTTCGATCGCTTAGCGATATTTTTCTCAGGAAAAGACCTGCCATGGACTGGTGGGGGAAAGGAAATCCCCTTCGAGTTTCCGGGGACTTGATTGGCTTTATTCGCTCGCTCCCATATAGCAACATCTTGGTCGATCCTCTCGGAGGGGATGTCGTATCCATTTATGCACCCCATGATCTTGTTATTGTTCCAGCGAAAACACCTTTATTCGCATTTGCCAATACATACAGCCAGGCCAAGAAGATGGAACATCCTTTGTTTAAACCCATGGAAAAACCCTATGAGATTGAAGATCCTCAGCTTATGTCGTATTTAAAGCGCCACTCCGTCGATTATATCCTCCTTAGAGGACATTATTATAATACGTTGTTAGATTATTTTTCCCGACGGCAGGACTTGTATAGGATAGTCTTCCAGAACTCTCATGACAAAGAAGCAGTGGTGAGAGTCCTGTGAAGGCGAGCGCAAAGTCTCCTCGACTGCCATACCACGTCGTTTTAGACTTCGAGAAGAGCGGTTGAGAGTAGGCGATGACTGGCGACCTCCTCATCCGCGGCGGGTACCTCACCGACCCCTCCCAGGGCATCGAGGGGACGATGGACGTGGAGATCCGCCGGGGACGCGTCCGCCGCATTGCCCCCCACATCGAGCTGCGGGGAATGCCCACCCTCGACGCCCGAGGGAAGCTCGTGACCCCGGGGCTGGTGGACCTCCACTGCCATTTCTTCGAGGGAATTTCGCATTATGGAGTCTCTCTGGAGAAGGGCATGCTGGCCCGGGGGGTGACCACCGCCGTGGACACCGGCAGCGCCGGGGCGCAAACCTTCCCCAGCTTTCGCCGATGGATTCTCGATGCCGCCCGGCCCACGGTGCGCGCCTTCCTGAACATCTCGGCGGGGGGCCTCCTCCTGCCGGGCATTGGAGAAAACATTGACATGCGCGCCCTGGGCGTGGAGCGCGCCCTCGAATGCTACAAGGCGCACCGTGACCTCCTCGTGGGGATGAAGGTGCGCCTGAGCCGAAACGTGGTGGGCCGCAGCGGCGGGAGGCCCCTCGACCCGGCCCTGGAGGCCGCCAAGGCCCTCCGCGTCCCCCTCATGGTCCACGTGGGGGACACCCCGGAGAGCCTCCCCAAGATTCTCCGGCGCCTCCGGCCGGGGGACGTGCTCACCCACGCCTTTCACGGGCGGCGGGAGAGCATCCTGGACCGCCGGGGGAAGGTGCGCCGGGCGGTGTGGGAGGCGCGGGACCGGGGCATCCTCCTCGACGTGGCGCACGGCCAGGCCAGCTTCCGCTTCGAGACCCTGGAGACCGCCATGGCCCAGGGCCTCATGCCGGGGAACCTCAGCACCGACCTCCACGCCCACTGCATCAACGGGCCGGTGTGGAGCTTCCCGAACCTCATCGGCAAGTTCCTGGCGCTCGGTTTTCCTTTAGCGGAAGTTATCCGGCTCAGCACCCAGACGACGGCCCGCTGGCTGGGCCTGGAGAGGGAAATCGGCACCCTGCGGCCCGGAGCGCGAGGGGACGCCGCCGTCTTCCGGGTGAAGGAGGGGAGGTTCACCTTCGTGGACTGCCACGGGGGGAGGCGGAGAGGAAAACAAATGTTGGAGACCATGCATGTGGTGCTGGGAGGGGTCGTGCTGAAGGCCGCCGGGCAGGAGAAGCGGGCGCTCGTCCCCCGATGACCCCGTAGATCTTCAGCGATCGGGTCTCCGCCGCAGTCTTGTCAGGACCAAGCTTCAGTCCTGCCCCTTTGAATCGTATTCGTGCTCCGGGATCAAGGTCGCGCGGCGGCCTTCCATAAAGAATGCGACCACGTTCTCGGCTGCCTCCATCTCCATCCGCAGGCGGGAGGACCGCGTGCTCGAGCCCATGTGGCAGGTGAGGAGGCAGTTGTCGAGCCGGGCAAGCTCGCCCGCATAGGGCTCCTTCTGAAAAACGTCCAAGGCCGCCCCGCCCAGGCGACCCTGCCGCAGGGCCTCGGCCAAGGCCGCCTCGTCCACCACCCCCCCGCGCGCCGTGTTGATCAGGATGGCATCCCGTTTCATCATCGCCAGCTCCCGCGCGCCGATCATGCCCCTCGTATCCGCCGTGAGAGGCACATGCAGGGTGATGACGTCGGCTTCCCGGTAAAGCCGCTCTTTTTCCGCCCACTGAAGGCCGAACTCGGCGCCGAAGGCCTCGTCCCGCACGAGATCATTCCCCAGGAAGCGAGGCCCGAAAGGGGCCAGCAGCCGTATCAGTTTCTTTCCGATCCGGTTCACTCCCACGACGCCGACGGTCGTCTCCGACAGCGAGCGTCCGAGGACGCGGCTCCACTCACCCCGCCGGATGGAGGCGTCGGCGATGGGAATGCCCCGCAGCATCGAGAGCATGAAGGCGGCGGTCAACTCCGCTACGGCCGTGGAAGGGGCATCCGGCGTATAGGCGACCTGAATCCCCTGTGCCTTCGCCGCCGCCAGGTCTACGCTGTCCAGCCCGATCCCGACCCGAGAGATCAGGCGAAGCCGCGGCAAGCGGCTCATAAGACGCGCCGTGATGGGTTCGGTGCCCGCGATCAAGGCCTCGGAATCCGCGGCCAGGGCGATAATTCCATCCTCGTCCAGATGCTTTCCCGATGAATTGAGCGCCCATTCCACCCCTGCCTTTTCCAGGAGGGCGAGAGGTGCGCGGTCCACTTCTGCGAATAGCCTCGCGGTGATGGCCACGCGATTCATGATTGCCTCAATGGCGATTGGCTCAGATCTGCGAAATGAAAATAGCCGGACGAGAAAGTTCTGGCAACTTTCCCGCCAGGCTCATCTTGCATACTCGGGCCCATCCAGGCCATGATAATGTGCTTTGGCAAGCGCAGCGGCCCCAAATTGATATGAATTCGCCCCTTCATGAGTAATGAGCAGGATACCGCTTTGCCCACCCACCTCGTCACAGGCGCCGCGGGCTTCATCGCCTCGAAGGTGTGCGAGCGGCTCCTGGAGCAGGGCCACCGGGTCGTCGCCCTCGACAACCTGAACGACGCTTATGACCTGCGCCTGAAGGAGTGGCGGCTGGGCCAGCTCAAGGGGCGGCCGGGGTTCGAGTTCCACCGGCTGGACATCGGGGACTTGGCCGGGCTGAGGGCCCTCTTCGAGCGGGGCGCCCCGCGGGCCGGGGAGCCCCCCTGGGCCGCCGTCCTGAACCTGGCGGCCCGGGCGGGGGTACGGCAGTCCGTCGAGAACCCCTGGGTCTATTACGAGACGAATGTCATGGGCACCCTGAACCTCCTCGAGCTCTGCCGGGAGTTCGGGGTCAGGAAGTTTGTGCTCGCCTCGACCTCGAGCGCGTACGGGGATGGCACGCCCGTCCCCTTCCGGGAGGAGGCACCCACCGACCGGCCCCTCTCCCCCTACGCCGCGTCCAAGAAGGCGGCCGAGGTGCTCTGCAGCACCTATCATTTCCTGTACGGCATCGACGTGACGGTGCTGCGCTACTTCACCGTCTACGGCCCCGCCGGCCGGCCCGACATGAGCCTCTTCCGCTTCGTCCAGTGGATAGCGGAGGGGAAGCCCGTGCAGGTGTTCGGGGACGGCCGCCAGGAGCGAGACTTCACCTTCGTGGAGGACATCGCCCGGGGCACGGTCGCGGCCCTCAAGCCCCTCGGCTACGAGATCATCAACCTGGGCTCGGACCAGCCCGTGATGCTCATGGACGCGGTCCGGAAGGTGGAGGAGCTACTGGAGAAGAAGGCGCAAATCGAATACCAGGACCGCCACCAGGCCGACGTCCTCAGGACCTGGGCCAGCATCGAGAAGGCCGAGCGCCTGCTCGGCTGGCGGCCCCAGGTACCCTTCGGGGACGGGGCCGCCCGTCTCGTCGAGTGGTACATGGCCAACCGGAGTTGGACTTCTCAGATCCGGACCTGAGACAATGAATCCAATTACCGTATTTCGCCGGAATACAGACTGTGTAGCACGTTCTCCCCCTAACTTGTTGCTGGTTCGTCCCAAGGAGATCAAGAGCCTGCCTGGACCTTTCCGCGCCAGTAAGCCAGAGTGTCCCGCAGGGTCTGATCGAAGGAGATTTCAGGCCGCCAGCCCGCATCGGCCTCCAACCGGGCATAAGAGAAGCGCTGGTGCGAGCTGTCGGCCGCGCGGCCAATAGAAGGATCGCGCTCCACTCGCACGGGCACCTGGAGCATTCCGAGAAGAAGGTCGAGCCCATCCCCCACCCGACGCGGAATCCCCGAGCAGACGAGATAGCCTTCACCAGGCTTTCCCCGCTCGGCCACGAGCGCGTAGGCCCGCACCACGTCGCGCACATCAGTGAAGTCCCGTGCGATTTCTAGATCCCCTACTCGGATGAGGGGTTCCCGCAACCCCGCTTCGATCTCGGCCGCCTCCTTGGCGAAACGCGAGATGACGAAGCGAGGGGACTGCCGCGGACCGATGTGATTTGAGGGCCGCAACCTCACAATCGGTAACCCCTTCGCCTTCCCGAACTGGCCGACCACCAGATCGAGTGCAAGCTTGCTCACGGCGTACGGATTGCGGGGGAGGAAGGGAGACTCTTCCGTCAAAAGGCCGTCGGGGGGACCGCCTCCGTAAATCTCGGCGGAGGTCACCACCACCAAACGAAGTCTCTCCCGAAAGGGGAGGCAACTCTGCAAAAGGCGGATCCCACCCGTGACATTAACACCGAAGGTCGCGACGGGGTCCTCCCAAGAGGACGGAACGTAGCTCTGTGCTGCGAGGTGGAAAACCCGATGGGGCCGCTCGGCGTCCAGAATTTCGGCAATCCGCCCAGCGTCGAGAAGGTCGCCTTCGAGGAGGGAGATCCGGCCAATGAGATGGGCAACGTTGTCGAGGCTGGCGCCCGGCTGGACGAGACCCGAAACTATGTGGCCAAGGGAGAGCAAATGATCGGCTAGGTGGCTTCCAGCGAAACCAGTGATGCCCGTGATGAGCACCCGCTGTGCCATCAAGGCCTCCATCGTCAAGAAGATGTTGAAATTATAGAATCATAGAGGAGCCCCTCCCCGGCCGACTCGACCAGATTCGCGTAGAGGAGCTTCAAGCAGGCTTGCCCGCCTGGGAAGCGGGGAACACCTTGCTCCTTCGTCTGCCCTCCCCGATCAGGCGCTCCAAGAGGTTCGTGGTCCGAAGGTACCTGTGATGCTCACGTGGGCACTTAAGGTGCGCGAGAGCCTCTTCCAGGTCCTTCACCTCTAATGCTTCCATCGCCACGGGGGAATCGCCCCCTGAAGAGGGCGATTAGGGACTTGCCCCGCCGCAGACCCTTCTCGAAGCTCCCGGCCGTGAAGACGTGATTTCGGCCCACCTGGCGGAGAAGCTTGGCGATGATGTCCCGCATCTTCTGCACCTGGCAGCGCTTCTTGAGTGCGCGGGGGAAGACCTCCAGGAGGGCGCGCCTCAGGACAGGCATTCCATCCGAACACACAAGAAGGGGTTCCTTGAGGCCCCGCTCCGCCAAGTCATGTAGGGTAGGAAGGTCAACCGTCATGTGACTCCCTGCTTCCCAGCGTCAGCCCCAGGAGGACCTTTTTCCCCTCCTCCAGCACCTCGTAGGCGCGGAGCACTCCCTCCTTCTCGGCGCTTCCCTGCCTAAACCGCAGGTAGAGGGCGTCCAGGAAGAGGTAGGGCCATCGCCAGCCCCAAGAGCGCCCGCCGCTTGAACACTTCGAAGTCGGCGTTCAAGGATTCCGTCACCCGGCTCACGGTGCTCTTGTTCAGAATCTGCTCGCCCGTGGCGTCGGGCGCAGAGAGCCCTTTCAGGTACATCTGGGCGGCGAGCCCTTGAAGGCGGGCCGAGCCCTGCGCCAAGCCCTCCACCAGGCGCGAGTGGAAGGGCTTCCCGGTACCGCGCACCTGGGAAAGTGGACGAGAAGAGAACTCTCGGTCGTCTTGAGCCGCCTCGGCTCGTAGCCGTTCCGCCACTCAGAGCTGCCGCCTCTCCGGCGGTAGCGGGCCCAGCCCAAATAGGCCGTCAGCCCCCCCACTGCCTCCTGGAGCATGAGGCGAGCCGAGAAGGTGAACACCTCGTCCAGGAGGTGGCCCCCGCTTCCCTCCCGGAGCCGCTCCGAAAACTCTTTTCCCCTATCTGCCTCCTTGGGGGAGTATCCTCTTCATCGGCGTAGGCCTCCTTTCCGCCCCTCCTGCAAGGTGCTTTGGGCTGATTGCTCGACCGCGAAAGGTAGCCTACACCGCTTCACTTTTTCAGGAAGGTTGGGACATCACCTTGTCAGGTCAAAAATTTCGAAGAATCGAAAAAATTATGCTTGCATCTCTTCGCTGAGCAACTGAAAAATAACATCTCTAATGTAGGATTCGGCTCCCTCGATCCAAGCTCTCGGCGTCCGAATTCCTTGATTTCTTAATTTATTGCAATCTAGAATTGCATTGCAAGGGACTTGGGATCGGCCATTCGGGACCAACGGCTGCACGTCGATTTCGGCATGCACTAATTCGTTGGTGATCTCCGTGACAATTTCCGAAACGTATTGAGCTAAAGAACCGATTGGTGATGCAAGCGACCCTGCGGCATGATATATGCCTCTTGGAGGAGTCTGATTAATCATTTGCAAGATAGTGTCAGCAAGTTCATGCACATTGGTAGGCGCATACAGCCGCTCAAATCCGAACGAGGTGGCTTTTACTCTTCTGTTTGGCAGCGCGGCTCTTGCCATGTCCTCTAATAAATCGGCATCGACCTGATTGCAGGTCGCTCCCTTTCCGAACAGCCATGAAGAACGAACAATATAATAAGAACAATCAGAATATTCCATAACCGCTTGAATTAAGCGTTCCCCCTCGGCTTTGGTCTTTCCATAAATGTTAAAAGGCTCTACAGGATCCTCTTCGGTCAGAAATCCTCCATGTGCCGGAGGACGCGAAAAAACAAAATTGGTAGACAAGTGAACCAATCCCACATTTTCTTCTTGGCATAATTTTGCAAGAAGTGCGGGTGCCCATGCGTTTGCCGCAAAAGCCTTGGCGGGGTTGTGCTCACATTCGCTGTGAGACGTCAAGGCATTACAATTGATAATCCACCTTGGCTTATGTTTGGCAAAAAGCGTACGAAATGGCGGATCTTTCGCATAATCTAGGCCTTCTGTTGCCCCTCCTTCGGTCCGAATTTCTTGATCCGAATGGATGATTTTTTCGTACAAAGCTGAGCCGAGCTTGGAATTCCAACCAAGAAGGAGGATAGCCACAATTAACCCCCATGATACGCAATTTTTTCCTTGCAGTCGCCGGGCAATGTCCTCCCGACCTTCCTGTGACCTATCTCCGGGTAGCGCTACAATACTCCATGATACACCTTCTGCAACGGCAGCCATAACCGGAGAACCGAACGGAGCAAGTTTTTTGCCTTCCGATGCTGACGGAAGCGCTGGAATCTCCGACCGCCCCTGTTGAGTGCTTCGGCCTTAACGCCCCGGCCCAGAGGGTCTATACCAGTCCTCCGAAGCACATACGGCCATCAGCCCGTGCCTCCTTTCTTCGGGGCTTCGCTTCCACCTGGGTGGTGGGCTCAGATCGCTTCTCACGGGTCGTCGGTCATTCCATGTTACGCCGCCCGTCCAACTCCTCGCGCCTGGGGCGTATATTATAGGTTTGAGGACAGATTTTGGGACACTTGCAGAGAAGATTTTCTTTGGATTTTATATAGACTAGGTATTGTCGCGGCGGTCAAGCTCCTCGGCTACGAGACCAGCAACCTGGGCTCGGACCGGCCCGTGGTCCTCATGGATGCGGTCCGGAAGGTGGAGGAGCGGCTGGAGAAGAAGGCGCAAATCGAATACCAGGATCGCCACCAGGCCGACGTCCTGAAGACCTGGGCCAGCATCGAGAAGGCCGGGCGCCTCCTCGGCTGGCGGCCCCAGGTGGCCTTCGGGGACGGGGTGGCCCGCTTGGTCGAGTGATACATGGCGAACCGGAGCTGGGCCTCCCGGGTCCGCACCTAAACCCGCGCCGTCCGTCCGCAACCGGTTGATTTCATTTAGCTAATGCCGAATTCCCGGGCGCCGCCGCCATGAAACCATTTCGTTTCGCTAATTGAAACTCCGGTTTTTCCCCGATATCTCTCCTGCTCCTTCCGGGTTTAGAATCTAACCGCCTGATTTTTAAATTAAACGAACGTTAAACGGTGCCCGGAGAGGCGGCCGTCTCAATTTACAAAAATTGAGCCCTGCGCCGTCCGTTGCTGAAAGGCATTTCCCTTCATGCTGCCTCGCGCGCAGGACGCAAAGACTCATCCCGCCCAGGCGCGTCCCCCGGCGCCCGCGATTCCCCGCCCCGCCCCCCGGATATCCCGGATGGCCGCGAGCGGCTCCCTCCGGTACGCCGCCGCCGTCTCCCTCCTCGCGGCCGCCTATTTCGGCTCGGCCAAGCTGGGGCTGCAGCTCGCGACCGTCAGCCCCTATGCCACCGTGGTGTGGCCCCCCACGGGGATCGCCCTGGCCTCCCTGCTGCTCCTGGGCCACCGGGCCTGGCCCGGGGTGTTCCTGGGGGCGCTCCTGGCGAACGCGACGGTCGACGGAGCCCTCCTCCCCTCGTTCCTCATCGCCATGGGGAACACGCTCGAGGCCCTGGCCGGCGCCGCCCTGGTCAACCGGTTCGCGAACGGGCGGGACTGCTTCTACCGGCCGCAGGACACCTTCCGGTACGCCATCCTCGCCGGGATGGGAGCGACCTCGATCAGCGCCACCGTGGGGCTGTTCAGCATCTGGCTGGGAGGGGCCTTCGGGGAGGCGGGCGCTGGGGTGGTCTGGCTCACCTGGTGGCTCGGGGACGGGACCAGCGTCCTCACCATCGCGCCCCTCATCCTGCTCGCGGCCGTCCGGGAGCGCCACCTCGGCATGCCCGGGCGGCTGCCGGAGTTCGCGGCCCTCGCGGCCTTCACCCTGGCCGTCGGAATCTTCGTGTTCAAGAGCGGGCTCCCCCTCTGGGAGCGCCCCTACCCGCTCTCCTACCTCTGCGTCTCCCCCCTGCTCTGGGCCGCCATCCGGTTCGGCCCGCGGGAGACGGCCGGCGCCGTCTTCGTCCTCTCCGGGATGGCCGTCTGGGGCAGGCTGACCGACTACGAGGCCTGGAGCCACGAGTCCCTCCTCTCCCTGCAGGTGTTCCTGGGGCTGATCTCCTTCATGGCCCTCTCCCTCGCGGCCTCCGTCCACGAAAGGCAGGCCACCCACCAGATGCTGCGGCGGCGGGAGGAGGAGCTCTCGAACTTCCTCGAGAACGCCGTCCTGGGCATGCACTGGGTGAACGCGGAGGGGATCATCATCTGGGCGAACAAGGCCGAGCTCGCCCTTCTGGGATACGCGCCGGAGGAGTATATCGGCCGCCGGGCGGCCGATTTCCACGCCGACGCGGGGATGGTGGACGATATCCTGCGGAGGCTGGAGAGGGGCGGGGAGGTCCAAGGCTACGAAGCGCGGCTGAGGCGCAAGGACGGCTCGCTCGTGCACGTCCTCCTCGACTTGAACGCCCACCGGGAGAACGGCCGGCTCGTCCACACGCGCTGCTTCACCCGGGACATCAGCGAGCGGAAGCGGGCGGCCGAGGAGCTCCAGAGGGTCAACGAATCGCTCGAGATGCGCGTGGAGGAACGGACGCTCTCCCTGGCCCGGGCGAACCGGACCCTGGCCGCCGAGATACAGGAGCGCAGGCACGCCGAGGCCCTGGTGCGGGACCAGAACGAGATCCTCCTCCAGATGGCCTCGGGCGCCCCCCTTCCGGCCATCCTCGATTCGATCGCCTCCTTCGCCGCGAGGGAGAGCGGCGGGGACCTCTGCGCCCTTCTCCTGCACGGTCCGGAGGGTACGCGGCTGCGCGTCGCCGCCGCGCCCCGCCTGCCCGCCGCGTTCGCGGAGGCGATTCCGGAGCTGGCCCTCTCCCCGGACTCGGACCTCCCCTCCACCCTCCTGCCCGCGGTCCCGGGGGAGGGGGCGGACGGCGCCCTGCCGGCCTCGCCCTGGGCGGAGTACCGCCGTCTCGCGGCGCGGCACGGCTTCCCGGCGTGCTGGGGCGCCCCCATCGTCTCGGCCGGGCGGGAGGTCCTCGGGGCCCTCATCATGCACCACCCCTCGCCGCACCTCTCCCCGAGCGAAAAGGACCGGGAGCTGCTGGAGTCGGCCGCCCGCATGGCGGCCATCGCGGTGGAGCGGCAGCGGACCCTGGATGAGATGCGGCGCGTCGAGGAGCGGTTCCGCCTGCTGGTGGAGGGCGTGCAGGACTACGCCATCTGCCTGATCGACCCCCACGGGAACGTGATCACCTGGAACGACGGCGCCGAGCGGATCAAGGGCTACCGCGCCGACGAGATCGTCGGCCGGCACTTCTCTTGCTTCTATACGCAGGAGGACCTCCGCGATCTGAGGCCCGAGGAGGCGCTGCGGCTGGCGGCCGAGAACGGGCGCCACCGGGAGGAGGGCTGGCGCGTCCGGAAGGACGGATCGAGGTTCTTCGCCAGCGTGCTCATGGCGGCGCTGAGGACGGAGGACGGCCAGCTCGGCGGCTTCGCCAAGGTGACGCAGGACATCACCGCCCGGAAGGAAGAGCAGGAGAAGCTCAAGGAGTACGCCGACCGGCTGCAGTTCCTCTCCCGCCGGCTGCTGGAGCTGCAGGAGACCGAGCGCCGGGCCATCGCCCGGGAGCTCCACGACGAAACCGGCCAGGCCCTCACCGCCCTCAAGATCAACCTCGACCTCGCCCTGCAGACGCCGGCGATGTCCAACGCCAAGTACCTGGCCGAGAGCGCGGACCTCGCCGACAGCCTACTGAGGCAGGTCCGGAACCTCTCGCTCGACCTGCACCCGTCCATCCTGGACGACCTGGGGCTGGTGGCCGCCCTCCGGTGGTCGGCCGGGCGCCAGGCCCAGCGCAGCGGGTTCCGCCTCCACTTCGACGCCGATCCGGTCGGCGGCCGGCTCCCCATCGAGGTCGAAACCGCCTGCTTCCGCATCGCCCAGGAGGCGCTGACCAACGTCAGCCGCCACGCGGAGGCCAAGGAGGTCGAGCTCACCTTCCGGCGCGCGGGCGGCGCCTATGAGATGGTCGTCCAGGACGACGGGAGGGGTTTCGACGCCGAATCCAAGCTGCGGTACGCCGCCGCCGGGCTGAGCATGGGGCTGGTCGGGATGCAGGAGCGGGCCGCCCTCATCGGGGCCTCTCTCGACATCCTGTCCACCCCCGGAAACGGAACCCGCATATGCCTCAAGGTGCCCCTTCGGCCCTCGAACGAAGGGATCCAAGGGCGAAGCAAGGCCGGAATTGGATGACGAGCGTCCGGGTGGCTTTGGCGGACGACCATGCCATCGTCCGTGCGGGCATCCGCTCCCTTCTGGAGCGCATGGCCGGGGTCGAGGTGGCGGGGGAGGCCTCGACCGGCCCCCAGGCGCTTGAAGTCGCCGCGCGCGACGCCCCCGACGTCATCCTGATGGACATCGCGATGCCCGGGCTGAACGGCCTGGACGCGACGGCCCGGATCGTGAAGGAGCATCCACGCGTCCGCGTCATCATCCTCTCCATGTACAGCAGCGAAGAGTACGTCTTCCAGGCGCTGCGCTCGGGAGCGGCCGGCTATCTGGTGAAGGATTCCGTCCCGGCGGAGCTCGAGGTGGCGATACAGGCCGTCTGCCGGGGGGAGAGCTACCTGAGCCCCCGGATCTCCAGGAAAGTGGTGAACGACTACCTGAAGCGGGCCGAGGAGTCGAAAGGCCCCTTCGACCCGCTCACGCCCCGGCAGCGGCAGATTCTCCAGCTCATGGCGGAGGGAAAGAGCACGAAGGAGATCGCGTTCACGCTTCAGGTGAGCGCGAAGACGGTGGAGGCCCACCGGGCGCAGATCATGGAGCGGCTGCAGATCTTCGACGTGCCCGGCCTGGTGCGCTACGCGATCCGGATCGGGCTCGTCTCCGCGGAGGGCTGAGCGCCCCGGCCCACCGGGCGCCGCTAGAACCGGATCTCGGCCTGGAAGAAGATGGAGTTGATGTAGGTCCGGTTGTTGGGGAGGACGGCGTTGACGCTCCGGCCTTCCTCCACCTCGATGTAGGTGCCCCGGTAGCTAAGGCCCAGCTCCAGCCACTCCCGCGCCCGGTAGCCCAGGCCGAGCCTCCAGCGCAGGGAATTTCCCTCCGACTCGATGTTGCCGAGGAGGCTGTTCTCCGCCCTCAGGTTCGGAAGGTACGCCCACTGGAGCCCCCCTCCCAGGACGAACCCGTTGTATTTCGCGGTGAGGCGGGCGCCGAGGGAGGGCCCGTCCGCCGACACGTCCTCGCTCACCGGCCCCAGGATGGAATGGATGGTGAACCCGGACACCTGGAAGGCGAAGTTCGACCGCTCGAACCGGTGGCGCAGGAAGTGCCACCCCGCCAGGAATTCCAGCTCGAGGCTCGCGGCGCGGACGACGGCCAGGCTGGCGTAGATATCCAGCATGCCGACGTCCACCTGGGTGTCGTTCGTCTGGTCGACCTGGGTCCCGATGACGGTGCCGGCCGGGAGGTTGCTCCAGGTCTCGATGTCCCGGCCGATGCGGGTGACCTCCAGGGCGGCGCCCACCCCCAGCGGAGGGAGCAGCTCCAGTTCCCCCAACAGCGTCCAGGACACTCCCTCGGACTCGAAGCGGCTCGACGTGGCGCCGAAGTGCTCTTCGTAGCGGTACGCCGCGGGGCCAATCTCCCCGCTCAGGCGGAGGACCTTGCCCCATTCCTTCTCCATGGCCCCCCGGCCCATCCAAAGGGGGTCCTCGCCGCCGGCCGGAGCGCCCGCGGCCGGGAGGGCCGCGCCGAGCGCGGCGAGGAGCGCGAGCGCGGCCAGGGTCTTTCGCACGGCCGGAAGCGGTTTCATCGATTCCCTCATGGGACGGGCCGTCCGCCGCCGCGCGGGCGGCGCGCCCGCCGGTTGTGCCGCACCCGTTGTGCCGCGAGAAGTCTCAGCCGGCGCGCCCCAGGAACACGGCCAGCGCCGCGTTGCTCGCGGCGTGGACCAGGATGGGCGCGAGGAGGGAACCCGTCCGCTCCCGCAGGACCCCGAAGAGGATCCCCGGCGCGAAGACCCTGAGTCCCCCCACCGACTGCTCCGCCATCACATGGACCAGGGCGAAGAGGATGCCGGAGCAGATGACGGAAAGAGGAATGGGGAAAGGATCCTGGGCGCTGTCTCCCCTCCGCAGCATCCCCTGAAGCGCCCCGCGGAAGAGAAGCTCCTCCGGGAGCGCGACCCAGAGCAGCTGGAAGCCGATGAGCGCCAGCCATATCCGGAGGCCGTCCGGGGCCCCTCCCCGATCTCCCCCCGCCGTCCAGGCCCAGAGGGCCGCGCCCGGCAGCGCCAGCGCGAGCGCCGCGAGAGTCCAGGGCGCCGTCCGGAGAGTCCAGGCGAAACCCATTTCCTTCGGGCCGATCTGCTTCCAGCCCATCCAGCCGGCGGCCGTCAGGATTCCCGCGATCGCGGTGACCGCGTACGGGGGCACCGGGGGGCTGGCTCCCTGGGCCAGCGGGGCCGCGCTCCCGGCGAAGGCCGTGAACATGAGCGCCGCCATCGACGCGTCGAGCATCTCCCCCCGGCCATACGCCCACATCCCCGCCCGGAGCATCCGCCCCTCACGCTTCTTGGACGCGGGCCCTCGCCTTGAGGCAGCGGCGGCGCGTCGCGAAGAGGAGCAGGGGCAGCCAGGGGAGGAGCATGTTGAGGGGGCCGCTCAGCCAGCCCTCGCCCTCGCCCGGCTGGAAGCGGATCGTGCACCCGCCCCCCCCTCCTCCTCCGCCGCCGCTTCCCCCGCTCGTGGCCGCGATCGCGGCGGGGCCGGAGCCGGTGCCGGCGGCTCCACCGGAGCTGACGCCGCTGCTGCTGCCGGCGGGGCTGGTGGTGGTGGAGCTGGTGCTGCCGGTGCTGGACACGGTCGACGGTGTCGCGCTGGAGGTCGCAGTGGACGGGGTGGGGGACGATGTGTTGGAGGCCGTCGAGGGAGCCGGGTTGGACGGGACCGGATCGGAGGACGGGGGCGTCACGGAGGGCTGGGCGGGCGGATTGGAGGCGACCGCGACGGGCATCACCCCGGAGACGGCCCCACCCGTGGCGTCGGTCAAGGCTCCGATGTCCGCGCCGAGGTCCTTGCCGTCGGTGCCCGCGCCCTTGTAGGGGCTGGAGGCGGCGAGGCGGTAATCGCCCCCGGCCTGGTCGGTGAAGCCCACGGCCGCGAAGGTGGCCGGGAAGAAGTTATCCGCGGGGTAGCTGCCGGAGTT